>NZ_JBSOPZ010000004.1:0-292781 GCF_053763515.1 Streptomyces mabaensis
AGCGAGAGACCGAAGTGGCCTGACGTCTGGGGACGTTCGTCTGTACACAACTGGGGAGCTAAGGCCGTACGCCGACACTGGATCGTGTAGGTCAGGTGGAAGCGCCGACCAATCACCGTCTTCACACGGCTCAGGGTCCAGCGTTGGTCTTCCCAGCCGTGCGCGGCCGGCCCCTTGGTCAGTTCCGCCTCCAGTTGGGCGAACTGCTTCTCGCTCAGCCGCGGCAGCGACGCCGGCCCCTGTGACCGCAGAGCCCGCGGACCGCCGTCGTCCCACACCCGCCGCCATCGCTGCACCGAGCGGACGCTAACCCGCAGGTCCTTGGCGATCACCGAGCTCGCCTCGCCCTGGGCGAACCTCTCAGCCGCCTTGAGCCGTAACTCCTCGCGGAACTGCTGCCGTTCGGCGGTCAGCCCGCCCCCTTGTGGATACCGCATGCCCCGGTGATACCGCACGGGCGACGAGCCGTCAGCCCATACGACTCCACGAGTTCAGCCTCAGTAACCCACCTGACGGCCTGGGGCACCGCGCCTGCCGCAGGCCCGAGATGGTTGCAGAGCTACAAGGCTCCCAATCGCTGGCCCCGCGTATCGCCCGAACCGTGGCTGAAGCTGTTCCAGAAGTCTGTGGGCGGGCAGCGGAGCGACCGTTCGCGGGTTCGTCGATCATAGAGTGAGGGCAGGGTTGCACATCCAGGCGACGGCCTGGACGGCGTGGTGGAGGCCGTCGTCACACTGCCGACAATCCCGGAGGATCTTGTAGTTCTCCATCCGTGCGACCCCGAGACGGCGCCGCACGGCTCGACCTGGCCGGTTCTGCGCCAGGCTGAGGCGTCGGCGGTGTCGCACGCCGCCGGGCGTTTGGTGGCGATCACCAGGACGATGCCGGCCTCGATGACGACTGCACGTCTACTGAGGAGCGGTAGCCCACCCGCAGACTTTTGGAAGAGGCTCTACTGCGCCGCGGCGGAAAGGAGGATCATGCCGCTGACCTTCTGAGCCTGGTTCTCGATCCCGAGTTCCTCAAAGAGGGCACAACTGGCCCCGAAGACGCGCACCGCCTCCGTCGTCCTGCCCTTGGCGAGTTCTGCGGCGCTCAGAGCCATCATGCTCTCGGCCATGGCTACCTTGCTGCCCATGAACGACGAGACGTGCAAGGCACGTCTGGCCAGACGGACAGCCAGATCTCCGTCCTGTTCCAGAACCGCCACACGTGAACGCTCACCCAGTGCCAACCGCTCCCCTTGGGCGTTTCCGATCTCCCGGAAAGCCCGGACCGCTCTGGCCAGGCTGACGTTCGCCTCGGACAGCGCGCCCTTCATCATCATGACCACACCGGAGAGCAGAAGACAGTTGGCCTTGCCCAAACGGCTCTCAAGGTGCCCATACGCAGTCGAGGCGCGGCTCACATGTACCAGCGCCTCGTCGAGAGCCCCTTGGTGGGCGAGCACTTGGGCGCTCAGCAAGTTCGTGTCGGCCACGCCGAGCTCGTTGCCGATGGAGGCGTACAAGGATGCGGCATCGCGCAGCGATCCGTGGGCCGCATCCGCATCGCCATCAGTTAGCTCCAGGAAGGACAGTTCCGCCCGACACGCGGCCTCGCCGAGCCGGTCGCCGATCTCCCGGTAGAGACTGAGTGCCTCGTGGAGCGCGTTCCGGCTCTCCTGCGCGCGTCCCTCGCGTAGGTAGATCCCTCCTTCCTCCCGCAGGGCATTGGCTACGCCGAGTCTGAAGCCGAGGCCGCGGTACTTTCGGACGGCTAGGCGCAGTGCCTTCCTGCTCTCGCCGTACCGGCCAACCCTGCGCAGCGCGGTGCCGTGCTCCCAATGGACGTTGCCCTCCCCCAGTACGTCCCCGAGTTCCTCGTAGAGTTTCGCGGCAACGCTGAAGCACTTGGAGGCCGTGACGTAGTCGGCCTGTCGGGCCGCGACGGATCCCAGGTGCAACTGGCAGTTCGCCCCGTTCTGGGTATCACCGGTGGCCAGGCAGATATCGAAGGCTTGGCTCAAGAGCTCCTTCGCTCTCGTGAGCTCGCTCCGCCGCTGCGACACGCACCCAAGGAGGAACAGAGCCTTGGCCTCCTCTCGCGCGAGGTCTTCCTCGCGGGCGATCCGGAGTGCCTGTTCGGCCTCGATGACGGCGTCGTCCAACCGACCTTGGTGGAGGGAGATGTCGGACCTGAGCGTCAGGGCGTGGCTCAACAAGCCTGGCCTCGTGCGGAGGAGGCCCTCGCGGACCTCGTGGGCGGTGACGAGCTCAATTACTCTAAGGCCGGAGTCGTAGTCACATGCCAGGTTCGCCGACTGGAAGAGGCGGTGCCACTCCCCTTCCTTGCTCGTGTCGCCGGAGCAGAACCGGTGGTACAGCTCGTTCTCCAGATCACCCGAGCGGGAGAAGTAGGCGGCCGCACGCCCATGCCATTCCATGAGCCGCAGCGGCTCCTGACCCCCGAGGTGGCTGAGGATGGCGCCTCGGACCAGTGGGTGGATGTGCCACGACGGCCTCTGCCGGTGAGCCCTGCGCAACTGGACGAACGAGTACGCGGTGAGGCTCTCGAACCACTGCTCGTCCTGCGGGGCCTTCGCCAGCACCGCAGTGATGGCCTCCTTGACCACCGACCTCAGGGTCGCCGCAGCGACGACGACGGCTCTCCTGGGTTCAGGGATGCGGCTCAGGAACACGCGGGGAAGCCACTCCTCGGCGGGGCGGTCACGAGCTATTCGTTCAAGCTCGAAGAGGTCGATCTCGCCCCAGTCGAGGATCGCCGCGGTGTCGCTAAGCATGCTGGTCCAACCGGGGTGGCCCTTGCACAGGCGGTACACGGCCTGCTGGAACCCGTCAACTTCTTGACCGCGCGAGGCCAGATAGGCGTCGCTATCGGTCGAGGACCAGTTCCGCAGCTCCCTACGCCGGCAACGGATTCCGGACTTCATCGGCACCTCCTCACGGCCGGCGAGCACCAGTTTCAGCCCCTTCGCGCCGCTCAGGAGGTGGGGGACAAAGCGATTGGCGAACCAATGACCGATCTCGTCTGCGCCCCGGGCTCCTCCGCTGGCCTCGAAATAGGCGACCTCGTCGAGGTAGTAGAGACGCTCGGTGGTGTCCACGAACAGGACCCGACCCGACAGGTCCGCCTTCCGCAGGTCGTCACACAACGCCCGCACCAGCTTTGACCTGTTTAGCGCCCGGAGGTTCGCCAGCGGCTCCGTGATGCTGCCAGCGCTCAGGGAGACCGGCGAGTCGACGATCGACGAGTTGCCCCGGGCGGTCATCGTCGCCTTCAGCGTGATGTTGCGGGTGAGCAGCGCTTGTTCGTCGGCGTCGGCCCGGTCCGCCGCACGGCGGTAGGCGGGGGTGCCGGTCCCGCACCACCCACCTAAAACCTCGGCGAGTTCGTCCAGAAGCTCCCGAGCGGCGTCCGCGGAGTCAGAGGATGGGTTCCGCCGACCGGCCGTGTACTCGAGGTCCACGACGTATCCGTCCTTCGGACAGCACGCGGCGAGGTGTTTGACCAGAGTGGACTTCCCCTGGCCCGCCACACCCCAATAGAGAAGCACTCGATCGTCACCCTGGAGGAACGCTTCGAATTCCGCCGTCTCGTCTTCGCGCCCCAACAGCGACATGCCCATGTGGTTCATCGCTGTGCTCCCCCTCAGTGAACGGTGATGTCGCTGCCGCTGACTGTCCCTCCGCCGGAGGCATGCTGGGTGACCTGGGCGTCGCGGCTCACCCTTACGGCGCTTGCCTCGATGGTGCCTCCCTCTGCGGACCTGTCGACAGTGGAGCGGGAAGCGGCCGCCGCGACATGGGTTGGAGAGTCGGCGATCCGCCCTCCATTCGTGGCGCGCACGCGCACCGCGATCTGCTGGGCAGCACCCTCGTCGCGTGAGCGCACGAACTCAAGGGTGGCCCAGACGAGAGCGCACGCCACGGTGGCACCGATCAACGAGAGGCTCCACTGATCAGTCATCAGATTCACACAGACGCTTACCACCACACCCGCGACGACGGACGCACTGGCCATGAGCCCACGATGGTGTAACACCCTCACCCCCGGATACTCGTAAGGCGATAAGAATTGCACACGCATCAGGGGATGTTGTGGCGCCTGTGGGTGTGCCCCGCCCGGCGCCTCCTCCCAGTCCGCACACAGTCCGCAGGACACGCAATCACGACCGTCGTACCCCATCGCCAGCCATCAGCAAAAGGCCAGGTCAGCAGCCCACGAGGAAGATCCCCGCAGGTCACCCTGCTCATCCCGCACCCGGCCCGCAGGGCGCCGCCTACGGCGTCCATGACGGACCGGGTGCGGTCTTGTTCTCCCTGTGTAGCGTGGCGGTGACCGTGTCCTGATGAGTACGGAGTGACCGCCGAGCGCCGGGGAGGGGCGGGCATGGCGAGACTGATCGGATCGGCCGAGGTCGAGACGGCCATCGACTACGGGACCTGGGGTCTGGTGGACGAGGCCTGTCTCGCGGACACCCACACCCCCGATGCGCCCAGCGGCAGCTGGATCCAGGTCGCTCGGGGGATGGCGTATCTGCAGTGCCCGTCGGCGGTGGTCGATGTGCGGGTCCGGCTGGAGAGCTGGACCACCGCGCCGCCCCCCGATCCGGCCCGATGGTCGGGCAGTGCGGAGGCGGAGGTGGAGCTGCCCAGCGGGGAACTCGGCATCCACACGGTGGACGGCGGCTGGGACCTCGCCGGGGACCTTCCATTCGCCGTTCCCGGGCGGCGGTGAGGTGGAGACGCCGGCCGGGCACGAACAGGAGCTGGCGGGCGTCGACCAGTTCTGTCTGGCGCAGGTGTGGCGGCTGTCCGCCGGGGCGAGTTGAGCGAACTGACGGGCGGGGCCGGCCGCAGCACGGCCGGCCCCGCCGGCTCAGGCGTCTGTCGGCGACGGAGAGTCAGTCACCGATGCTGATGACGTAGGCGTCCCAGTCGAGGATGCGGTCGTTCTCGTACCAGGCGCCGAGCCGGCGTCCGGCTTCCTGGTTCTCGTCCCGGTCGATGTAGCGGACCGAGTAGTCGTCCTTGTACGCGTCGCCTTCGTACTTGTGGCGGGCCGCGCCCTGGTAGGAGGACGCAAGGGGGTACTGGTCGATGCAGGAGGCACAGGGGCGCAATCCGCCCCTGTGGCGTGTTCCTTACTGTCAGGCCTTGGCGCGGCGGACCGTCAGGCCTTGGCGCGGCGGCGCAGTGCCTCCAGTGCGCGGTCCGCGTGGACGCTCATCCGCAGCTCGCTCTTGACGACCTCCAGCACCCGCCGGTCGGTGTCGATCACGAAGGTGACGCGCTTGGTGGGGGCCAGGCTGAAACCGCGCTTGACGCCGAACTGTTCGCGCACTGCTCCCTCCGGGTCCGCCAGCAGCGGGTAGCCGAGGGAGTGCTTGTCCGCGAACTCGGCCTGCGTCTGCACCGAGTCACCGCTGATACCGACCGGCTGGGCGCCCTGCGCCTTCAACTCGCCCGCGACGTCGCGGAAGTGACAGGCCTCGGCTGTGCATCCCGGTGTCATCGCGGCGGGGTAGAAGAAGAGCACGACCGGTCCGTCGGCGAGCAGTTCACTCAGCCTCCGGGGCGTGCCCGTCTCGTCCGGAAGCTCGAAGTCCGCTGCCACAGCGCCCACGTTCATCGGTGCCTGCCTTCGTGAAGGTGTCGGGAGGTTCGTGCACGGCTGCCGCCACTGTACGGACGGCTCAGGCCAGCCGTGCCGCCCGCCCCAGCAGATAGCGGCGCTCCGGCAGGCTCAGCGTCCGCCCCGCGGCTCGCGCGTAGGCAGCGCGGGCCGCGGCCGGCTCGCCCGCCATCTCCAGCAGGTGGCCGCGCACGGCGTCGAGCCGGTGGTGCCCGGCCAGCCGTTCGTCCTGGTCCAGGGTGGCGAGCAGGGCGAGTCCCGCCTCCGGCCCGTGCACCATCGCGACCGCGACCGCGTGGTTCAGGCTCTCCATCGGACCGGGCGCGAGCCGCAGGAGTACTTCGTACAGGGCGAGGATCTCCGCCCAGTCGGTGTCCTCGGCCCGCTCCGACTCGTCGTGCACGGCGGCGATCGCGGCCCGCAGCTGGTACGGGCCGAGCCGGGTGCGGGTGAGCGCGTCGGTGACCAGGGCGACTCCCTCGTCGATGGCGGCCCGGTTCCACCGCTCGCGGTCCTGCTCGGCCAGCGGGACGAGCGAGCCGTCGGGGCCGGTCCGGGCCGGGCGGCGTGCGTCGGTGAGCAGCATCAGGGCGAGCAGGCCGGCCACTTCGCCGTCGGCGGGGAGGAGTTGGTGGACGGCGCGGGTGAGCCGGATCGCCTCGGCGGCGAGGTCGCCGCGGAGCAGTTCCGGGCCCGAGGTGGCGGTGTAGCCCTCGTTGAATATCAGGTACAGCACCTGGAGTACGGCCGCCAGCCGCTCCGCGCGCTCCTCCGGCGGCGGCATGCCGAACGGCACTGCCGAGGACTTGACGCGCTTCTTCGCCCGGCTGATCCTCTGGGCCATCGTCGCCTCGGGCACCAGGTGGGCGCGAGCGATCTCGGCGGTGGTCAGGCCGCCGACGGCCCGCAGGGTGAGCGCGATCCGGGCGGGCGGCGGCAGTTCGGCGTGGCAGCACAGGAACAGCAGCGCGAGCGTGTCGTCCTCGGACGGGGCGCGGCTCTCGCCGGGCGGCGGGGTCTCGAACTCGTCGCGCGGGGTCATCGCCGCGGCCGTCTCCTCGCGCCGCCTGCGTGCCTCGTCGCTGCGCAGCTGGTCGACGAGCCGGCGGGAGGCGACCTTGATCAGCCAGCCGCGCGGGTTCTCCGGCCTGCCCCGCTCGGGCCACTGCTGCGCGGCGGCGAGCAGTGCCTCCTGTACGGCGTCCTCGGCGGTGTCGAAGTGTCCGTACCGGCGTACCAGCGCGCCGAGGACCTGCGGCGCCAGCCGGCGCAGCAGGTCCTCGGTCGGCGTGGAGGGATCGCTCCTCACATCTCGGTCCCGCCGGGTTCCCCCACGGGGTGTACGACGACCGGGTAGTTCGGGGCGCCCTCCGGCAGCGGGCACTGGTAGGCGCGTGCGGCGATCTCGGCGGCCCGTGCGAAGTCCGGGACGTCGATGATCCAGTAGCCGGCGAGGACTTCCTTGGTCTCCCCGTACGGCCCGTCGGTCACGACCGGCGTGCCGTCGCCGGCGGCGGTGACGAGGCGGGCCTGCTTGGGCTCGGCCAGGCCCTGCGCGTCGACCAGCTCCCCGGCTTCGGCGAGGTCGTTGTTCAGCGCTCCCATGTGGTCGAACATCGCCTTGAGGTCCTGCTCGGTCCATGCGGGGCTGCCCTCGCTCGGTGCGCCGCCCATGGCGTCGTAGTCGGCCTGCTTCCCGAGAACCATCAGCATGTACTTCATGGCCTGTCACTCCTTCTGCTCGTTGCCCGGTGGGGGCTCTCGCATGGGACGTCGGAGCCGTCGGTCCATTCTCGACAGGGCGGGCCGCATTTTCTCGGCGTACGGGTAAGACGCCCGCGAGGTGTGGGGTTACGGCTTCCTGGTGTACTGCGTGAAGATCAGGCCGTTGTCGAAGACGCGGCTGGAGCGGACCTCGAATCCGGTGACAGCGAAGCCGGTGCGGAACAGCGGGATGCCGGAGCCGAGGACGATCGGGTACGTCTTGACGTGCAGCTCGTCGATCTCGTCGATGAGCTGTCCCGCGAGGTCGGCGCCGCCGGCGAGGTAGATCCCGAGCCCCTCCTCCTGCTTGAGCTCGCGGACCTTGGCGACCGGATCGCCGGAGATGATCTCCACCGCGGGGTCGGGGGACTTCTCGATGCTGCGGGAGGCGACGTAGGTGCGGATGTGTGCGTACGGATCGGTGATACCGATCTCCAGGGCGGGGTCGTAGGTGCCACGCCCCATCACCAGGGTGTCGAACTGCACGTTCTCCGCGTCGTCCCAGCCGAGCATCCTGCGGACGTGCGTCGGCAGCGTCTCCGGGTACTCCGTCCGGGTGTACTGCGTGTACTCCTCACTCTGGGGGAAGCCGTCGACCTCGCCCTCGGGGCCGGCGATGAAGCCGTCTATGGAGATGGCGATGTAGTACGTGAGCTTTCGCAAGCCGAATCCTCCGCGTCGGTTAACCACTGCACTCATAGTGCTCCGAGTGCAGTGGTTCCGCAAGGCCTTTGAGGGCCGGGGCCGGAGTGGTCAGCCCTGCGGCTTGCGCCACATCGGCCACATGGGCGGCCCGTCCGGGAGTTCCACGGTCGTGCCCGTGAACTCGAAGCCCAGCCGCTCGTACAGCCTGCGGCTGCGCGCGCTGCTCGCCTCCAGATACGCGGGCACTCCGTCCCGGTCGCACCGCTCGAGTACCGGCGCGATCAGCGCCGTCCCCAGCCCCTCGCCCTGGCGGTCCGGGGTGACGGCGATCATCAGCAGGTACTCGTGCGCCTCGGCCGTCGGGTGCACCGCACCGGTCAGCCGGCCGACCAGCTCGGCCCGCTCGTTGTCCGGATCGGCCGTCTCGCGCATACGGGCCGGAGTGTCGTCCTCCCCCTCCGGCTCGCCCGCCGGAATCTGCAGCCAGAGCGCGGCCGCGGACCCGTCCGCCGCCATGTCCACCCGGCCCTCGCTCAGTGCCACATCGACGAACACCCCGAGGAAGAGCCCGTGCACCCGGCGGCGGTGCGCCTCGTCGGGGAAGACCCAGCCGCTGACGGGGTCGTCCATGAACGCCTCGTCGAGCAGCCGGGTCAGTGCCGCCCGGTCACTCTCCCCCGCCTGGCGTATCTCCAGCCCCATGGTCAGTCCTCTCCTCACACGTCCGTCACAATTGGCGTACGTGATCCTAGAGTTGACCAGGGCCCGGCCGGTGCCCCGCCCTGGGGCCGGTTCAGCGGGTGCGGCGCGTCACATACTCCGCCAGGGCCAGGAGCCCGCCCGCCGCGCCGAGGTCCGGTACCGCCCGGGAGAGCTGGTCGACCGCGCGCGCCATCCGGTCGGCGGCATGGATCTGGGCCCAGTCCCGGCCACCTGCCCGGTCCACCGCCTCCGCGGCGCGGGAGATGTCCGCAGCGGTCATCGGGCCGGCGTACAGTGCGGCCAGCTCCGCCCCGGCCGGGGTGCCCGAGGTCAGCGCGGCCACCACGGGCAGGGACTTCTTGCGGGCGGCCAGGTCGGCGCCGGCGGGTTTTCCGGTGTGGTCGGGGTCGCCCCAGATACCGATCAGGTCGTCGATGAGCTGGAAGGCGAGACCGGCCTCCCGGCCGAAGGCGTCCATCGCCTCGACCTCCTCCCGGCCGGCACCCGCGTAGAGCGCGCCGAGCGCGCAGGCACAGCCGAGCAGGGCACCGGTCTTGGCCATGGCCATGGTGAGGCACTCGTCGAGGGTGACCTCGGCCCGCTCCTCGAAGGCGCAGTCCGCCTGCTGACCCGCGCACAACTCGATCACACAGGCCGCCAGCCGAGCCGATGCCTCCGGCGCCGCGGGGTGCGGATCGTCGGCGAGGAGCCGGAGCGCGAGAGCGAGCATCGCGTCCCCGGCGATGATCGCGTCCGGGGTGCCGAAGACCGTCCATGCGGTCGGACGGTTCCGGCGCATCGAGTCCTCGTCGATGACGTCGTCGTGGAGCAGGGTGAAGTTGTGCGCGAGCTCCACGGCGGCCGCGGCCCGTACGGTCGGCCGGGACTGCCCGCCGAGCGCCTGCGTCGCGGCGAGCACGAGCGCCGGCCGGATCGCCTTGCCGGCCTGCCCCGCGGCCGGTGTTCCGTCGGCGTGCTCCCAGCCGAAGTGGTACATGGCGACACGGCGTATCGATCCGGGCAAGGTCTCGATGCTGCTCCGCAGCTCGGGGTTGACGGTGGTCCTGGTGCGCTCCAGCAGCACTGCGGCCTCGTGCCCTTCGGTGGTGGCTTCCGTCATGGCCAACGTGCGGTCCTCCCCTTGCGAATCTGCGTACACATGCGATGTGGTGCGAACCCGCCGGGCGGGAGCGGGCCGGGACAGCACTCGTCAGCCCCGGCCCACCCCGCGCGCCGTGTCCGCCGGACAGATCTAGCGCCAGCGGCCGATTTCCACGTTCTCCAGGACTCCCAGGGCGTCCGGCACCAGAATCGCGGCCGAGTAGTAGGCCGTGACCAGGTAGGAGATGATCGCCTGCTCGCTGATGCCCATGAAGCGCACCGAGAGACTGGGCTCGATCTCGTCCGGGATGCCGGTCTGGTGCAGTCCGATGACCCCTTGCTCCGCCTCTCCGGTACGCAGGCAGAGGATCGAGGTCGTACGGGCGTCACTGATCGGGATCTTGTTGCACGGGAAGATCGGTACCCCGCGCCACGCCGGTACGTGGTTCCCCGCGATCTCCACGGTGTCCGGGTACAGCCCCCGCTTGCTGCACTCACGGCCGAACGCGGCGATGGCCCGCGGGTGGGCGAGGAACATCTTCGAACCGCGCCGCCTGCTGAGCAGTTCGTCCATGTCGTCGGGGCTGGGGACTCCGTCGTGCGGCTGGAACCGCTGGTCGTACTCGCAGTTGTTGAGGAGACCGAACTCCCGGTGGTTGATGAGCTCGTGCTCCTGGCGCTCGCGCAACGCCTCGACCGTGAGCCGCAACTGCTGCTCGGTCTGGTTCATCGGCTGGTTGTAGAGGTCCGCCACCCGGCTGTGGATGCGCAGCACGGTCTGGGCGACACTCAGTTCGTACTCCCGGGGCGCCGATTCGTAGTCCACGAACGTGCCCGGCAGCACGGCTTCGCCGATATGGCCGGCCGAGAGATCGATCGCGGCCTCGCCGTACTTGTTGGTCCGCTGGGCGGGGATGGACCGGATGTGCTCCAGGTGCCGGGCCAGCGACTCCACGCGGTCCGCGAGGGTCAGCACGTCCTGCCGGGACAGGACGAGCGCGGTGCCCGCTGTCGCGGCCCGGGCCGTGTACTCCCAGATGGAGTCGGGGTCGGTCAGGCACTGATCGCCGAAGTACGAGCCGTCCGCGAGCACACCCAGCACCGCGTCGTCCCCGTACGGACCGGGGCCGACCTTCTCCACGCGGCCGTGCGCGAGCAGGAACACCTCGTCGGACTGGCTCCCGAAGGATGTGAGCGTCTCCCCGGGCGCGAACTCCCGCTGCCGGCAGCGCTGGGCGAGCTCGGCGAGCACCTCCTGGTCCTCGTAGTCGCGGAGCACCGGCAGCTCGCCGAGCTCCGCGGGGATCACCTGCACCTGGTCCCCGGTCTTGATGAACGTGACGCGCCCGTCACCGACCGAGTAACTCAGCCGGCGGTTCACCCGGTACGTGCCGCCCTGCACCTGGACCCACGGGAGCATCCGCAGCAGCCACCGAGAGGTGATCTCCTGCATCTGCGGCGCGGACTTGGTGGTGGTTGCCAAGTTCCGCGCGGCTGCGGTGCCCAGACTGCGCTGCGGCTGCGCCTGCCCCTCGCGGACTTCGGAACCTGCCTCGACCGACATGTATCTCCCTTTCGATCACGCTCTGACCTGCGAGAAGAAAGCTTTCCAGGACGGAGAGTCAGTGCGCCATTACACAAATGAGTGGGACTGGATCAGGCTCCGGCGGGGCACCTTGACCGGACCGAGCGGAGATTCCATCGTCGGGAACCGCTTGATCCTCCCGGGCGTTGATCCCCACAGGGCCCGCACGAACCGTCCGTACCGATCGTCAGGAGCGCAGCCATGGCTGGTTTTCTCGACCGCGCCAAGGAACAGGCCCAGCGGGGCCTGACCCAGGGCAAGCAGAAGCTGGACGAAGTGCAGGCGCAGCGCGCCGGGCACGACCTCCTCAAGAGACTGGGCGCGGCCTACTTCGCCGAGCAGCGCGGCAGCGGTGACCCGCGCGCCACCCTGCAGGCGTTGCAGGCCGTCGAAGGTCACATCGCCACGCACGGGGACGCGTTCCTGCGCAGCTGAGGCGGCCGCGGGGCACCGGTGAGCGGGTGGGGTGAGCGCCGCTGACCGGATCGGCTCGCACAGGGCCCGAACGGGATGGCCCGGACGCCCGTATTCCGGTACAAGCACGAATACGAGGCGTCCGCGTACGGCGGCCGTCGCGCCCCGCAAAGGAGACGGCCATGGCCCCACCCATGTCCGCCGGCAGGTTCCTCGACATCCTCCAGGACGAAGGACTGACCGTCGTCCAGGTCGGTGAATGGCGTACCCACAACCGCAACCACAAGGGGCCGTGGGGCCCGGTGCACGGCGTGATGATCCACCACACCGTCACCAAGGGCACGGCGAGCACGGTCCGTATCTGCCGCGACGGTTACGCCTCGCTGCCGGGGCCGCTGTGCCACGGGGTCATCGCCAAGGACGGCAGGGTCCACCTCGTCGGGTACGGCCGCGCCAACCACGCGGGCCTGGGTGACGACGACGTCCTGCGCGCCGTCATCGCCGAGAAGGCCCTCCCCCCGGACAACGAGGCCAACACCGACGGAAACCGCCACTTCTACGGCTTCGAGTGCGAGAACCTCGGTGACGGCAAGGACCCGTGGCCGGGGGTGCAGCTCGAAGCGATCGAGAAGGCCGCGGCGGCGATCTGCCGGCATCACGGCTGGACCGCGCGGTCGGTCATCGGCCATCTCGAATGGCAGCCCGGCAAGGTCGACCCGCGCGGCTTCACCATGAGGTCGATGCGCGGGCGCATCACCGAGCGGCTGAAGTGACAATGAGGGGGTGACGACCCCCGAAGCGCTCGGCCTCGACGCCCTGCGGCCGCGACTGCCCTCGCCGCTGCGGCCGGCCGAGGACGAGCGCTTCACCCGCCACGGAGTACGGCTGCTGCTCAAGCGCGACGACCTGATCCACCCCGACCTGCCCGGGAACAAGTGGCGCAAGCTGGCACCGAATCTGCGGGCCGCCGCCGACGCCGGCTGCGGCACCCTGCTGACTTTCGGCGGTGCCTACTCCAACCACCTCCGGGCCACCGCCGCCGCCGGCAGGATGCTCGGCTTCGCGACGATCGGCGTCGTACGGGGCGACGAACTGGCCGGCCGCCCGCTGAACCCGTCGCTGGCGCAGTGCGCGGCGGACGGCATGCGCCTGCACTTCGTGAACCGCACGGCCTACCGCCACAAGACGGATCCGGAGGTCCTGGCAGAGATCGTGCGCGCGACGCGGCCCCTGCGTACGACGCGGCCCGCCGCCGACGGCGCGATGACCGCAGCCGCCGCCGGGGTCCACGTCATACCGGAAGGGGGCAGCAACACCCTTGCCGTGCGGGGCTGCACCGCGCTCGGCCAGGAGCTGCGCGGGGCCGCGGACGTCGTCGCCGTCGCGTGCGGCACCGGCGGCACACTGGCCGGCCTCGCCGCGGGCCTGGGTCCCGGGCAGCGGGCGCTCGGCATACCCGTCCTCAGGGGCGGCTTCCTCGCCGGCGAGATACGTACGCTCCAGGACGCCGCCTTCGGCTCCCGCACCGGCGACTGGTCCCTCGACGACCGCTTCCACTGCGGCGGCTACGCCCGCACCACACCCGAACTCGACGCCTTCGCCGCGGACTTCGAGGCCCGGCACGGCCTGCGCGTCGAACGCCTCTACGTCGCCAAGATGCTGTACGCCCTCACCGCCCTCACCGAAGAGGGCGCCTTCCCCCGCGGCACCACCCTCGCCGCCGTGGTGACGGGTTAGGCCCTGATCCGCCGGACAGGCCCTAGCCGGAGCCCTCCCGGTAGGCCGCCGCCTCCTCCAGATCCAGCCGGCGCAGCAGCGTACGCAGCATCTCGTCGTCGATCCGGCGCCGGTCGCGCAACTCCACGAAGACCGCGCGCTCGGCGCCGATCATCTCCGCCGACAGCCGCCGGTACGTCTCGTCCACCGACTCCCCCGTGACCCGGTTGACCGGGCCGAGCCGCTCCCACACGGCGTTGCGCCGCCGCTCCAGCACCGTGCGCAGCCGGTCCGCGAGCGGCTGCGGCAACACGTTGCGCTCATCGGCGAGCAGTTCGTCCAGCCGCTGCTCCGCCGCCCGGGAGGCCTCGCTCTGCGCCTGCGCCTCGGCGAGCGTCTCGGCCCGCTCGTCGCGCCCCGGCAGCTTCAGCAGCCGGATCAGCGGCGGCAGCGTCAGCCCCTGTACGACCAGGGTCGCGATGACGGTCGTGAAGGTCAGGAAGAGGATCAGATTGCGCTCCGGAAAGTCCTCGCCACCGTCCACCGTCAGCGGGATCGAGAAGGCGATCGCCAGGGACACCACCCCGCGCATGCCCGCCCAGCCGACGATGAGCGGGCTGCTGAAGGTGAGGCCCGGCTCCCGTTCCCTGATCCGTGACGACAGGGCCCGGGGCAGGTAGGTCGCCGGGAACACCCAGACGAACCGCACCACCACGACGGCCACGAAGAGCAGGACCGCGTACCGGGCCGCGTCCAGCCCCTCGTACGCCCCGAGCCCCTCCAGTACCACCGGCAACTGGAGTCCGATCAGCGCGAACACCACCGACTCCAGGACGAAGGCGACCATCCTCCAGACCGCCGCCTCCTGGAGCCGGGTCGCGAAGTCCACCTGCCAGGCCCGGTGTCCCAGGTACAGGGCGACGACGACCACGGCGAGCACTCCGGAGGCGTGCACCCGCTCGGCGACCGCGTACGCGACGAACGGGATCAGCAGCGAGAGGGTGTTCTGGAGCAGCGGTTCCCTCAGCCGCGTGCGCAGCCAGTGCAGCGGCACCATCAGCAGCAGGCCGACGCCGACCCCGCCGACCGAGGCGATCAGGAACTCGGTGATCCCGCCGGCCCATCCCGCACCCTCCCCGACCACGGCGGCCAGCGCGACCTTGAACGCGGTGATCGCGGTCGCGTCGTTCACCAGCGACTCGCCCTGCAGGATCGTGGTGACCCGCGACGGCAGCCCGAGCCTGCGCGCGATGGCCGTCGCGGCCACCGCGTCGGGCGGCGCGATCACCGCGCCCAGCACCAGCGCCGCCGTGAGCGGCAGCCCGGGGATGAGCAGATGCGCGGCGTAACCGACGACGAGCGTCGCGAAGAGCACGTACCCGACCGACAGCAGCGCGACGGGCCGCAGATTCGCCCGCAGATCGAGGTACGAGCTGTCCACCGCGGCGGTGTAGAGCAGGGGCGGCAGCAGCAGCGGCAGCACGATGTGCGGGTCGAGCGTGTACTGCGGGACGCCCGGTACGTACGAGGCGAGCAGCCCGGCGGCGACCAGCAGCAGCGGCGCCGGCACCGGCGTCCTGCGGGCTGCCCCGGCGATCGCGGCGCTGCCCGCCACCAGCGCCACCAGCGGGAGTACCTCCATGGCCGAGCCCCCGTCCCGTCTCACAGGTCCGTCGTAACCTGGCCATCATGAGCGAGTGTCCGCATGTTCCCGCACTGCCGCGCCCCGAGCCCGCCGCGCTCGACGACACCTGTCCCGAGTGCGTGGCGGCCGGGTCCCACCCCGTCCACCTGCGGCTCTGCCTGGTGTGCGGGCATGTGGGGTGCTGCGACTCCTCACCGCTGCGGCACGCGTCCGCGCACTTCAGGGAGACGGGACATCCGGTCATACGGAGTTTCGAGGCGGGTGAGGACTGGCGCTGGTGCTTTGTGGACGGTTCGATCGTCTGAGGCGTGGGTACGTCAACCCTCCGCCGGTTCCTCGTAATTGGTCCCGCAGACCCCTAGCCACTGTCCGTACCCGTAGGCTTACCATGAGTGACAGCACCCGTTCCGGCGGAGATGGGGCCCGCGACAGGACAACTCGGATCGCGATAGCGTCACCGGCGAACATCGTGCTGTACCGGCCCGGGGGGCGACTCCCGGCCCCGGAAATGAGCTTGTACCACCTTGGAGGTGAGGGTGTCCCAGATCGCAGGCGAGCCCGGGACTCAGGACTTCGTGGAAGTCCGGCTGCCCGCTGCGGGCGCCTACCTGTCGGTGCTGCGTACGGCCACGGCCGGCCTCGCGGCGCGTTTGGACTTCACCCTCGACGAGATCGAGGATCTGCGGATCGCCGTCGACGAGGCGTGCGCGATCCTGCTCCAGCAGGCCGTCCCCGGTTCCGTCCTCAGCTGCGTCTTCCGTCTCATCGACGACTCGCTCGAGGTGACGGTCTCGGCCCCGACGACGGACGGCCGCGCACCGGAGCGTGACACCTTCGCATGGACGGTGCTCTCCGCCCTCGCGGGCAAGGTCGACTCGACGGTCGCCGACGACCGTACGGTCAGCATCAGCCTCTACAAACAGCGCGGCGCGGGACCCGGGCCGGCGTGAAGGACGGGGAAGGTCCGGTGCGGAACGACGAACGCATTCCTCGGGTGCGCCACGCCCCGGAGGGCATCCCGGAGCAGCAGGCCCGGCCGCACCCGGTAGACGGCTTTTCGGACTCGGCGGAGCAGGCAGAGCGGGCGGGCCCCATGAGCGAGCACCAGCACCACAACGAGCAGCAGCACGATCCGCGGGACCGCAGTGGCGCGCGGGCGATGTTCATCGAGCTGCGCAAGCTGCCCGACGGCTCCCCCGAGCGTGCCGACCTGCGCAACCAGCTGGTGCGCATGCATCTCCCGCTCGTCGAGCACCTCGCCCGCCGGTTCCGCAACCGCGGCGAGCCGCTGGACGACCTCACCCAGGTCGCCACGATCGGTCTGATCAAGTCGGTGGACCGCTTCGATCCGGAGCGGGGTGTCGAGTTCTCGACGTACGCGACCCCGACCGTCGTCGGTGAGATCAAGCGGCACTTCCGCGACAAGGGCTGGGCGGTGCGGGTGCCGCGCCGGCTCCAGGAGCTGCGGCTGTCCCTGACGACGGCCACCGCCGAGCTGTCGCAGCAGCACGGCCGGTCCCCCACGGTCCACGAGCTGGCCGAGCGCCTGGGCATCTCGGAGGAAGAGGTCCTGGAGGGCCTGGAGTCCGCGAACGCGTACAGCACGCTCTCGCTGGACGTACCGGACACGGACGACGAGTCCCCGGCGGTGGCGGACACGCTGGGCGCGGAGGACGAGGCGCTGGAAGGCGTCGAGTACCGCGAGTCGCTGAAGCCGCTCCTGGAGGGCCTGCCGCCACGAGAGAAGCGAATTCTGCTGCTCCGCTTCTTCGGCAACATGACCCAGTCGCAGATCGCACAGGAGGTCGGCATCTCCCAGATGCATGTCTCCCGGCTCCTCGCCCGCACGCTCGCACAGCTGCGCGACAAGCTGCTGGTCGAGGAGTAGGGAAGTCGAGGAGCAGAGAAGCAGCCGACGGGCGCCGGTTACGCGTCCCGGGGGCCGATGCCCAGTGCCTGCGTCGTCGCCGGGTTGAGCAGCAGCACCAGGACGGCGGTCGCGGCCGCCCCGAGGGCGATGCCCGCCGCGATCATCGCGCCGCCGGTCTGGACCAGCGTCCAGACGACCGGCACCGAGATCAGCTGCATGATCAGCGCCGGCCCGCGGCTCCAGCGCCGGCGCAGTCGCAGCCCCCGGGCGGCGGCCAGCGGAATCACCGCGAGGGCGATCACCGTCAGGCCGCCCGTCGCGGCCTGCTGGAGGGAGTCGGGGTCGCCGAGCAGCCCCATCATCAGCAGGTAGACGCCGACGGCGGCGAGCGCGACGCCCTCCAGCGCGGTCAGCGCGGCGGCGGCGGTCAGCCGGGTCGGAACCGGACCGGAATCGGGGGCGGAGGTCTGCTCTGTACTCACCCCAGCAGAGTAGCCGCGGCAGGGAAACGGCCCGGTGACGGGAGCCGGTTCCGGTCCCTGGACCGGGGCTGGGCCAGGTACCGGACGGTAGGTAGTGTGGCGCGCATGCGTGCACTCCTCGTGGTCAACCCGGCGGCAACCACCACCAGCGCGCGCACGCGTGACGTCCTCATCCACGCCCTGGCCAGCGAGATGAAGCTGGAGGTCGTGACCACCGAGTACCGGGGGCACGCCCGCGATCTGGGCCGCCGGGCGGCCGAGGACCAGGAGATCGAGCTCGTCGTCGCGCTCGGTGGCGACGGCACGGTCAACGAGGTCGTGAACGGTCTGCTGCACAGCGGCCCGGACCCGGACCGGCTGCCCCGCCTCGCGGTGGTCCCCGGCGGCTCCACCAACGTCTTCGCGCGCGCCCTGGGCCTGCCCAACGACGCGGTGGAGGCGACCGGCGCGCTGCTGGACGCACTGCGCGAGCGCCGTGAGCAGACGGTCGGGCTGGGGCTGGCGGCCGGCGCGCCAGGTACGGAGGACGAATCGGTGCCCTCGCGCTGGTTCACGTTCTGCGCCGGCTTCGGGTTCGACGCGGGCGTGGTCGGCCGCGTCGAACAACAGCGGGAGCGCGGCAAGAGGTCCACGCACGCCCTGTACATGCGCCAGGTGGTACGCCAGTTCCTCGACGATCCGCACCGCCGGCACGGCACGATCACGCTGGAGCGGCCGGGTTCGGACCCGGTGAGCGGCCTGGTGCTGTCGATAGTCTGCAACACCTCCCCCTGGACCTACCTGGGCAATCGCCCGGTGTACGCGTCCCCGGAGGCCTCCTTCGACACCGCTCTGGACGTACTCGCGCTGAGCAGACTGTCCACCCCGGCGGTGGCGCGTTACGCGACCCAGCTGCTGACTTCCAGCCCGGAGCGCGGGCCGCACGGCAAGCACGCCGTCTCCCTGCATGATCTGACGGACTTCACCTTGCATTCCAAGGTGCCACTCCCGTTCCAGATGGACGGTGACCACCTAGGGGTCCGTACGAGCGTGGCGTTCACAGGCGTTCGCCGTGCACTGCGTGTGATTGTGTGAGTAGAAGGGCCAAACAGCCTTCCACTCGAACGTTTAGGCTGGCATCCACCCCATAGAAGTACGGCTGTGACCTAGTCGACACCGAGGAATCAAAAAAAACTTTCCGGAAGGGGTTGTATCCGCCGCCGAGGTTTGCGAATCTCTACATGGCGCTCGGGACGGCCCGCAACATCGGCCCCACAGAGAGCCGGAACCCCTTCCTCAAAACCCAGGACCACACCAGGCAACTGGCAGTCGGCCCTTCACTTGCGGGGGGATTCGTGAAAGCGTTCACATTCACAAGCAATCGTACGTAATAAGAGAGGTAGCAGCCATGGACTGGCGTCACAACGCCGTTTGTCGTGAGGAAGACCCCGAGCTGTTCTTCCCCATCGGCAACACCGGTCCTGCGCTGCTGCAGATCGAGGAAGCCAAGGCCGTCTGCCGCCGCTGCCCCGTCATGGAGCAGTGCCTGCAGTGGGCGCTCGAGTCCGGCCAGGACTCCGGCGTCTGGGGTGGCCTCAGCGAGGACGAGCGCCGCGCAATGAAGCGCCGCGCCGCTCGCAACCGGGCGCGCAACGCCAGCGCCTGACACCCTGCTACAGCCTGAGCCAGGCGGCGCGTACAGCGCGTACGCACCACCCGCCCCGAGCCGCAGCGCGCAGTACCCGAAGCGCTCAGAAGTCGGTAATGAGCCCCGGACCGCACCATGGTCCGGGGTTCATTGCCGTGCCGTCGCTGTGCGTCACTCACTTGCCGGAACGGACCGGGACGTCCAGGACGACCCTGGTACCGCCGCCCGGCGCCGGCACCATGTCGAACGAACCGCCCAGCTCGCCCTCCACCAGGGTCCGCACGATCTGCAGCCCCAGATTTCCGGTGCGCTGCGGGTCGAACGCCTCGGGCAGTCCGCGGCCGTCGTCCTGAACGGTGATCAGCAGCCGCGCGTCCTCGCGGTGGCCGCCCCGTACGGCTGACACCTCGACCGTGCCCTGATCCCCGGGCGCGAAGGCGTGTTCGAGGGCGTTCTGGAGCACTTCGGTGAGCACCATGGACAGCGGTGTCGCGACCTCGGCGTCCAGGATGCCGAAGCGGCCGGTCCGGCGGCAGTGGACCTTTCCGGGCGAGATCTCGGAGACCATCGCCAGCACCCGGTCGGCGATCTCGTCGAACTCGACACGCTCGTCCAGGTTCTGCGAGAGCGTCTCGTGGACGATCGCGATGGAACCGACTCGGCGGACCGCCTCGTTGAGCGCCTCGCGGCCCTGCTCCGAGTCCATCCGCCGGGCCTGCAGCCGCAACAGGGCCGCCACCGTCTGGAGGTTGTTCTTCACCCGGTGGTGAATCTCCCGGATGGTGGCGTCCTTGGTGATCAACTCGCGCTCGCGACGGCGCAGTTCGGTGACATCGCGGCAGAGTACGAGCGAACCGATCCGGGTGCCCTTGGGCTTGAGCGGGATCGCGCGCAGCTGGATCACCCCGCCGTTGCCCTCGACCTCGGTCTCCCGGGGCGCCCAGCCGCTGGCCAGCTTCACCAGGGCTTCGTCCACCGGGCCGCGGGACGGAGCGAGTTCCGCGGTGGCCTGGCCGAGGTGCTGGCCGACCAGGTCGGAGGCGAGGCCGAGCCGGTGGTAGGCGGACAGCGCGTTGGGGCTGGCGTACTGGACGACCCCGTCGGCGTCGAGACGGATCAGGCCGTCGCCGACGCGCGGGGAGGCGTCCATGTCGACCTGGTCGCCGGGGAAGGGGAAGGACCCGGCGGCGATCATCTGGGCCAGGTCGGAGGCGCTCTGGAGGTAGGTGAGTTCGAGCCGGCTGGGGGTGCGTACGGTCAGCAGGTTCGTGTTGCGCGCGATGACGCCGAGGACCCGGCCCTCCCGGCGTACGGGAATGGACTCGACCCGCACCGGGACCTCCTCGCGCCACTCCGGGTCGCCCTCGCGCACGATCCGGCCCTCGTCGAGGGCGGCGTCGAGGAGCGGACGGCGGCCGCGCGGAACCAGATGGCCGACCATGTCGTCCTGGTAGGAGGTCGGACCGGTGTTGGGCCGCATCTGCGCCACGGAGACATAGCGGGTGCCGTCCAGCGTGGGGACCCACAGGACGAGGTCGGCGAAGGAGAGGTCGGAGAGCAGCTGCCACTCCGAGACCAGCAGATGCAGCCACTCGAGGTCGGTGTCACTCAGAGCGGTGTGCTGGCGGACGAGGTCGTTCATGGAGGGCACGTGTGCGAGCGTACCCGCGGATCGAGCCGGGGAGACCTCCGGTCCAGGTCTGTCGGATACGACGGTAGATTGGCCCGTCGTATGGATGGACAGCACAGAATGGTCTAGTCCACAATGCGAAGGTAAGAACTTCCGCCCTCCCCGCACAGGAGGACGGACCGAGGTGACCGGCGCTCTCTGCCCTGACTGCGCAGGCACCTCCACACCGCCCGCCGGGACCGCACACCCGCCGGACGGTCGACTCCGGGCTGCGGTGCCGGACGGGCTGAGGGTCCCGTCCCGGCGCCGTGGCCCGCGGGTGGTTCCGGGGGTCTTCCGCCCCCCAGGGCAGTAGCAGCGCGGGCCGCTCGGCCATCTCCGGACACGCCCTCCTCCTCTGCTAAATTGGTCTACACCACATGCGGGACCTCATGAGACCACTCTCCAGATTGGCAGGCTCAGCGTGGAAGTTGTCATCGTTCCGGACGCCACGGCAGGCGGCGAACTCATCGCGGAGGCCATCGCCGCCCTGCTGAGCCGCAAGCCCGACGCCCTGCTCGGCGTGGCCACCGGCTCGACCCCGCTGCCCATCTACCAGGCGCTGGCCGCCCGCGTCCGCTCGGGTGCCGTGGACGCCTCGCGCGCCCGCGTCTGCCAGCTCGACGAGTACGTCGGCCTGCCCGCCGGGCACCCCGAGTCCTACCGCTCGGTCGTGCTGCGCGAGGTCGTCCAACCGCTCGGCCTGCCCGCGGACTCCTTCATCGGCCCGGACGGCACCGCCGAGGACGTCCAGGCGGCCTGCGAGGCGTACGACCACGCGCTGGCCGAGGCCGGCGGAGTGGACCTCCAGCTGCTCGGCATCGGCACCGACGGGCACATCGGCTTCAACGAGCCGTGCTCCTCGCTCGCCTCCCGCACCCGGATCAAGACCCTCACCCGGCAGACCCGGGAGGACAACGCCCGGTTCTTCGACAGCCTCGACGAGGTCCCGCACCACGTCATCACCCAGGGCATCGGCACCATCCTGGAAGCCCGCCACCTGGTGCTGCTGGCGACCGGCGAGGGCAAGGCCGACGCCGTCGCGCACTCCGTCGAGGGGCCCGTCTCCGCGCTGGTGCCCGCGTCCGCACTGCAGCTGCACCCGCACGCGACGGTCGTGGTGGACGAGGCGGCGGCATTCAAGCTGAAGCTCGCGGACTACTTCCGCGCCACCTACGCCGCGAAGCCGGCCTGGCAGGGGCTGTAAGCGGTACGCGAAGGCCGGGTGCCCCGTCGGGGCCCCCGGCCTTCGGTATGCGCGTCACGCTCCGGCGATGACCTCCGCCGCGGCCCGTCCGCAGACGCGGGCCGCGCCGTGGGTCGCGATGTGCAGGGCTCCCCTCGGCGGCGCCTGCGGCACGCCCATCTCCACGACGACCGTGTCCGGGCGGGCGGCGAGCAGGGCATCGAGCGCCCCGGCCATCCACGGGTGGCGGTGGACGTCCCGTACGACGGCGACGATCCGGCGGTCCTCGGCGTCCTTCAGCACGGTCTCCGGCGTGACCGGGTCGGCATACGTACCCGTCCGCGTCCCCGGGAGCAGGCGGGCCAGCTCGGCGGCCACGCCCCACGGGGTCTCGTCCCCGACGGCGATGTTCGCGACCGGGGTGAGGGCGGCGACGTACGGGGCGGCCGTGAGCGGCTCCCACGGGAGCGCCTGCGCTGCGGGGGTGACGCACAGGGCGCGGCGGGCGGCGGTCAGTCCGATGCCGGTGCCGGGCGCGGTCCCCTCCTGTGAAGCCGCGCCCGGCCCCGAAGCCCCCCTGGTCCGCCGCGTCCACTCGGCGAGTGCGCGGACCCGGGCTGCCGCGTCGGCCAGCCGTTCCTCGGGCAGCCGCCCCTCGCGTACCGCACCGACCAGCGCGTCGCGCAGGCGCAGTACGGTCTCCTCGTCGGCGAGGCCGCCGCCCACACAGATGGCGTCGGCGCCCGCGGCGATCGCGAGGACGCTGCCGCGCTCGATGCCATACGTGGCGGAGACGGCCTGCATCTCCATGCCGTCCGTGACGATCAGCCCCTGGTAGCCCAGCTCTTCACGCAGCAGACCGGTGAGGATCTGCGGGCTGAGGGTCGCCGGGCGGACGGGGTCGAGCGCGGGAAGCAGGATATGCGCACTCATCACCGCTTTCGAGCCCCCGGCGATGGCGGCGCGGAAAGGTACCAGGTCACGGGCGTGCAGTGTGTCCAGATCCACATCGATGCGGGGCAGTGCGTGGTGTGAATCGACGGCCGTGTCGCCGTGGCCGGGGAAGTGCTTGGTGCAGGCCGCGACCCCGGCGGACTGCAGGCCCTCGATGTACGCCGCCGTGTGCCGGGCGACGAGCTCGATGCCGGCACCGAAGGACCGTACACCGATGACCGGATTGTCCGGGTTGGAGTTGACGTCCGCGGAAGGCGCCCAGTTGAGGTTGACGCCGCACTCGGCGAGCCGGCGGCCCAGCTCACGGGCGACCTCCCGGGTCAGCGCCGGGTCGTCGACCGCGCCCAGCGCCAGATTGCCGGGGAAGGAGGAGCCGTTCCGGACCTCCAGGCGGGTGACGTCGCCGCCCTCCTCGTCGATCGCCACGAGTACGTCGTCCCGCTCGGCCCGCAAGCGTGCGGTGAGCGCGGCGAGTTGTCCGGGCGAGGCGATGTTGCGGCCGAACAGTCCGACGGAGGACAGGCCTTCACCGACCCGGCGCAGCAGCCAGTCGGGAGCGGTGGTGCCGATGAATCCGGGCTGGAGTACGGCGAGCGCGTCGCGGGTCAGCGTGTCCGCGCCGTGGGCGAGGGTCGTCATGGGGAGGCGTTATCCCTTCACTGCGCCGGCGGTCATCCCGCCGACGGCCCGTCGCTGGAGGAAGACGAAGACGATGAGCACGGGGACGGCGAAGAGCGAGGAGGCCGCCATCGTGGCGCCCCAGTCGCTGCCGAAGGCCGTCTGGAACTGGGTCAGCCAGAGGGTGAGGGTCTGCGCCTCCTTCTCCTTGTTCAGGATGAGGACCATGGCGAACTCGTTCCAGGCCGTGATGAAGCCGAAGAGCGAGGTGGACATCAGACCGGGCGCCAGCAGCGGGAAGATCACCTTCAGGAACGCCTGGCCGCGGTTGCAGCCGTCGATCAGCGCGGCCTCCTCCAGCTCCACCGGGACGGCGGCGATGAAGCCGCGCAGCGTCCAGATGGTGAAGGGCAGGACCATGACGAAGTAGATCGCGGTGAGCAGCGGGATGCTGTTGAGCATGTCCCCGTCGCGGGCGATCAGGTACATCACGATGACCATGACTTCCCAGGGCGCCATCTGAGCCATCATCACGGCGAGGACGAGGCCCTTGCGGCCCCGGAACCTCATCCGGGCGATGGCGAAGCTCGCGGCCAGCGCGACGACGAGGGCGAGGAGCACCGCGCCGACGGTGACGATGAAGCTGTTCTGGACGTAGGTCCAGAACAGGTCGACGTTCGTGGCCGTCGTGTAGTTGCCGAAGGTCGGCGCGAAGAAGAAGACCGGGTCCTTGCTGAGGATCTCGCTCTGCGGCTTGAGCGAGGACGAGAACATCCAGTAGACCGGGAAGACGAAGACGACGGCGAGCACGAGGGCGGCGGCGTTCTTGCCGATCGCACCGAACCGGACGGGCCGCTTGGCGCGCCGGACGCCGGGGGACACTTTGCTCACTGCTCCTCCTCCTGCTTCAGGATCAGGCGGAAGTAGAAGGACATGAGGACGACCAGAATGAGGATCGTCAGGACGGAGATCGCCGCGGCGAGGCCGTAGTGGCCCTGGCCCTGGCCCTCGATGTAGGCGAAGACCGGCAGGATCTCGGAGGCGCGGTCCGGGCCGCCCTGGTTCATCGCGTACACCTGGGTGAAGGCCTTGAAGACCCAGATGATCTCCAGGAACGTGGTGATCAGGAAGAACGGCTTCAGGTTCGGGAAGACCACGGACCAGAAGATCCGCCAGCCGCCGGCGCCGTCCATCCGGGCCGCCTCGTACAGCTCACCGCCGATGGTCGTCAGGCCCGCGTACATGTTGAGCGCGACGAACGGGATGGATCCCCAGACCACCAGCGCGGTGACGATGGTGAGGGTCGACATTCCCGTCTCGAACCAGTTGTGCTGGTCGTATCCGGCGAAACCGAGCGTGCGCATCAGCCAGTTGGCGACGCCGAACTGCTCGTCGAAGAGCCAGCGGAAGACGGTGACGGAGGCGACGATCGGCATGGCCCACGCCATCACCAGTGCCACCGAGAGCACCAGCCGCATCTTCTTGCCGAGGCGGTTCAGGAGGATGCCGATGAGCGTGCCGATCGCCATGATCAGGACGACGTTCGCGGCGGTGAACGCGAAGCTGCGGAGTACGACCGTCCAGAAGTCGGGGTCGCCCAGCAGCTCGGTGTAGTTGCCGAAGCCGGTCCACACCGTCTCGCGGGTGATCAGCTCCTTCCGGTTGACCTGCTGGAAGGACAGGATCACGTTCCGGACGAGCGGATACAGCACAAGCAGCGCACCGCAGAGGATCGCGGGGGCCACCAGCAGATACGGCAGCAGCCCGGCGGGCAGGGCGCGCCTGCCGCGAGGGCGCCGAAGGGCTTCCCCGGAACCGGGACGGGAACCGGAAGGGGGCGGCGGAGTGCTCGACTCGGCTGCCGCTTTCCCGGGCGCATCCTCCGGAGCAGAGGTCGCCACTCCCTGGGAGTGCACGGTCATGGTCTTCTTCCTCGCGGTTCTGGTTCCTCGCAGTACCTCCGGTGGCCGCGGCCGGGGCGCCGGGCGCCGGCCGCGACCACCGGACACGACTACTGCTGGTTGATGCGCTCGGTGATGACCTTGTCGGCCGCCTCGCCCGCCTTCGTGGCGTCCTCACCCTTGAGCACCTTGGTCATGTACTCCTTGATCGGGTTGGGCGCGGTCTCCACGTTCGCCCAGCCCGGGGTGACCGGGGTGATGTTGCCCGAGGCCGCGGCCTGCGCCATGGCCTCGGCGAAGGAGCCGGCCGCCGGCTTGAACTGCGCGGCGTCGTTGTTCGGCAGCAGCGCGCCGGTGACGGCCGCGCTGTACTTGGTCATCTGCTCCTTGCCGGAGGCGAGCGCCAGCCACTCCTTGGCCAGGTCCTTGTTCTTGGACCGCTCGGAGATGGCGAGGTTCGAGCCGCCGAAGAAGACGCTGCCCGGCTTGTCCGCGGTCTTGCCCGGGATCGGGAAGTAACCGAAGTCGGCCGTCTTGCCCGCCTTCTTCATCGCGTCGATCGCGCCGCCGGCCTCCCAGCCGAGACCGATCCACGAGGCGACGCCGCCCTTGGGCACGATGTCGGTGGACTGCTGCGGGGTGGCCTCGTCCTTGTCCTTGGGAGCGGTGGAGAAGGACTGGAGCTTCTTGTAGAACTCCATCGCGGACGCGGCCTCGGGGGTGGCGAGGGTGCCCTTCCACTTGTCGCCGTCCTTGACCGCGAAGTCGCCGCCCTCGTCCCACAGGAAGCCGGCGAGCACGTACCAGCTCTGGCCGGGCAGGTAGATCGGCTGGGTCTTGCTGTCGGCGGCCTTCAGCTTCTCCAGGCCGGCGATCCACTCGTCGCGGGTCTTCGGCGGGGTGACCTTCGCCTTCGCGTACGCCGCCTTGTCGTAGACGACGACACGGTTGGCCGCGTACCAGGGGGCGGAGTAGAGCTTGCCGTCGTACTCGGCCGACGCGAGCATGCCCTTGTTCCAGCCGTCGCCGCCGAGCTCGGCCTTGTCGCCGGAGAGGTCGGCGAGGCCGCCGGTGGCCGCGTAGCCCGCGGTCTGGGTGTTACCGAGTTCGAGGACGTCCGGCGGGGTGTCCTCGGAGAGGGCGGTGGTGACCCTCTCCTGGATGCCGTTCCACTGCTGGGTCTCGACCTTGACCTTGACGCCCTTGTGCTTGGCCTCGAACTCCTTGTTCACGGCCTCGAGCCACGGGGCCGGAGCCGAACCGTCCATGACCCAGACGGTCAGGGTCTTGTTGCCGGCCGCTTCCGTGGTGCCCTTGCCGTCGCTGTCGCCGCCACAGGCCGCAACGCCGACCATCATGCCCGCGACGCCTACCGCCGCGATGAGCTTGCGCTTCACGCCACCCTCCTCAGGATGCCTGCAAATCCACTGCCCGCCGCGATGACATACGCCAAGTACTGCCGTGGGGCTGGGACCTGGCCTTTAATGGTTTAGACCAGTACCCGGGAGCTTGGCCTAGACCTTTAGGGGTGTCAAGGGTGTATAAGAAGGGCTGTCGCGTCCGTTATCGGACCGACACCTGAGGGAGGGCGACGGCCTCGGACCGGCCCGTGTCACGATGTGAGCCGCTACGTACGGAGGAGCCGGTGACGGCAACAGGACAGGAGTCGGGAAGGCGGGGCATGGCCACCGACGCGGGAACCACGGATCCCGAGAACGGCACGGCGGGGGTAGCCACCCGCACCGCACGCGTGCCCAAGTACTACCGGCTCAAGCGGCACTTGCTCGACATGACGCAGACGCTGCCGCCGGGCACGCCCGTACCGCCGGAGCGGACGCTCGCCGCGGAGTTCGACACCTCGCGCACCACTGTGCGTCAGGCGTTGCAGGAGCTGGTCGTCGAAGGCCGGCTGGAGCGGATCCAGGGCAAGGGCACGTTCGTCGCCAAGCCCAAGGTCTCGCAGGCGCTGCAACTCACCTCCTACACGGAGGACATGCGGGCCCAGGGCCTCGAACCCACGTCGCAGCTGCTGGACATCGGCTATGTCACGGCCGACGACACGCTGGCGGGGCTGCTCGACATCACCACCGGCGGGCGCGTGCTGCGGATCGAGCGGCTGCGGCTCGCCAGCGGTGAGCCGATGGCCATCGAGACCACGCATCTGTCGGCCAAGCGCTTCCCGGCGCTGCGCCGGTCCCTGGTCAAGTACACGTCCCTCTACACGGCGCTGGCAGAGGTGTACGACGTCCACCTCGCCGAGGCCGAGGAGACGATCGAGACCTCGCTGGCCACTCCGCGCGAGGCGGGGCTGCTCGGCACCGACGTCGGCCTGCCGATGCTGATGCTGTCGCGCCACTCGCTGGACGCCGGCGGCCATCCGGTGGAGTGGGTCCGGTCCGTCTACCGCGGCGACCGCTACAAGTTCGTGGCGCGGCTCCAGCGGCCGACGGCCGAGCGGCCGCCGGGCTGACCGGCCCGGATCCACATCGTTCTCGTACCGATATGCGGACGGGGGGTGACGCCTGCCGAGACAGTCGCCTAGATTTCCTGCGCACTCAGCAGGTGATCAGCGAGGGGACGTATCCATGCCAGAGCCGGCATCACCCACCACCACTCAGCGGAGCCTCAGTCCGAAGTCGATAGCGGTCTGGTCACTCGTCGCCCTCACGGGCGCGATCGGCTGGGCCGTGCTCGCGCTCTCCCGCGGCGAAGAAGTCTCCGCCGCCTGGATGCTCGCGGCCGCCCTCGGCTCGTACGCCATCGCGTACCGCTTCTACTCCCGCTTCATCGCCAACCGCGTACTGAAGGTCGACAAGACGCGGGCGACCCCCGCCGAACGCCTTGACAACGGTGTCGACTTTCACCCCACCGACCGCCGCGTGCTCTTCGGGCACCACTTCGCGGCGGTCGCCGGCGCGGGACCGCTGGTCGGTCCCGTCCTCGCTGCCCAGATGGGCTACCTGCCCGGCACGATCTGGATCGTCGCGGGTGTCATCTTCGCCGGCGCCGTCCAGGACATGGTGACGCTCTTCTTCTCCACCCGCCGCAACGGCCGCTCGCTGGGCCAGATGGCGCGGGACGAGATAGGGCCCTTCGGCGGCGCGGCCGCGCTGGTCGCGGTCTTCGCCATCATGATCATCCTGCTGGCCGTACTGGCCCTGGTGATCGTCAACGCCCTGGCGGACTCGCCGTGGGGCGTCTTCTCCATCGGCATGACCATCCCGATCGCCCTCTTCATGGGCGTGTACCTGCGCATCCTGCGGCCGGGCAAGGTCACCGAGGTCTCCGTCGTGGGCGTGGCGCTGCTGCTGCTCGCCATCGTCGCGGGCGGCTGGGTCGCCGATTCCTCGCTCGCCGGGATCTTCACGCTGGAGAAGGGCACGCTCGTCATCTGGATGATCGTGTACGGCTTCCTGGCCTCCGTCCTGCCGGTGTGGATGCTGCTCGCACCGCGCGACTACCTCTCCACCTTCATGAAGATCGGCACGATCGTGCTGCTCGCACTGGGCGTCGCGCTCACTCTGCCGACCCTGAAGATGGACGCGGTCACCGAGTTCGCGAGCCGCGGGGACGGACCGGTCTTCGCCGGCTCGATGTTCCCCTTCGTCTTCATCACCATCGCGTGCGGCGCGCTCTCCGGCTTCCACGCCCTGGTCTCCTCGGGCACGACCCCGAAGATGATCCAGAAGGAGACCCAGGTCCGGATGATCGGCTACGGGGCCATGCTGACCGAGTCGTTCGTCGCCATCATGGCGATGATCACGGCATGCATCATCGACCCGGGCCTGTACTTCGCCATCAACTCCCCCGCGGGCGTCGTCGGCACGACCGTCGAGTCCGCCTCCACGGCGGTGGCGAACCTCGGCTTCAGCATCTCCCCCGAGCAGCTGGCGAAGGCCGCCGCGGACGTCGAGGAAGCCAGCCTGCTGTCGCGGACCGGTGGTGCGCCGACCTTCGCGCTCGGTATGTCGGAGATCTTCTCGGCCGTGGTCGGCGGCACCGCGATGAAGGCCTTCTGGTACCACTTCGCGATCATGTTCGAGGCGCTCTTCATCCTCACCACCGTGGACGCGGGCACCCGGGTCGGGCGCTTCATGCTCCAGGACATGCTGGGCAACGTCTACAAGCCGTTCCGCCAGGTCAGCTGGAAGCCGGGCGTCTGGTTCGCCAGCGCGGTGGTCGTCGGCGGCTGGGGCTACTTCCTGTGGGTCGGCGTGCACGACCCGCTGGGCGGAATCAACCAGCTCTTCCCGCTGTTCGGCATCGCCAACCAGCTGCTCGCCGCCGTGGCCCTGGCCGTGTGCACCACGCTGCTGGTCAAGTCCGGCCGGCTCAAGTGGGCCTGGGTCACCGCCGTCCCGCTCGCCTGGGACGTCGCGGTCACGCTCACCGCGAGCTGGCAGAAGATCTTCTCGGACGACGTCAAGGTGGGCTTCTTCGCCCAGCGCGAGAAGTTCCAGGCGGGCATCGACGCCGACAAGGTGCTGCCGCCCGCCAAGACGATGGACGACATGCACACGGTGGTCACCAACGCCACCGTCGACGGGGTGCTTTCGGTGCTCTTCGCCGTCCTCATCGTCGTGGTCATCGCGGACGCGGCACGCGTCTGCTTCCGGGCCATCAGCAACCCGGAGGGCGTCAGGCTCGCCGAGGTCCCGTACACCGAGTCCAAGCTCCTCGCACCGGCGAGCCTGCTCGCCACCCAGGAGGAGAAGGCCGAGTTCGCGGCGGCCGGACTCGGCCCGGACGGCGGTCTCCGCAAGGACACCGTCCCCGCGGGATCCGGCCCGGCATGAGCGCCCCGACTACGTTGACCAGGTTCGGGCGGGCCGTGCACTGGATCCGCTGGTACGTGCGCGAGGTGTCCGGCGAGGCGGTGTACGACAGGTACGTCGCCCACGCCCGGTCCTGCGACCCGGCCGCCGAGGTCATGACCCGGCGCGAGTTCGAGCGCAGCCGTACGGACGCGCGGGAGGCCGACCCCCGGGACGGCTTCCGCTGCTGCTGAGCGCCCGAACGGAAGCGGGCCGCCGTGATCCCCCCTGGGGAAACACGGCGGCCCGTTGTCGTACCCCTGCGGCACACTTCGGAACATGGACATCACGATCAGGGAGGCCCGGCCCGAGGAGTACGAGGAGCTGGGTGAGATCACCGCACAGGCGTATCTCGGGGACGGTCTGCTGGACTTCGGGGAGGACGACGACTACCTCCACGTCCTGCGGGACGTGGCCCGGCGGGCGCGCAACGCGGAGGTCCTCGTCGCGGTGCGCGAGGGACAGCTGCTGGGCAGTGTGACCTTCGCGCCGCCCGGCAGCGCGTGGGCCGACATCGCGCGGGAGGGCGAGGCGGAGTTCCGGATGCTGGCCGTCGCCCGCGCGGGACGGGGGCGCGGTGCGGGCGAGGCGCTCGTACGGGCGTGCATCGAGCGGGCGCGAGCGATCGACGGGGTGGCGCGGCTGGTCCTGTCCACCACGCCCGCCATGCGCGGAGCCCACCGGATCTACGAACGGCTGGGCTTCGTCCGCACGCCGGAGCGGGACTGGGAGCCGATACCGGACCTTCCGCTCCTCACCTACGAGTTGGAGCTGTAGGGGGTCCACGACACAACATGTGGGGGGTGACGCATCAACCCGCCCCCACATGTATGCTCATGCTCGCTGTCGCCGCAGGGGAATCCGGTGGAAATCCGGAACTGTCCCGCAACGGTGCATTGGTGCGCGTTCGCGCGTCCAGGAGTCCGAAGACCTGCCGACGGTGCATCCGGTTCGACCGTTCCGGGTGCCGATACGTCCGGGCCTCGCGGATGGGCCGGTGGACGCCGCGTGGTGTGCTGCCCTGTGCCGGCCGCATACGCCCGTGGGCGCCTCCGCTCCCCCCGCGGCCCCGAGCCGAGCGAGGGAGAGCACCCCCGTGACCATCGCGCCAGCCGGTCCTGCGTCAGCACAGGTTGCCGAACAGGTTGCCGACGGGCCGGGGACCGCACTTCTGCGGACCCTGACCGACCTCACCGCCGATCTGCCGGACACCGATCCGGGCCGGGTCGCCGCGGCCGCGCTGCGCGGCCGCAACGCGCGGTCGGACGAGGCCGAGCTGCGGGGCCTGGCCACCGAGGCGGCCGCGGGTCTCATCTCCGAGGACCCGGCGTACTCGCAGCTCGCCGCCCGGCTGCTGACCCTCGCCATCGCGGACGAGGCAGCGGGGCAGGGCGCGGTGTCGTTCTCCGCCTCGGTCGCCGTCGGACACCGCGAGGGCCTGATCGCCGACCGTACGGCCGACTTCGTCCGGACGCACGCCGACCGGCTGGACACGCTGGTCGACATGGCGCTCGCCGACGGGGCGGACGACCGCTTCGGCTACTTCGGCCTGCGCACCCTGCACAGCCGCTACCTGCTGCGCCACCCGATCACCCGCCAGGTCATCGAGACGCCGCAGTTCTTCATGCTGCGGGTGGCGGCGGGACTCGCAGAAGACGAGAGTGCGCGCTCGGCCGACGAAGTCGCCGCGCTCTACCGGCTGATGAGCCGGCTGGACTACCTGCCCTCCTCGCCCACGCTCTTCAACTCCGGCACCCGCCACCCGCAGATGTCCTCCTGCTATCTGCTGGACTCGCCGCTGGACGAGCTCGACTCGATCTACGACCGCTACCACCAGATCGCGCGGCTCTCGAAGCACGCGGGTGGCATCGGCCTGTCGTACTCCCGTATCCGCTCCCGCGGTTCGCTGATCCGCGGCACCAACGGCCACTCCAACGGCATCGTCCCGTTCCTGCGCACCCTCGACTCCTCGGTCGCGGCGGTCAACCAGGGCGGCCGGCGCAAGGGCGCGGCCTGCGTCTATCTGGAGACCTGGCACGCGGACATCGAGGAGTTCCTGGAGCTGCGCGACAACACGGGCGAGGAAGCCCGCCGTACGCACAACCTCAACCTCGCGCACTGGATCCCGGACGAGTTCATGCGCCGCGTCGAGGCCGACGCCGACTGGTCGCTGTTCTCTCCCGCCGACGTGCCCGAGCTGGTCGACCTGTGGGGCGAGGAGTTCGACCGCGCCTACCGCAGGGCCGAGGCGGACGGCCTGGCCCGCACCACCGTCCCGGCCCGCCAGCTGTACGGACGGATGATGCGTACGCTCGCCCAGACCGGCAACGGCTGGATGACCTTCAAGGACGCCTCGAACCGCACGGCCAACCAGACCGCCGAGCCCGGCCAGGTCGTCCACTCCTCGAACCTCTGCACCGAGATTCTCGAAGTGACGGACGACGGCGAGACGGCGGTCTGCAACCTGGGCTCGGTGAACCTGGGCGCGTTCGTCCTGCCGTCCGGTGAGATCGACTGGGAGCGGCTGGACGAGACCGTCCGTACCGCCGTGACCTTCCTCGACCGGGTCGTCGACATCAACTTCTACCCGACCGAGCAGGCCGGCCGCTCCAACTCCAAGTGGCGCCCGGTGGGCCTGGGCGCGATGGGCCTGCAGGACGTCTTCTTCAAGCTGCGGCTGCCGTTCGACTCGGCGGAGGCGCAGGCACTCTCCACGAAGATCGCCGAGCGCATCATGCTCGCCGCGTACGAGGCGTCCTGCGACCTCGCCGAGCGCAACGGCCCGCTGCCCGCCTGGTCCCGGACCCGGGCCGCCCGCGGCGTACTGCACCCCGACCACTACGGCGTCGAGGTCACCTGGCCGGAGCGCTGGGCGGCGCTGCGCGCCCGGATCGCCAAGACCGGCATGCGCAACTCGCTCCTGCTCGCCATCGCCCCGACCGCGACCATCGCGTCGATCGCCGGCGTGTACGAGTGCATCGAGCCGCAGGTCTCCAACCTCTTCAAGCGCGAGACGCTCAGCGGTGAGTTCCTCCAGGTCAACGCCTACCTGGTCAACGACCTGAAGCAACACGGGCTCTGGGACGCGCAGACCCGCGAGGCGCTGCGCGACTCCAACGGCTCGGTCGAGGGCCTGGGCTGGATCCCACAGGAGATCCGCAGCCTCTACCGCACCGCGTGGGAGCTGCCGCAGCGCGCGCTGATCGACATGGCCGCGGCCCGTACGCCGTACCTCGACCAGAGCCAGTCGCTGAACCTCTTCATGGCCTCGCCCACCATCGGCAAGCTCAGCTCGATGTACGCGTACGCCTGGAAGAAGGGCCTGAAGACGACGTACTACCTGCGCTCCCGCCCGGCGACGCGCATCGCCCGCGCCGCCGGGGCACCCGCCGCGACCGTCGCGGCCACCATCCCCGTCCAGCAGGCCGCCCCCGAGGCGGACGCGATCGCCTGCTCCCTTGAGAACCCCGAGTCCTGCGAGGCATGCCAGTAATCATGAGTGACAAGAACCTGCTCGACCCGGGCTTCGAACTGACCCTGCGCCCCATGCGCTACCCGGACTTCTACGAGCGCTACCGGGACGCGATCAAGAACACCTGGACGGTGGAGGAGGTCGACCTCCACTCCGACGTGGCCGACCTCGCCAAGCTCTCCCCGGGTGAGCAGCACATGATCGGCCGGCTGGTCGCGTTCTTCGCGACGGGTGACTCGATCGTCTCCAACAACCTGGTGCTGACGCTCTACAAGCACATCAACTCCCCCGAGGCGCGGCTCTACCTCTCCCGCCAGCTCTTCGAGGAGGCCGTGCACGTCCAGTTCTACCTGACGCTGCTGGACACCTACCTCCCGGACCCGGACGACCGGGCGGCCGCCTTCGACGCGGTGGAGGAGATCCCGTCGATCCGGGAGAAGGCCCAGTTCTGCTTCAAGTGGATGGACTCCGTAGAGAAGATCGACCGCCTGGAGACGAAGGCCGACCGCCGCCGCTTCCTGCTGAACCTGATCTGCTTCGCGGCGTGCATCGAGGGCCTGTTCTTCTACGGCGCGTTCGCCTATGTGTACTGGTTCCGGTCCCGGGGGCTGCTGCACGGGCTGGCGACGGGGACGAACTGGGTCTTCCGGGACGAGACCATGCACATGAACTTCGCGTTCGAGGTCGTGGACACCGTCCGCAAGGAGGAGCCGGAGCTCTTCGACGACGCCCTTCAGCAGCAGGTCACCGACATGCTCAAGGAGGCCGTCGAGGCGGAGCTCCAGTTCGGCCGCGATCTGTGCGGCGACGGACTGCCCGGTATGAACACGGACTCCATGCGCGAGTACCTGCAGTGCGTCGCCGACCAGCGCCTGACGCGGCTGGGCTTCGCACCGGTGTACGGCTCGGAGAACCCGTTCTCCTTCATGGAGCTTCAGGGAGTGCAGGAGCTGACGAACTTCTTCGAGCGCCGGCCGTCGGCGTACCAGGTCGCGGTCGAGGGCACGGTCGGCTTCGACGACGACTTCTAGGCGCTGTCCGGACGGGAGAGCCGCCTGCTGAAGTACGTGACCGGACGCTCCAGCCGCTCCCCGTCGACGACGAGGTCGACGGCCTCGTTGTAGAAGGCGACACGGGACCTGATCTCGTGCACGGCGGGCAGCGGATCCGGATAACTCCACGCCACGTTGGGCGGAACCCGGCCGCTGCCCGCCCATGACCAGTACTCCGTGGCAACGCCCTTGTACGGACAGCGGGTGCTCATGTCGGTGGGGGTGAGCAGGTCGATTCGGACATCCTCGCGAGGGAGGTAGTAGCGCACCGGCAGATGCGTCTCGAACAGGAGCACCGGTGTCCGGGTGTCGGCGACGAGCGTGCCCTCGATCTCGACCCGGACATGCCGGCTGCTGGGCATCGCGTCGACCCGCTGGTATGGGTCGCGCGGGTGTACGAAGATCTCCGTCTCTTCCTCGTACCAGTGGTCGAGGACGTCCCGGCCGAACCACGCGAACGCGATGTGTCCGGCGAGCTCACCGGGAAGGGACCACGCCGCGTTCCCGGTGACCTCACCGCCGAGTTCGAGGTCGTAGAAGACCGTCGGTCCCGAGTGCCGCCCGGCCGGGGGCTGCGCCGCCGGCCGCAGCAGGTCCATCCGGACGTCGTCCTCCGGGAAGGCGTAGAGCGGCACCGGCCTGCCCGGCTCCCACACGAGGAGAGGCCGTCGGCTGTCGACGACGGTGACCTCTCCCTTGATCCCGCGCACCCAGCGTTCGCTGGGCTCCCAGGTGATGCCGCGGGTCGGGAGCGGGGCGCGGCGGGAGACCTGCACGGTGTTACGCGGCTCGTTCTCGGGTGACGTACTCACGGTCCGGCCTCCGTCCGCCGTGCTCACTGCGGCTCGCGCTCTGCCCCCTACGTCGATCCTGCGCGTACGTCACCGCGAGCGCACGCGGCCGCGGTGCGGCGGCTGCCTTCAGCTGCCTGTCGATCCGGCGGTCGTGGAGGTGTCCGATGAGCGAGGGCGCCGCCAGCAGCGCGAGGACGGTGACGACGAGGAGGAGGTTCAGGAAGGTGTTCATGGCTCCACTGTCGTCGTCCGGACGCGAACACGTCAGTGGCAGGACTGTCATGGAACATCGAATTACTGCCACATCCGTGCCACACTGGCTCCATGCTGAAAAACGTGGCGGTGGCCGTGGTCGACGGAGTCTCCCCATTCGAGCTCGGGGTGATCTGCGAGGTCTTCGGCTCCGACCGGAGTGATCAGGGACTGCCCGTCTACGACTTCGCGCTCTGCGCGGCGGAGCCGGGGCCGTTGAACGCACGGTCGGGCGCCTTCGGCCTCTCCGTGCCGTACGGGCTCGACCGGCTGGAGTCGGCCGATCTCATCGCGGTGCCGGCCGACCGGCCTCGCGACGACCCGCGGGAGTACTCCGGGCCCCTGCTCGACGCCCTGCGCCGGGCCGTGGACCGCGGGGCGCGGGTGCTGAGCGTCTGCACCGGGGCCTTCGCGCTCGGCGCGGCCGGGCTGCTGGACGGCCGGCGGTGTACGACCCACTGGATGCACGCGACCGAGCTCGCCCGCCGGAATCCGCGGGCGCTGGTCGATCCCGACGTGCTGTACGTCGCCGACGGCCCGGTCATCACCTCGGCCGGGACGGCGGCGGGGATCGACGCGTGCCTGCACATCGTGCGGCAGGAGCACGGGCCGGAGGTGGCCAACACGATCGCCCGGCGGATGGTGGTGCCGCCGCACCGGGACGGCGGCCAGGCGCAGTACATCGAGCGGCCCCTGCCGCGCACGGCGTGCGACACGGTGGGTGAGGTACTGGCGTGGATGGAGCGGCACCTCGACGCCGAGATCACCGTGGAGCAGCTGGCGGACCGGGCGCACATGTCGCCCCGGACCTTCGCCCGGCGGTTCCTCCAGGAGACGGGTACGACGCCGTACCGCTGGCTCCTGCGCCAGCGGGTGCTGCTGGCACAGGAGTTGCTGGAGGCGACGGACGACACGGTGGACGCGATCGCCGGGCGATCGGGCTTCGGCAACGCGGCGGCGCTGCGCCACCACTTCCTGCGTACGCTCGGCACGACACCGAACGCCTTCCGCCGTACGTTCCGGGGCCCGGCGGAAGCGGCCTGACGCGCCGCCGGGCCGCGGATCAGGCGCCCCGGATCAGATGCCGCGGGTCAGATGCCGCAGCTCGACGCGGACCAGAACCGGCTGCCCCGGTGGTCGAGGTGGGTGTGGTCGCCGTGGCCCGGGTAGCCCGGGCCGAGGATGCCGTTGAAGCCGTGGTTGCGCGCCTGCTTGGCGAGGGTGCACAGGGAGTGCGGTCCGGCGCCCAGGTCGGCGGCGTCGCCGTAGAGATGGCGGCTGTCCGACGCCCCGCCGACCGCGCTGTTGCAGGCGTACGAACGGAAGCCGCTGGTCACGGTGATGGGCTGGTCGCCCAGTGCGTGCCGCAGCGCCTCCAGCTTCCACATGGTGCGCAGGGCGTTGGACTTGGCGGTGGCAGCGCTCACGGCCCCGCCGGACCAGGTGGAGTTGCAGTCGTTCAGCTCGGCGTACGTGAAGTGGACGGGCGTGCAGTCGTCGTCCTGGAGGGCGTAGAGCTTGCTGAAGGTGGCGGACCCGGCGACCCCGTCGGCCGGCAGCCCGTACGCGGACTGGAACCGCTTGACCGCGGCGGTGGTGGCGGGACCGTAGGCACCGTCGACGGCGAGCACGGCGCCGTACCCCGGATAGCCGCCGACCCGGATCTGCAGCTGGCTGACGTCGGCGCCGGAGGAGCCCTGGGAGAGGGTCCGGGACCAGGTGTAGCAACCGTCGGCATGCGCGGTGCCGGCGGTGGCGACCGTACCGGCCAAGGCGGCAATCATGACCATGACAAAGCTGAGCAGAAATCTCACCGTGCGTCCGAACATGGCACCTCCACACCGGGAAAGGGCAACAGGGCCGAGACTGACGGTCCGTGCGACGCGCGTCAACAGGGCGGCGCCACCGGTCATTTGTCCGACCAATGGCGCCGTGCCAATGCCCGTGCGGGGCCGTGCCGGTGCGTGCGTGCAGGTGTGACGATCAGGCGTTCGGGACCGTCTCGTAGCGCGGCGTGCCCTCTTCCATCTGGCGCAGGGCGTCCTTGCGGTCCCGCTTCGACAGCCGGTCGATGTACAGGTAGCCGTACAGGTGGTCCGTCTCGTGCTGCAGGCAGCGCGCGAAGTAGCCGGTGCCCCGGACCTTGATCGGGTTGCCGTCGGCATCCTGGCCGCGTACCACCGCGTAGTCCGGGCGGGCCAGGGAGGCGTACGCGGTCGGGACCGAGAGGCAGCCCTCGTTGGAGTCGTCGAGGATGCGCCGGTCGGCCGGCAGGTCCTCCAGGACCGGGTTGACCACGACACCGGTGTGCCGGACGCCGTCGTCGTCCGGGCAGTCGTAGACGAACACCTTGAGGTCCACGCCGATCTGGTTGGCGGCCAGGCCCACACCCTCGGCGGCCCGCTGGCTGGCGAACATGTCGTCGATCAGCGCGGCGAGCTTGTCGTCGAACTCGGTGACGTCCTTGCACTCCTTGTGCAGCACCGGGTTGCCGACGACGGTGATCGGGCGGGCCGTGCCGCGCGCCCGGTAGGCCGCCTCGCGCTCCTCGCAGTCCTCGGTGTCCACGACGAACCCGTCGTTCAGCTGCTGGTCCGTCTCCTGCTGCGCCATGTCCGCCGTAGGCCTTCCGTAAGTCACGATGTGTGCCCGTACAGCCTAAGGGCAGCCAGCCTCAGGGCAGCGCTCAGCAGACTTCCTCGAGATCCCGCCACTCACGGGTGTCCGGACTGTCCGCGACCCAGCCGTCCAGCAGCCCGCGCACCAGCCCGGCCGGCGCCGCGATGCCGCACTCGCGCTCGGGAACCCACAGCTCGCCGGCGGTGCGGTGGCCGAGCGGGCCCGGGTGGCCCGGCTCGCTGTGGTCGTGCGGGTCCAGGTGCTCGCCCTCGCCCTCGTCGCTCGGCATCCGGCTCTCCGAGCACAGCCGGCACAGCAGCCGCACGGAGGAGGACCAGTCCTCGGCGGCGAAGCCCGCGTCCGAGGCGAGCTGCTCCAGGGCGTCCCGGTCGGCGTCGGTCGCGGCCTCCAGCAGTACCACCCAGGTGGGGACGGGCGACGGCGCCCACAGCTCGATCTCGTCGAACACGGGGTAGGAGGGGCCCGCCGCCGTGACCCGCTCGCCGTGCGGGACGCCGTCGTGCAGCACGACCTCGCCCCAGCGCCGCCCGGAGGAGGGCAGCGGGATCGACAGCACCTCTATCCGGGCCGGGTCGAGCCGGCGGCCCCACACGACCTCGGCCTCGCCCTCGGGCGACAGCCGGACGGCGGCACTGCCCAGCTCCATGCCGACGGGTTCGCCGTTCCCGGCGGACTCGCCGGGCACCTTCAGCCCGTACGCCTGCCAGGCCCGGCGGGCGAGCGGCCAGTCCTGGAGGGCGGTGGCGGCGATGCCGACGTTCCACCAGTCGGGGGCGCCGGTCTCCCGGTCGAGGAGCGCGACGGCGCGCAGGCCGGCCGCGCGCGCCTGCTCCCAGTCGTGCCGGAACTTGTGCAGCAGGGCCAGGTTGAACCAGGACTCGGACAGCCACGGTTCCAGGTCCGCCGCGCGGGTCAGCAGCGCGCCCGCGTCCTCGTACCGGCCGTCGCCGATCAGCGTGAACGCCCGGTCGGTGGCCTGCCGCCACGAGGCGGAGGGCCGATGCCGTACCTTCCCGAAGATCTTCACGATTCCCGCCTGCCGGTCCCTACGGTGCAGTCCTGCGGACACCCTCTTCTTCGCATCCAACCATGCCCGGTTGGACGACCGCTCATTACCCATGGGTTACCCGGGCGGGGACGGGGTCAGGCCTCGGGAAAGTACGCGTGCGAGGGCCTCCACGACTTCGGGCTGATAGTCGTGACCGGTGCCGAGGCGCAGCTGTTCGAGGGCGTCGAGGGAGCTGCCGAGCCGTCCGGTGCGGGTGCGGGGTGCGGGTGCTGGTGCTGCGGTTGCTGTTTCGGACTCGCTCCCGCCGACGAGATCGTCGTACGCGTTGACGGTACGCACGATCCGGGCGGTGATGGGCTGCTCCCGGTACGGATCGGCCTGCCGCTCCACCACGACCGCGACCTCCGGGGGTACGCCGGTCTGGCGGACGACCGCGCCGCCCAGCAGCGCGATGCGGCGCTGCTCGGCGGCGGGCAGGCGCGCGGTGGCGCCGGCCGGTATGGGATCCACCAGTGACAGCTGGCCGATGTCGTGCATCAGGGCCGCGTACTCCAGCACGCTCAGATCCGGCTCGGACAGGCCCAGCTCGCGGCCGACCGCGCAGCTGAGCGTGGCGACGCGGCGGGCGTGGCCGTGCGGGGTGTAGCCGGCGATCTCGGTGGACCGGGCGAGCGAGGTGATCATCTGCCGGTACGTCGTCCGCACCTCGGCGATGCGGCGGAACGACAGCTGGGTGAGCAGCAGCGGCACGCTGAACACGGGCAGCGCCCACAGCCCGGCGACGGCCACCCCGAGCGCCATCACGGCCCCGGTGGCGCAGATCGCGGAGCCGATGCCGAGGAGCGCGCGCAACTCGTCGCGGAGCAGCGGGCCGTACGGCCAGCGGGTACGGGCATGGGCCAGGGCGGCGGCGAGTACGGCGTCGCACAGGGCGGTGAGGGCGAGGATCACCACGAGGAGGCCGGCGTAGTACGGGCCGTGGCCGATCCACTCGCCGAGGTGGCCCGAGTTGTACAGGGGCTGGAAGCAGACCGCGGCGAACCCCACGCTGAGCACCCGGCGGGCGACGTGGTCGAGGGCGGGCCCGCGGCCGAGGGCGACATGGGGGACGACACCGACCAGGGCGGCCGCGACGACGACGGCGATGATCTGGAGCACGCCGTGGGTGGTCGCGCTGCCGGCGCTCTGGCCGAGCAGGGCGTACGCGAGGGCGCCCGCGGAGCCGAGCGGTGCGGGCTCGCGGGTGTCCCGTGGGCCGCGGCGGGCCAGCTCGCCGACGGTGATGAGCGCGCCGAAGGCGAGGGCGATGCCGGGTTCGGCGAGGCCGTGCCAGAGGGTGCAGGCGAGCGCGAGGGCGGTGAGTGCTGCGGCGGCGCCGTGCACCCCCACGACGGCGCCGGCCCCCCACCTCACGCGGCGCCACCCGTGGGCCGGCGGGCGGTACGGGGTACGGCTCCGGCGGGGCGGAGGATGCGTCGCGGTTCGCACGCGGCTCGGCGGGCGGTGCGCCCGCCTGCGGCGGGCACCTGCCCCACCCCGCCCACCCGTTCGGCGGGAGCGAGAGCGTGGACGTTTCCCGTGGATGACCACTCGCCGCCGGCGCCCGCGGCCCGCCGGGCGGTGCGCCTGCCTGCGGCGGGCACCTGGCCATCGGCAGGAGCGAGAACGTGGACGTTCCCCGTGGGTGGCCGCTCGCCGCCGGCGCACGCGGCCCGGCGGGCGGTGCGTCGCGGGGCGGCCGGAACGGCACAGCACCGGGTGCGCTCGCCTGCGGGCGCCTGGCCCACGCACGCCCGCCCGCCGCCGGCGCCCGCGGCGGCGAGGCTCACCCCGGGCCGCCGGGGCCGGGGGGCGGGCCGGGGCTCGCCACGCCCGTTCGGCTGCCTTCCGTCGGCCGCGATGCCGGGACGTTTCCTCGGGCCGTCCCACCGGCCGCCCCAGGCGGCCCGGGCGGCCATGGCGCAATCGTGTCCGGCGGCTCCGCCGTTACCTTGGGGTTCCAGCCGTGGCGGTCGATCGCCCGTACCAGCGCTCGTACCATCCGGGGATCGAACTGCGCGCCCGCGCAGCGCTCCAGCTCCCGCACGGCCGTCTCCACCGGCCGTCCCCGCCGGTACGACCGGGTCGACGTCATCGCGTCGAACGCGTCGGCGACCGCCACCACCCGCGCGAACTCCGGGATCTGACGACCGGACAGGCCGTACGGATAGCCGCTGCCGTCGATCCGTTCGTGGTGGTGCAGGATCGCCGCCCGCGCCTCTCCCAGGAAGCCGATGCCGCGCACCATCTCGTGGCCGTACTCGGGGTGGAGCTCGATGATCCGCCGCTCCTCCGGGGTCAGCGGCCCGTCCTTCCGCAGCAGCCGCGTCGGTACGCCGAGCTTGCCCACGTCGTGCAGGATCCCGGCGAAGCGCAGCACTTCGAGGCGGTCCTCCGCCATACCCAGCTCGCGCGCGATCATCGTGGACGCCTGGCCCACCCGCTCGCTGTGGCCGCGCGTGTAGCGGTCCTTGATGTCGACGGCCTGGACCAGCGCCCGGATGGTGGCCTGATGGGCGGCCCGCTCCCGGTGGTACTGCGCGAAGACCCAGCAGGAGATGTACATCGGCAGCAGGACGAGCAGGGCCGCCGGTGGCCCGTAGGGGCTGCGCCACAGCACGGCCATCATCAGCCCGGCCGGCCCGTGCACACAGTGCGGGGCGAGCGAGCGCAGCAGCAGGCCGCGCCACGCGGTCCTGGCGGGCCGCCGCTCGGCGGTGACCAGGATGGCGCCGTCGAGGGCGGCCGTCACCCCGCAGAAGACCAGCACGGCGGCGGCCGCGGGCGCGAGGACGTACGGAAAGTCGGGCGTCAGGTTCAGGTGCACGCCGCCCAGCGCGGCCGGTCCGCGCAGCACCCCGTACACGCCCGCGGCGGCCCACGCGGCGAGCGCGTGCTGCGCGGCGTGCCAGACGCGGCGCACCCCGGCGTGGCGCTGTTCGATCCGGCCGGCGAGCGCACCGGGTACGGCGACGAGCGCGGCGGCGGCCGGGGGCAGCAGGAAGACGGCGGCCAGAACCACCGGGAAGAACGAGCCGATGCCGGCCGGCACGCGACGCCCCATGAAGGGGCGGATCCGTACCAGCTCGCAGAGGGCGTACAGCGCGCCCAGCAGGGCGACCGCACCCCACGGGGTGCCGTAACCGGGCGTCAGCGCGGGGAGGGTGCAGAGGAGACCGCCCACCACGGCGGACAGGATGCAGGCGCGCGCCCCCGGCGGAAGTGCCCGCATGGCGCCTCTCCTCCCCGAGTGCCCCGGCAAGCCCTCACGGACCGGCCCGGTCCCGTACGGACCTGTACAGGTTCAGCCCGTACAGGTTCGGGAGAATATGCGCGCAGCGGACCACACGGGGCCGCATTCTCGGATTGCGCCGTCCGGAACCCCCGGATTAGCACCTTCGGGTGAACGAAGCCGCCTTCCGCGAGCAGGAGTTCAGCGAAAGTTCATTCCTGGACGGCGGTCACATCGTGATCGGGGACGGCCTGTCCCGAGCGGATCAGTTCGATGCGGCCCATGACCTTCGACCGGAGGTCGCTCGGCACGTCGTCGTGCCCGCAGCAGCGCTTCACCAGCTTCTTCACCGCCTGCTCGAGCCCGTACTTCTCCAGGCACGGCGAGCACTCCTCGAAGTGCACCTCGAACTTGGTGCAGTCACTGTCGGGCATCTCGTGGTCGAGGAACTCGTAGAGATGGTCCAGGACCTCTGAGCAGTCCGTCTCGTGCGGCTCTCCGCAGCTCATGAGCCCGAGCCTTTCGCTTCGTTCGACTCTCCCGCACCGGCCGGGACGAGCCCGCGGTCACGGGCGTAGTCCTCCAGCATGCCGCGCAGTTGGCGGCGGCCCCGGTGCAGGCGGGACATCACCGTACCGATGGGTGTACCCATGATGTCCGCGATCTCCTTGTACGCAAAGCCCTCGACATCGGCGAGGTAGACCGCGATGCGGAACTCCTCGGGGATCGCCTGCAGGGCTTCCTTCACGTCGGAATCCGGCAGATGGTCCAGCGCCTGCGACTCGGCGGAGCGCAGTCCGGTCGACATGTGCGACTCGGCGCGCGCCAGCTGCCAGTCCTCGATCTCCTCGGCGGCGCTGCGCTGCGGTTCGCGCTGCTTCTTCCGGTACGAGTTGATGAAGGTGTTGGTCAGAATGCGGTACAGCCACGCCTTGAGGTTCGTCCCCTCACGGAACTGGTGGAAGGACCCGTACGCCTTGGCATACGTCTCCTGCACCAGATCCTCGGCATCGGCCGGATTGCGCGTCATGCGCAGCGCGGCCGAGTACATCTGGTCGAGGTAGCCGAGGGCGTCCCGCTCGAAGCGCGCGTTGCGCTCCGCGGTCGTTTCCTCCGCGCGGCCGTCGTCGGTCCCAGTGACAGGACCCACCTCCTCCAACACCGTGGCGGACCCGAGAGCGGACCCACTCGAATCGGAGAATAGTCGACCTTCCGGAGAGGGTCCCTGTCGATCCGGTGCGCCCGCCGCCGGAACAGGGGCGGTCTTCGCCCCCGGCAACACCGTCCACTCCAGGTCAGCGGCGTGCGGACGGCTGGGGCAGATGGTCGATGCCATGCGTTACCTCTCCTCGTGCAAGTGCCTGATACGTACCGACGCCTCACACAACAGGGGTCACGCGCTCCTCATTCCCGGATTCCGTCCAGCCAGCTCCCCACCCCGTCGGTGATGATCTCCAGGGCCTCCTGCTGGGTGATCTCCGCCCGCTTGGGTACGGCGAACCCGTGATCCGCGTACGGGACCTCCAGCGGCTCGTGCCCCGCGGGGAACTCGGCCGGCCGCCCGAAGGGGTCGTTCCCGCCCTGGACGACGAGCGTCGGCACCCCGGCGCCGGTCAGCTCGTCGGCCCGGGACTTCTCCGGCCGGCCCGGCGGGTGCAGCGGGAAGCTCAGCGCGAGTACGGCGCAGGCGCCCAGCTCGCGCGCCGTACGGCAGGCCACGCGCGCCCCCGCGCTGCGGCCGCCCGCGACGACCGGCAGCCCGGGCTTCGCCAGCGCGGGCCACAGCCCCCGCCATCCCACGTCCAGCGTCTTCGGTGCGGGAGCGAGCTTCTTGCCGGCCACCCGCCACGGCTGCTCGACGAGCGCGACGGTCACGCCGCGGGCGGGCAGCGCGGCGGCGAGCGCCTGGAGGTCGCGGGCGGCGATGCCGCCGCCAGCCCCGTGGCTGACGGCGAGCACCAGCCGCGCCTTGCGGGCGGCGGCGGGGACCCAGGTGATGCGGGCCTCGCCGGCGGGCGTCTGCACACTCTCCACAGTTACGTCACTCTCGATCCGGCTCACACAGCCATCCTGCCGCCTGAGTGATCGGAACGCCGCGCTCAGAACAGCGTGCCCACCTCCGGCGCCGCCAGTTCCTCGACCAGTTCCGGGCCGTTGTTACGGACGTTGCTGACGTCCGTCGAGACCGGGTACGCGCGCATCAGCCCCGGCGGGGGCGGCGCCAGCAGCTCCCGCAGGCCGTCCACGTCCGTACGGGCCGGGTCCAGCCAGGCGTCCCAGCGCTCCGGGGTGAGCATCAGCGGCATCCTCGGGTGGATGTCCGCCAGCGCCCGGGGGCCGTCCGCCGGAGCGACCGCCAGCGGGGACTTCTCCGCCTCGGTCGTGACCACGGTGCACGTCACCCACCAGGCGCGGGGGTGGTCGTCGGGCAGGGTCCGGTCGCGCCAGAACTCGTACAGGCCGGCCATCGCCAGAACGGATCCGTCGGCGGGCGTCACGAAGTACGGCTGCTTGCGCGGCCGCTTCTTCCTGCCCTGCTCCTCCAGCTGCCGCTCGTCCGCACCGGTGACCCACTCGAAATACCCGTCCGCCGGGATGAGGCAGCGCCGCTGGGCGAAAGGCCGCCGGAAGGACGGCTTCTCGTGCAGGGACTCGGCACGCGCGTTGATCATCCGCGCCGCGCCCTCCGGCGACTTGGACCAAGAAGGGACGAGACCCCACTTCAGTGCCCGCAGCTGGCGAACCGGACGACGGTCCTCTGCGTCCTTGAGAGGACGTTCGAGAATCGCGAAAACGTCCTTCGTCGGTGCCACGTTCCAGTCGGGAGCGAGGGTCTCCGTCGGCTCCCACTTCTCGACCTCGAAGACACCAACCAGGTCCTCGGGTCTACGACTCGCTGCATACCGTCCGCACATGAGTGCCACACTGCCACTCCAGCCCGTCACCCGACCACCACCCCGCCCAACCCGCCACTCGACGACAAGGAGCCGGCCGCCCGATGGACAGCACAGCAGTGGGTGACCTCTGGGACCGCGTCTTCGGGGTCCAGTCCGACCCCGACCTGTGGCTGGTGGTCGCCACCGCAGTGGCCGCCCTCGCCGCCGTCCTGCCACGCGGCGTCTGGCGGTTCTCCCGCAACGCCGTCACCATCGCGCACGAGGGCGGCCACGGCCTCGTCGCCCTGCTCACCGGCCGCCGCCTGGACGGCATACGCCTGCACTCGGACACCAGCGGTCTCACCGTCAGCCGCGGCAAGCCGACCGGGCTCGGCATGATCCTGACGGCCGCGGCCGGCTACACGGCGCCTCCGCTGCTCGGTCTCGGCGGCGCGTGGCTGCTCGCCGCGAACCACATCACCCTGCTCCTGTGGCTGGCGACGGCCCTGCTGCTGATCATGCTGGTCATGATCCGCAACGCGTACGGCGTGCTGACGGTCGTCCTGGCCGGCGGCGCGTTCCTGCTGGTCTCCTGGCTGACCTCGGCCACCGTCCAGGCAGCGTTCGCGTACGGAGTGGTGTGGTTCCTGCTGCTCGGCGGCGTACGGCCGGCCTTCGAGCTCCAGGCCAAGCGCCGCCACGGAGGCGCCGCCGACTCGGACGCCGACCAGCTGGCCCGGCTGACCCACGTGGCGCCCGCGATGTGGCTGTTCCTCTTCCACGCCGTCTCGCTCTGCTCACTGGTGGGCGGCGGCCGCTGGCTGCTCGGACTGTGAGGCCGGACGGCGACCCCGGACTGTGACCTCGCAGCCCCGTACCACCTCTCGGTTACGCCCTGGTTTCGCCGTATTTGATCAAGATCGGCGCTCTCCCCGAGCCACTAAAGTGAGAGCCATGACCGAGACCCCCGCGCCCACCGCCCTCTGGCCCGCTCCGCACGCGAGCGGAGCCGTCGACGCCACGGTCACCGTGCCCGGATCGAAATCGGTCACCAACCGCGGTCTCGTCCTCGCCGCGCTCGCCGCCGAGCCGGGCTGGCTGCGCCGCCCGCTGCGCTCGCGCGACACCCTGCTGATGGCAGAGGCGCTGCGCGCGCTGGGTGTCGGCATCGAGGAGACCGTGCCCTCCAGTTCCTCCGTCTCCTCCGCCGCCACCGGCCCCGACCAGACCGGCGAGGTCTGGCGGGTCATCCCGTCCGGACTGCACGGCCCGGCCCAGGTCGACGTCGGCAACGCCGGTACCGTCATGCGCTTCCTCCCCCCGGTCGCGGCGCTCGCCGACGGCCCGGTCCGCTTCGACGGCGACCCCCGCGCGTACGAACGCCCGCTGCACGGCGTGATCGACGCGCTGCGCGTGCTCGGCGCCCGGATCGACGACGACGGCCGCGGCGCGCTGCCGATGACCGTGCACGGTGGCGGCGCCCTGGACGGCGGCACGGTGGAGATCGACGCCTCCTCGTCCTCCCAGTTCGTCTCCGCGCTGCTGCTGTCCGCGCCGCGCTTCAACCAGGGCGTCGAGGTACGGCACGTGGGCGGCCCGCTGCCCTCCATGCCGCACATCCGGATGACCGTGGACATGCTGCGGGTGGTCGGCGCCCAGGTGGACACCCCCGAGTCGGGCGGCGAGCCGAACGTGTGGCGCGTCACCGCCGGCGCCGTGCTCGGCCGCGACCTGGTGGTCGAACCGGACCTCTCCAACGCCCAGCCGTTCCTGGCGGCGGCGCTCATCACCGGCGGCCGGGTCACCATCCCGGACTGGCCCCGGCGGACCACCCAGCCCGGTGACGCGCTGCGCGAGATCTTCACGGACATGGGCGGCAGCTGCGAGCTGACCGACCAGGGGCTCACCTTCACCGGCACCGGCCGGATCCACGGAATCGACGTCGACCTGAGCGAGGTCGGCGAGCTGACGCCGGGCATCGCGGCGGTGGCGGCGCTGGCCGACTCCGAGTCCGTACTGCGCGGGGTGGCCCATCTGCGCCTGCACGAGACCGACCGGCTGGCCGCGCTCACCAAGGAGATCAACGAGCTCGGCGGGGATGTCACCGAGACCGAGGACGGACTGCACATCCGTCCGCGCCCGCTGCACGGCGGGGTCTTCCACACCTACGACGACCACCGGATGGCCACCGCGGGTGCGATCATCGGTCTGGCCGTCAAGGGCGTGGAGATCGAGAACGTCGCCACGACCGCCAAGACGCTCCCCGACTTCCCCGAGATGTGGACCGGCATGCTCGCGGGCACCGGCGCGGATGCGGGCGCCGCCGCGGGCGCGGGAGCCTGACGCGATGCGCCGCTACGGCAAGAACCCCGACGAGGACGACATCCGGGTCCGCCCGAACCGCAAGGGCAACCGGCCCCGTACCAGCATCCGCCCGAAGCACGAGGACGCCCTGGAAGGGTTCGTCCTGACCGTGGACCGCGGCCGGCTGACCTGTCTCGTCGAGGGCCGTACGGTGATGGCGATGAAGGCCCGCGAGCTGGGCCGCAAGGGCGTCGTGGTCGGCGACCTGGTCGGCATCGTCGGCGACCTGACGGGCGACAAGGACACGCTCGCGCGCATCGTCCGGGTCCACGAGCGCTCGTCCGTCCTGCGGCGCACCGCCGACGACGACGACCCGTACGAGCGGGTGGTCGTCGCCAACGCCGACCAGCTGGCGATCGTCACGGCCCTGGCCGACCCCGAGCCGCGCCCGCGCCTGATCGACCGGTGCCTGGTCGCCGCGTACGACGCCGGGCTCGAACCCCTGCTGGTGCTGACCAAGTCCGATCTCGCCCCGGCGGACGAGCTGCTGGAGACGTACGCGACGCTCGGCGTCAACTACGTCGTCACCAACCGTGACGAGCTGAAGAACGGCGAGGCGGCGGACCGGGTCCGCGAGAGCCTCACCGACCGGATCACCGCCTTCGTCGGCCACTCCGGCGTCGGCAAGACGACCCTCGTCAACGCCCTGGTGGCGGCGGACCGGCGACGGGCCACGGGCCACGTCAACGCGGTCACGGGCCGCGGCCGGCACACCACGACCTCGGCGCTGGCCCTGCCGCTGCCCGGTGAGCTGGGGTGGGTGATCGACACCCCGGGCGTCCGCTCCTTCGGCCTGCACCACGTCGACCCGTCGCGGGTCATCCTGGCCTTCCCCGATCTCGTGCCGGGGACGGACGGCTGCCCGCGGGCATGCAGTCACGACGAGGAGGAGTGCGCGCTGGACGCGTGGGTGGCCGACGGCCACGCGGAGCCGGCCCGGCTCTTCTCGCTGCGGCGGCTGCTGGCAACCCGAGAGCGACGCGAAGGGGACTAGGGGCTGTCCGGCGGATCTTGGCCGGGGCCACGACGCTCCCCCAGCTACCGCTGGGAGGTGCCCCCAGGCACGGCACCTCGCCGCGTTGCCGAAACGCCCCAATAGCTCCGCTATTAAGGCGCTCCGGCGCCTTGCGATGCACCGCACCAGACGCCGCGTCCTATCCGGCCCTGATCCACCGGACAGCCCCTAGACGCGAAGGAGACCAGAGGGCGCCTTGAGGCGTTTGCCGTGCTCCGCCGCTGGTAAGTGCATAATCGCACCCAAGCGAGACGAAGCAGTCAGACAACGCGGTCACCGAATGCGGGGAGGCTCATCATGGCGTGGCTGCTGGTCGTGGTCGCCGGCTTGCTGGAGACCGGTTTCGCCGTGTGCCTCAAGCTCTCGCACGGTTTCACGCGACTGTGGCCCACCATCGCGTTCTGCGCTTTCGCGCTGGGCAGTTTCGGCCTGCTGACCCTGGCTCTGAAGAAGCTCGACGTCGGTCCGGCGTACGCGGTGTGGACCGGCATCGGCGCGGCCGGCACCGCCATCTACGGGATGGTCTTCCTCGGCGATCTGGTCTCCACCCTCAAGCTCGTGTCGATCACGCTCGTGATCGTCGGCGTCATCGGACTCCAGCTCTCGGGCTCGGCCCACTGACGGCCGTCCCACCGAAGCCCGGCCCACCGGCCGCCGCGCCACCCACGCCCGGTCCGTCGACCCGCAGCGCCGCCCGTACCAGCCGGCCCACGCCCTCGCCGTCCGGCGCGACCACGTACGAGAGCGCGAGCCGCACCGCCAGTTCGCACCGGTGCGCCAGCTCGTCGCCGTCCTCCTCGGTACGCCGCTTCTCCAGCCGCTTCTCCAGCACCGCTGCCGCCCGGTCCCGCACGGCCGCGGACAGCTCGGCCGGCGAGAGCATCGCCGCGTCCGCCCGGCGCTGCGCCGGGACCAGGGCCTGCGTATGCGGCGGGGCCGGCCGCGGGGCGGGCAGCCGCTCGCTCCAGCCGCCCGTGAGCAGCGCCCGCAGGAGGGGGTTGCCACGGGCCGCCCGCACGGTCCACTCGGCGAGCGCGGCGAGCCGGTCCCAGGGGGCGGCGCCACCGGTGCTCAGGGCCTGGTCGACGCCGCGCAGATAGGCATCGGTCTCCCGGCGTACCAGCGCCCGGGCCAGGCCGTCCTTGCTGCCGAACTCGTTGTAGAGCGTCTGCCGCGAGACTCCGGCCGCCGCCGCGACGTCGACCATCCGCACCCTTGGCCAGGGCCGGCCCGCGAGCGCCACGAAGGCGGCGTCGAGCAAGGATTCCCGCGCTGTCGGCATGGTCGCCTCCCGCTGCTCCTGCGGCCAGAGTTGACGTACGGCAGGGCCGTGTCAATAGTTCTCACATGCCCGACTTTCACGATGACCTGCGCCTCGCCCATGTACTCGCCGACGCTGCCGACGCGGCGACGATGGACCGGTTCAAGGCTCTGGATCTCAAGGTCGAGACCAAGCCGGACATGACACCGGTGAGCGAGGCGGACAAGGCGTCGGAGGAACTGATCCGCGGCCAGTTGCAGCGGGCGCGGCCCCGGGACGCGATCCTCGGCGAGGAGTACGGCATCGAGGGCACTGGCCCGAGGCGCTGGGTCATCGACCCGATCGACGGTACGAAGAACTACGTGCGGGGCGTTCCCGTGTGGGCGACGCTGATCTCGTTGATGGTGCAGGGAGAGGGTGGCTACCAGCCGGTCGTCGGCGTGGTGTCCGCCCCGGCGCTGGGCCGGCGCTGGTGGGCGGCGCAGGGCGGCGGCGCGTACACCGGGCGCAGCCTCACCTCGGCGACCCGGCTGCAGGTCTCCAAGGTCGGCCGGATCGCGGACGCCTCGTTCGCGTACTCCTCGCTGAGCGGCTGGGAGGACCAGGGGCGCCTGGACGGCTTCCTCGACCTGACGCGGGACTGCTGGCGGACCCGGGGGTACGGCGATTTCTGGCCGTACATGATGGTCGCCGAGGGCTCGGTGGACATCTGCGCGGAGCCCGAGCTGTCACTGTGGGACATGGCGGCGAACGCGATCATCGTGCAGGAGGCGGGGGGCCGCTTCACCAGCCTCGACGGGGAGCCGGGCCCGGGCGGCGGCAACGCCGCGGCGTCGAACGGTCTGCTGCACGACGATCTGCTGGGGTACCTGAACCAGCGTTACTGACGGAGACTTTCCGGACGGGGGCGCGCGGCGGCCGGCTGCGCGCCTCTTGTTGACCCTCCGTACCCGTGCGACTCTGAGAGTCCCCCCACTTGTGAACTTGTGAATCCATTCTCTAAAAGGGTAAACCTCAAAGGGGAAGCAAGGATTCACCAAGGAGGTGGCTCCATTCATGCTCGTCCGTGACGCCATGAGTACGGTGGTCCTCACCATCGGACCCGCCCATACACTCCGCCAGGCAGCCCGGCTGATGGCCGCCCGCCGGGTCGGCGCAGCCGTCGTCCTCGACACCGACACCAGCGGGCTCGGCATTCTGACCGAGCGCGACATCCTCATCTCGGTCGGCCTGGGCCAGGACCCCGACCGCGAGACCGCGGGCTCTCACACCACGACCGACGTCGTCTTCGCCGCACCCGGCTGGACTCTGGAGGACGCAGCGGACGCCATGGCGCACGGTGGCTTCCGGCATCTCGTCGTACTCGACCGGGACGAGCCCGTCGGCATCGTCTCCGTACGCGACATCATCCGCTGCTGGGCCCCCAGCAAGCGGCACAGCGCCGCGCTGACCGGCTGACCCCGCCGGACGCGGGGCGAGAACGCGGGCGGGCCGGATCCCCCGAGGGGAATCCGGCCCGTCACCTACGACAAGCGATCCGGTCAGCCGCGCAGGGCCTGGACCGCGGCTTCCAGCCGCTTGCCGAAGTCGCCGTCGGCCTGACGGAAGTTGTTGACCGCGCGCTCGGCGATGTCGTCACGCGACACCTTCGCGATGAACTGGGCGAGGTTGTCGACCAGACGGCCCTTCTCGTCCTCGGACATCATGCGGTAGAGGTTGCCCGCCTGGACGAAGTCGTTGTCCTCGGAGTGGTTCGGGGCCTCGTGGTTACCGGTGCCGCCGGTGACCGGAACCGGCTGCCACAGCGGCTTGTCCGTCTGGAACGGGCCGCCGAAGCTGTTGGGCTCGTAGTTCTTCGCGCCCTTGTGGCGGCCGTCGTAGAGGAAGCCGTCGCGGGCGTTGGTGCGCGCCTCGGTGGCGTGCGGACGGTTCACCGGCAGGTGGTCGGCGTTGATGCCGACGCGGTAGCGGTGGGCGTCGCCGTACGCGAAGAGACGGCCCTGCAGCATCTTGTCCGGGGAGGGACCGATGCCCGGCACGAAGTGCGCCGGCGAGAAGATGGACTGCTCGACCTCGGCGAAGATGTTCTCCGGGTTGCGGTTGAGCTCCAGCTTGCCGATCTCGATCGGCGGGTAGTCCTCGTGCGGCCAGACCTTGGTCAGGTCGAACGGGTTGAAGCGGTAGTTGGCCGCCTCGGCCGCCGGCATGATCTGCACCTGCACGGTCCAGGACGGGAAGTCGCCGCGCTCGATGGCCTCACGCAGGTCGCGCTGGTGGCTGTCGGGGTCCACGCCGGAGAGGCGGTTCGCCTCGTCGGTGGTGAGGTTCTTGATGCCCTGGTCGGTCTTGAAGTGGTACTTGACCCAGAAGACCTCGCCGGCCTCGTTGTTCCACTGGTACGTGTGCGAGCCGTACCCGTTCATGTGGCGCAGCGTCGCCGGGATGCCGCGGTCACCGAAGAGCCAGGTGACCTGGTGGGTGGACTCGGGGCTGAGGCCCCAGAAGTCCCACACGTTGTCGGCTTCCTGGCTGCCCGTGTACGGGTCGCGCTTCTGGGTGTGGATGAAGTCGGGGAACTTGATGGCGTCCTTGATGAAGAACACCGGGGTGTTGTTGCCGACGAGGTCGTAGTTGCCCTCTTCGGTGTAGAACTTCAGCGCGAAGCCGCGGGGGTCGCGCACCGCGTCGGCGGAGCCGAGGTTGCCCGCGACGGTGGAGAACCGCAGGAACGTCTCGGTCTGCTTGCCGACCTCGGAGAGGAACTTGGCGCGCGTCCACTGCGAGACGTCGCGGGTCAGCGTGAAGGTGCCGTACGCGCCGGCGCCGCGGGCGTGCACGATGCGCTCCGGTATGCGCTCGCGGTTGAAGTGCGCGAGCTTCTCCAGCAGCAGCTGGTCCTGGACCAGCACGGGACCGCCGACGCCAGCGGTCTCGCTGTTCTGGTTGTCGGCGACCGGAGCCCCGGCCTCCGTGGTGAGCGGTCCCTGCGTCACGTGCGCCTCCTGCGTCATACCTGCAAAGTCCTGTCCTTGGCGTTTGCCGGTCCCGATCCTACAATGGACATTGTCTAAGTCAAGTAAGCATCCAAAGTCACACCCGTTCGGGACTCCGGTCCCCCCGCTGTTAGGCTGGCCCTATGAGTGACCTGCTGGAACGACTTCGCGGACGCGGATGGCGCATGACCGCACAGCGGCGTGTCGTGGCCGAGGTCCTCGACGGGGACCATGTCCACCTGACGGCCGACGAGGTGCACGCGCGCGCCGTGGCCAAGCTGCCCGAGATCTCCCGGGCGACCGTGTACAACACGCTGGGCGAGCTGGTGACCCTCGGTGAGGTCCTGGAGGTGTCCACGGACCGCCGCGCCAAGCGGTACGACCCGAACGCGCACCGCCCGCACCAGCACCTGGTCTGCGCCCAGTGCGGCGCGATCCGCGACGTCCACCCGGCGGGCAACCCGCTGGCGGACCTGCCCGACTCGGAGCGCTTCGGCTTCACGGTCTCCGACGTCGAGGTCACCTACCGCGGCATCTGCCCGGGCTGCGCCTCCGCCTGAGGCGGCGGCCCTCCGCTCCCGAAGACACCCCGAACTTCCGAAGGCCCCCGACGCACAGGCGCCGGGGGCCTTCGCCGTATGCGGCGACGCGTACGACGAAGGCCCGGATCCATGAGGATCCGGGCCTTCGTCATTCAGTAGCGGGGACAGGATTTGAACCTGCGACCTCTGGGTTATGAGCCCAGCGAGCTACCGAGCTGCTCCACCCCGCGTCGGTGAACCCAACCTTACGCCGGGGCGCCGACCAGCGCAAATCGATAAGGCGCTCACGCCGTCAGCTCCTGGTGCAGCGCCTCACGCAGCCGCGCGGCCCGCTCCGCGACCTCCGGCGGTCCGAGCTCGACCGCCCGCGCACACCACTGCTGCCCCTCCGCCAGATCGCCATGCCGCGCGGCGAGCAGCCCGAGCCGCAGCGCGGCCCGGCCGTGCCCGGCCAGCGCCGCCCGGGTCCACCACAATGCGGCCTCCGGCTCGCTGCCCTCGCGCGCGAGCAGCAGCCCAAGGTTGAACGCACCGTTGCGGCTGCCGGCCTCGGCGGCCTCGCGGTACCAGCGCGCGGCCTCGACCAGGTCGCCGCGGCCGGCGGCCAGCATGCCAACCCGCACCTGGGCGCGGCGGTGGCCCTGCTCGGCGGCCCGCTCGTACCACTCCTCGCACTCGGACTTCTCCGTCACCGGCTCCCCGAGCCCCACCGGCTCGGCCGGCGGCTGGAGGGAGTCCAGCAGCGAGCCGAGCCGGAACGCGGCCTCGGCGCTGCCGCCGCCCGCCGCGCACCGGAGATGCCGCTCGGCGGCCCGCTCCTCGCCGTCTCTGACCAGCGCGATGCCGACCTGGAGGGCGGCCTCGGTGTGCCCGGCGGCGGCTGCCCGCTCGTACCACTTCAGCGCCGAACGGTCGTCGTCGCGGCTCGCGTACAGGATGCCGAGGTTGAACGCGGCGTCCACGCTGCCCGCCTCCGCCGCCTTGGAGAACCACGGCTCGGCGCCGGCCGCGTCCCCGCCCTGGAGCAGCAGGATGGCGAGCGCGTTGGCGGCCTCCCGGTGCCCCGCGTAGGCGGCGCGGCGGTACCACTGCTCGGCCGGCCCGGTACGGTCCTGGGCGGCGCAGAGCAGCCCGAGGTTGTACGCACCGTTGTCGTCGCCGGCGTCCATCGCGGCCCGGTACCAGCGCTCGGCGGTCTGCGTCTCGCCGCGGGCGGCGTGCAGCGCGCCCAGGGCGTTGGCGGCGTTTCCGTCGCCCTCCTGGGCGGCCCGGTGCCACCACACGGCCGCGCTGTCCTCGTCCCCCGCGTCGCGCAGCAGGAAGCCGAGGGCGCAGGCGGCGCGGGTCTCGCCGTCCTTGGCGGAGGTCAGGTACCAGCGGCCCGCCTCCTTCAGCTCGCCGCGGCCCTCCAGGATCGCGCCGAGGTGCAGCGCGGCACGCCGGTGCCCCCGCGCGGCGGCCTGGCGGTACCACTGCTCGGCCTCGCCGGCCCGCTCCGCGCCGGCCCTGCGCAGGTGCTGGGCGAGCCGGTACGCCGCTTCGCGGTGGCCCTGCTCGGCGGCGGCGCGCAGCCAGCGCTCGGCGCCGACGTCACCGCGGTGCTCCAGCAGGTCGGCGAGGGCGTACGCGCCCAGGGCGTGGCCGGACTCGGCGGACTGGCGCAGCCAGTACTCGGCGGCGGGCTCGTCGCCGCGCTCGCGGTAGTGACGGCCCAGGGCGTGCGCGGCGGCCGCGGAACCGGCGACTGCGGCGATGCGCCACCAGCCGGCCGCCTCGTCGGCGTAACCACGCTGGTGCAGGAGGACGCCCAGGTTGTTGGCGGCGGCCCGGTCGCCCTCCGCGGTAGCGGCACGCAGATGGGGCTCGGCGCCGTCGAGGTCACCGCGGCGCAGGAGCAGGGCACCGAGAACACTCATCGACGCGATGTCGCCACTCTCGGCGGCACGCCGGTGCCGCGCCTCGACCTCGGCGTCGGCGGTGTCCGCAGTGCTCGCGCTGCTCTCGGCGTCTTCCTGCACAAACCGCCCTGTCTCCAACAGAGTTGACCTGTCCCCCATAAATTCCATCGTGTCACCACCTGCAACCCACGTACACCTGGTATACCGCAGCCAGTGAGGTCACTACAGCGTTTTGTCGACATGCCCACAGATGGACAAGTGAAACACGTCCGGGCCTCAACTACCCCCACATGAACAGCGTTTCGCCGCACTGGCACATGACAAAAGGCACAGGGCAACCGGCACATGACATGCGGCACACGACCGCGACAACCGGCACAAAGACAAAGGCCCGGATCCTGAAGGATCCGGGCCTTTGTCGTGCAGTAGCGGGGACAGGATTTGAACCTGCGACCTCTGGGTTATGAGCCCAGCGAGCTACCGAGCTGCTCCACCCCGCGCCGTTGTGTTGCAACCGTACCACGGTGCGGGGTGGGTCCCGACCAGCCACCGGAGCGGCCGGCCGGGGCCCAGATCAGCCGCTCGGCTTCGGGGTGGGTGACGGTGCGGTACCGGCACCCGGCTTGGCGCCCGGCGCGGCAGCCGCCTTGGCCTCGGCGTCGGCGGCCCGCTTCAGCGCCGCCGCGAGGTCGTCCTGCGCCTTGCCGTAGGCCGCCCAGTCGCCCGCCTTCAGCGCCTTCTCGCCTTCGTCGAAGGCCTTCTGCGCATCGGCCAGCGCCTGCTTCACCGTCGGGTCCTGCGGCGTCGTCGGCGGCTTGGTGGTGTCGTCGCCCGGTGGCGGCGGCTCGGTGGTGTCCGCGCCCTCAGCCCCGAAGACCTTGTTGAGGGCCTCGCCGAGGGTGTCCTCGAAGGCGGTCTCCTTGCCGTACGAGACCAGCACCTTCTTCAGCAGCGGATAGTTGACCCCGCCACCGCGGACGTAGACCGGCTCGACGTACAGCAGGTCGCCGTTGAGCGGGAGCGTCATCAGGTTTCCGTACTCGACCTCGGAGTCGCCGCCCTTGAGGAGCCTGATCTTCTCCGCGATCACCTCGTCGGAGTTGAACTGGCTCTGCACCTGCTTGGGTCCGGCGACCGTGGTGCTGGCCGGCAGTTTCAGTATCTCGATCCTGCCGTAATCCGAGGCGTCCGCCTCGGCGTTGACCGCCATGAACGCGCTCAGGTTGTCACGGCCGTTCGGAGTGAACGTCGTGGTGAGCGAGAACTCCTGCGCGGCCTGCTTCGGCATTTTCATCGACAGGTAGTACGGCGGAACCGCGTTGCCCGACTTGTTCGTCGGGTCGTCCGGCACCTGCCATGCCTCACTGCCGCTGAGGAACGTCTGCGGGTCGGTCACGTGGTAGCGGGTCAGCAGCTCACGCTGCACCTTGAACAGGTCCTGCGGGTAGCGCATGTGCGCCTTGAGCTGCGGCGTGATCTCGCTCTTGGCCTTGACCGTGCCGGGGAACGCCTTCATCCAGGTCTTCAGGACCGGGTCCTCGGTGTCCCACTGGTAGAGGTTGACCGTGCCGTCGTAGGCGTCGACGGTCGCCTTCACCGAGTTGCGGATGTAGTTGACCTGGTTCTCCTGCGCGACGACCGCGCGCTGGCTGTCGGTCAGCGCGTCCGCGGTGGTCTCCCCCAGCGTCGTACGCGAGGCGTACGGGTAGCCGTTCGACGTGGTGTACGCGTCGACGATCCACTGGATCTTCCCGCCGACGACCGCCGGGTAGGCGTCGCCGTCGATGGTCAGCCAGGGGGCGACCGCCTCCACCCGCTCCTTGGGCGTGCGGTTGTAGAGGATGCGCGAACCGTCGCCGATGGCACCCGAGTAGAGGATCTGCGGCTCGCTGAAGGCCATGGCGTACGCGGCCCGGTTGAACGGGTTGGCGAGGTTGACCCCGCTGTTGCCCTTGTAGCTGGTGGTCTTCTCACCCCGGTCGTCGGAGTAGTCGAGCTCCGTCTGCGGGCCGCCGACGATCGAGTACTGCTTGGTCTTCTCGCCGTAGTAGACCCGCTGCTCGTACGTGCCGAGCTGGCCCCGGGACGGCAGGTCGGACTCGGTGAAGACCGGCTTGCCCTCGGAGTCGGTCGTGGTGCCCTTGGCCGCCACCACACCGTAGCCATGGGTGTACTTGAAGTGGTCGTTGATCCAGTTGTTCTTCGGAATGCCGTCGAGGTTCAGCTCGCGCAGACCGATGACGGTGTCCTGGCTGTTGCCCGCCGGGTCCTTGTAGCGGTCGACGTCCAGCGTGGCGGGGAACGTGTAGTAGCCCCTGATCTGCTGGAGCTGCTGGAAGGTCGGCGAGACGATGTTCGGGTCGAGCAGCCGGATGCTGGCCGTGGTGTCGGCCTCCTTGCGCTGCTGGGCCTTGTCCTTCGACGTGGGAACGCCCGGGTACTCCGTCACCTTCGACTTGTCGATGCCGTACGCGTTGCGTGTGGCCTCGATGTTCTTCTCGATGTACGGAGACTCCTTGGCCTGCTCGTTCGGCTGGACCTGGAACTTCTGCACGATGGCCGGGTAGAGCCCGCCGATCAGGATCGCGGAGAGCACCATCAGGCCGAAGCCGATCACCGGCAGCTGCCAGGTGCGGCGCCACAGCGTCGCGAAGAAGAGCACGGCACAGATGGCGGCGATGCAGAACAGGATCGTCTTCGCCGGCAGGTAGGCGTTCGCGTCGACGTACCGCAGGCCGGTCCAGTTGTCCGCGGCCTTGAAGTCACTCGACTTCACCGCGAGGCCGTACCGGTCGAGCCAGTACGCGACCGCCTTGAGCGAGACGAAGATGCCGAGCAGCACCGACAGGTGGCCGGTTGCCGCGGCCGTCGCCCGCGCGCCCGGGCTGGTGACCCGCAGCCCGCCGTACAGGTAGTGCACCAGCGCGGCGGCGATCAGCGAGAGCACGGTGGCCGCGAAGCCGAAGCCGAGCAGGAAGCGGTACCAGGGCAGGTCGAACGCGTAGAACGCCACGTCCATGTTGAACTGCGGGTCCTTCTGGTTGAAGGGCACGCCGTTCACCCACATCAACCAGGTGCGCCACTGGCCGGACGCGGAGGCACCCGCGATCAGTCCGATCAGCGCGGTGACCCCGAGGAGCAGCCACTTCTTGTACGGGGCGATGCTCATCCGGTACCGGTCGAGGCTCTGCTGTTCCATGGACATCGCGCTCAGCGGCGGCCGCAGCCGGTGCGCCAGCCAGATGTTCACGCCGACGGCAGCCGCCATCAGCAGACCGAAGACGGCGAACAGCCCGATCTTGGTCCACAGGGTGGTCGTGAAGACCGACGAGTACTTGACGGAGCGGTACCAGAGCCAGTCGGTCCAGAACCCCGAGAACATGACGAACGCCATGGCCAGCACGGCCAGCACGGCCAAAGTCATGAGCAGGGTCCGGACGCGCCGGGACGGGCGGCCGACTCTCATCCGTGGCCCGGAGGGGCCTCCGCCGCGGTCCGGCATCTGGAAAGCCAAGGTGCGCACCTCGAAGTTAGCTGTTGGTTGAGCAGGCCCCGCGATCGTAGAGCCCACTCATGCAACTTACTGAAGCTTTACTCAGTTCCCGATCCGGGGTCCCAAGAAGGCAGGATGTTCGCCATGTCCAACCTTTCCGCTTCAGGCACCCCCATGGCCGCGAGCCCCCTCACCCGTGCCGTACTCGAAATCGACGACTACGCCTCCGGGCTCGGCTGGGATCAGCCCGCCCGCCTCTTCGCGCTCGTAGACACCGCGCAACTGCGCACCCAGGAACCGGGGCTCGCCGCCCAGCTCGGTCTCGAGGCGGGCGAGAGCGCCGCCTCTCTCACTCCCATCGAGCAGGAGGAACTGCCGAAGGGCACCGCCCTGGACGAGTTCCTCGGCACGATCGCCTGGCCCGACGCCGTGGTGGGCTGCGCGATGACCGTGGAGCGGCTGATGCTCCCGCCGTCCGCCGAGGCCTCCGTACCGGAGGGCATGAACGACGCCCAGCTGGCCAAGTGGGTCGCCAGGCATCCGGACCGCCAGGAGGTCCGGATGACGGTGGCGGTACTGCGCAACGGGTCGCGCGAGTCAGCCGTACGGCTGCGCGAGAAGGACTCCCCCACCGAGGTCCTCACCGGCGCCGGCCTGGTGCCCGGGCTGGCCGAGGCGCTGGCGGCGACCTTCGAGGCGTGACCCGGGCGCGGCCCGGCGGGGCCGCGTCACGGGCGGGGAGGCGCGGTCAGCCGGCGCTGCACCGGGGCAGCCCGGCCGTGTTCCCCTTGCTGATGTCCTCCAGGGACTTCACCGCGTCGTCGATGGTCTTCACCTTCACCAGGGTGAGGCCGTCGGGGACGTCGGTGGCGGCCGAGGCGCAGTTGTCCGCGGGCGTCAGGAAGTACTGCGCGCCCGCGTTGCGCGCGCCCACCGTCTTCATCCGGATGCCGCCGATGGGCCCGACCTTGCCGCTCTCGTCGATGGTGCCCGTGCCCGCGACGAACTTCCCGCCGGTCAGCTGCCCGGGGGTGAGCTTGTCGACGATGCCGAGGGCGAACATCAGGCCCGCGCTGGGGCCGCCCACGTCCGCAAGCTTGATGTCGATGGTGAACGGGAAGGTGTGGTCCGTCCCGGCCTGGATCCCGACGATGGCCCGGTCGGTGTCCGGTGCCTTCCTGGTGGTGATGGTGATCTCGTCGTCTCCCACCGGCTCCTTGCCGGCCTTCTCCGCCGCGGCCGCGTCGGCGGCCGGGACGACGGTGAAGACGACGTCCTCGCCGGGCTTGTGGCGGGTGACGAGCTTCGCCACGTCGGCCGGCTCCTTCACCGGCTTGCCGTCGACGGTCTTGATGACGTCGCCGGCGTGCAGTTTGCCCTCCGCCGGGCTGTCCTTGATCACCGTGGAGACGACGACCCGGGTGGACACCGGGAGACCGAGTTCCTTCAGAGCGGCCACCTTGGCGCTCTCCTGGGACTGGCTGAACTCCTCGGCGTTCTCCTGGGTCGACTCCTCTTCCGACTTGCCGTCCGGGTAGAGGGTGTCGTGCGGGACGACCACGTTGTCGTGAGCGAGCCAGCCGTAGACCGCCTCGACGAGGTTCATCCGGTAGTCGGCGCCGGTGACCCGGACGGTCGTCATATTGAGGTGACCATCGGTCGGGTAGGTCTTCCGGCCGGAGATCCGGAGCACCGCGTCGCCGTCGGCGTCTCCGAGCGTGTTCACCGTCGGCCCGGGAGTCATCTCCGCGTACGGCACCCTGATGAGTACACCGGCGCAGAGCAGCGCGATCAGCATCAGAGTGGAAGCGAGCATCGTCGCGGTGCGGCGTGGCATGGAACGACAGTACGGGACGGCGCTGCCGGACCACCCGTGGGGCCGGTCCGTACGGGGAGCGGTAGTGGATCACTTGCGCGTCTGTTCGGAGCGGCTCTCTCGGGACGCCTCAGACGGCGTCGGAACCGGAGTCTGCCTTCTCCATCGCTTCGCGGAATCTCGCATAGCCTGCGAGCTCGGATATGTCACCGGAGGTGCGGTTGCGGGCAGCCCAGCTGGCCCATATCGCAGCACCTATGGTGGCGAAAAGCGGAATCAGCAACCACGCGAGTGATGCCATCCCGACCTCCCTACCCCTGAAGAACCGCATCGGATGGATCAGCGGATGAGTCATCCGCCGGTTCAACGCTCGGGGCAGGGGGCGGGTTACGCAAATCGGGGAGAGGGGTTTAGGCCCCCAACGACGGCGCTACGCGCCGACCCATTCCTCCGTGCCGTCGGAGAACTGCTGGTGCTTCCAGATCGGGACCTGGTGCTTGAGGTCGTCGATCAGCCTGCGGCAGGCCTCGAAGGCCTCCCCGCGGTGCGGGCAGGAGACCGCGACGACCACCGCGAGATCGCCCACCTCCAGGTCACCCACACGGTGGATGGCCGCCAACGCACGCACCGGGAACTCCGCGACGACCCGTTCCGCCACTCGGCGCATCTCCGCCTCGGCGGAGGGGTGGCACGAGTACCCGAGGGCGTCCACGTCCGCCCCGCTGTCGTGATTGCGCACGGTTCCGACGAAGAGCGCGGTGCCGCCCGACGCCTCGTCGCCGACGGCCTTGAAGACCTCGTCGACGGTGAGCGGGGTCTCGCGGATCGCGAGCAGCCGGATGGGGTCCTGAGCCGCGTGCTCGCCGGGGTGGTCGATCTTCGGTGCCATGAATCCATCGTGCCGTACCCGGCTGACATTGCGGAATAGCCGATCCGCCGGGGTGGCGTGACGTCGTATGGAGCCTTCTACAGTCGGCCGGCGAGCCGGTCAGCGCCTGCGGGCCTTGCGTGCCCGGCGTACGACGGCCGCCGCACCGAGCAGAGCCACCGTCGCGCCCGCCGCGCCCGCCGCTGTGGCGTCCTTGCGGCCGAGGCGGCGGCCCGCGACGGTGTGCCGGCCCGCGACCTCTCCCAGCAGCTCGGCGAGGACTTCCTCGTTGGTCCACTGCGGGCGCCAGCCCGCGTCGTGCAGCCGGGAGACGCTGACCACCCACGGATGCATGGTGTAGGCGAGGTCCCCCGCCGGCGACGGGGTGAGGCCGATGCGGTGCAGCCGGGCGGCGGCGCCGAGGGCGACCGCGGAGGGCAGTTCCATCCGGCGGATGCCACTGAGCTCCTCGACCTCCTCCTGCTCCAGCCAGCCGTCACAGCCGACCGCGAGTTCCCCCTCGACCTTCTCCAGTGCCGCGTACTCCAGGGCGCTGACCAGGTCCTCGACATGGCAGAACTGCCAGGTGGGGCGGGATCCGGCGACGACCAGCAGGCGGGGGGACTCGAAGTAACGGGTGAGCGCGGTGTCCGTGCCGCCCACCAGCACCGCGGGCCTGACCACCGTGACGTTCAGACCGGGGTGGGCGCGGGGCGCGCGGCGGCCCAGGCGCTCGATCTCCAGCAGGTCGCCGACGCCGGTGGCCTCGGCGGTGGCGCGCAGCTCGGAGTCCTCGGACAGCGGAATGTCGTTGTCCGCCAGCGCCCCGTAGACCATCGCCGAGGTGCACAGCACGACCCGGTGCACACCGGCGGCCGCTGCCGCGGTGAGTACGGTCTGGGTGCCGCGCACGTTGTACGCCGTACGTGCGGCCGGGTCGGTCTCCAGGTCCAGGTCGAGCGCCAGATGTACGACGACGTCCGCGCCGCGCAGCTTCTCGGCGATCGCCGGATCGCGTACGTCGAGGATGTGCCACAGCGCGTCGGCGCAGTCGCCGCGGCGCTCGTCGATGGCGACCACCTGCTTGACCTCGTCGGAGGCGGCGAGGCGCTGGGTGAGCAGCGCGCCGACCCCGGAGGCGGCACCGGTGACCGCGACGACGGGGCCGCGGCCGGCCGGGGCCGAGTGGTTTCGCCTCTGGCGAACTTCGGCGTTCTGCGATGGGCGAACCTGCGGATCTGGGGAACTCACCAGGCGTCTCCAGCGGTTGTCTTCAGTACGTACACGCCGTGGCGCGTACGTACCAGGTGGCGTCCATCCTGCCGCAGGCCACGTGTCCGCGGAGCACCGAGCCCGGAAGCGGGTGTGGTGTCTACGCTGGGTGGTGTTGTCGGGCAATCGCCGTCGACTCCCGTCGGCGGCCTTACGAGCCGAGGAAACCCGTGAGTGACACCCCATTCGGATTCGGCCTTCCGCCGGAGGAGCCGGAGAACGGCGACGAGGGCAAGAAGAAGGGCAATCAGGGCGGCCAGGGCGGCCCGGCGAATCCGTTCGGGTTCGGCGGGGCCGGCGGCGCGGACAATCCGTTCGCCGCGATGTTCGGTTCGCTGAACCCGAACGACCTGGGTGCGGCCTTCCAGCAGCTCGGCCAGATGCTCAGCTACGAGGGCGGTCCGGTCAACTGGGACATGGCCAAGGACATCGCGCGGCAGACGGTCGCGCAGGGCACCTCCGACGGAACCAAGGACTCCAGCGTCGGTCCCGCCGACCGGTCCGCGGTCGAGGAGGCCGTGCGTCTGGCCGACCTGTGGCTGGACGGCGTGACGTCGCTGCCCTCCGGTTCCGGTTCCGCGGTGGCGTGGAGCCGCGCCGAGTGGGTCGAGGCGACCCTGCCGGTCTGGAAGGACCTGGTGGACCCGGTCGCCGAGCGTGTCGGCGCGGCCATGGGCGACGTACTGCCCGAGGAGATGCAGGCCATGGCGGGCCCGCTGCTCGGCATGATGCGGTCCATGGGCGGGGCGATGTTCGGCCAGCAGATCGGGCAGGCCGTCGGCGTGCTGGCGGGCGAGGTGGTCGGCTCGACCGACATCGGCCTGCCGCTGGGGCCGGCCGGGAAGGCCGCGCTGCTGCCGGTGAACATCGAGGCGCTCGGCAAGGACCTGGGCGTGCCGAAGGACGAGGTGCGGCTGTATCTGGCGCTGCGCGAGGCCGCCCATCAGCGGCTGTTCGCCCATGTGCCGTGGCTGCGCTCGCACTTGTTCGGCGCGGTCGAGGGGTACGCCCGGGGGATCAAGGTCGACACCTCGAAGCTGGAGGACGTCGTCGGACAGCTCGACCCGACGCACCCCGAGCAGCTCCAGGACGCCTTGCAGCAGGGCATGTTCCAGCCCGAGGACACCCCGGAGCAGAAGGCGGCGCTGGCCAGGCTGGAGACGGCCCTGGCGCTGGTCGAGGGCTGGGTGGACGCCGTGGTGCACGAGGCGGCCAAGCCCCGGCTGACCTCTGCCGACGCGCTGCGCGAGACACTGCGGCGGCGCCGGGCCTCCGGCGGTCCGGCGGAGCAGACGTTCGCGACGCTGATCGGCCTGGAACTGCGCCCGCGCCGGCTGCGGGATGCGGCGCGCCTGTGGGCCTCGCTGACGGACGCACGCGGTGTGGACGGTCGGGACAACCTCTGGGAGCACCCGGACATGCTGCCGACGGCTTCCGACCTGGACGACCCGGACGGGTTCGTGCACCGGGAGCAGCTGGACTTCTCGGAGCTGGACAAGATGCTCGGCGAGGCGGCGCCCAAGGACGACCGCGGCGACGAGGCCGACGGCGGCGACAAGGGTGACAGCGCGAAGTGAGCCTGCACGACGACGCCGTTCTCGTCTTGAAGAACTACGGCGAACAGGACCGGCTGCGCCAGACGTATCTGGACCATCTGTCGGCCCATCCGGACGGGGTGTGGAAGGCCTGCCAGGCCGGGCACATCACGGCGAGCGCACTGGTGATCGACCCTTCGCGCGACAGAGTGCTGCTCACGCTGCACCGGAAGCTGCGGATGTGGCTGCAGATGGGCGGACACTGTGAGCCGGGTGACGCCACGCTCGCGGAGGCGGCGCTGCGGGAGGCGACCGAGGAGTCCGGCGTGCCCGGGCTGATGCTGCTGCCCGGCGGCCCGGTGCGGCTGGACCGGCATCCGATCCCGGCGCCCTGCAACTGGCACCTCGACGTCCAGTACGCGGCGCTGGCTCCCGCCGAGGCGGTGGCGGCGATCAGCGACGAGTCGCTGGATCTGCGCTGGTTCGGGTACGACGAGGTGGCGGGGGTGGCCGACGAGTCGGTCGTACGGCTGCTGGAGCGCACCCGCGCCGTGCTCTGAACGGCAAGCAGGCGCGAGGGGCGGCCTCCTGCGGGAGGCCGCCCCCTAGGGCCTGTCCGGCGGATCTTGGCCGGGGCCACGACGCTCCCCCAGCTACCGCTGGGAGGTGCCCCCAGGCACGGCACCTCGCCGCGTTGCCGAAATGCCCGAATAGCTCCGCTATTAGGGCACTCCGGCGCCTTGCGATGCAGCTCCGCATCCAAGGGCCTGGAAAAGAGCGGAGACGGAGCGAAGCGCAGTGCACCAGACGCCGCGTCCTATCCGGCCCTGATCCGCCGGACAGGCCCTAGCCCGTACCCGGCTGCGCCGGCTGAGGTTCTGTCGCCGGGACCGGACCTAGTTCCAGGCGTTGTTCTGGTTCTGCCCGTGTGAGCCCTGCTGGCCCATGCCGAACTGGGCGCGGACGCCCTGGCCGATCTGCGCGTTCTGCGGCGGCAGTACCTCGCTGGGCTGGACCAGGGCGAAACCCTGCCCGAGGAAGCTGAGCTCCCAGCCCTCGCCGGTGTTGCCACGGCGGCGCCACACTCCGCTGGAGTGCGTCTGGGCCTGCATCTGCACCCGCAGCGAGGTGGACCAGGCGACGATGGCGTCCGCGTCGACATTGACGTACTTGTCCGGCGTCACGTGCATCATCAGCGGCTGCCCCGAGGTCATCAGCGCGACCTTGCCCTGCCCGGAGATGTTGAGCTGGTACTTGCCGGAGCCGGAGATTCCGTACTGGCTGTCCACCGCGATGACCTCGGTGTTCAGCGTGGAGTCCAGCGCGAGGACATAGCTGCTGTCCACGGTCAGGCCCTCGCGGTCGACGTCCACGACATGGACGTACTGCGCGAGGTTGGCCAGGTAGACGGTGCCCTGGCCCGAGCAGCGCATCAGGTCGAGGCCCTCGCCCGTCCGCGCGCGGGCGCGGCGCTGGCTGCTCGACTGGTACTCGCCGTCGAAGTCGATCAGCCCCTGGTAGGCGACCATGGCGCCCTTGCGGGCGAGGACGTCGTCCTGGCCGGTCAGGGAGACCCTCAGGAGCTGCGGGTTCTGTACGACATAGCGGTCCTGGGACTGCTGTTCCGTGTTGCTGAAAAGTGCGCTCTGCATGCTGTGTCCGCTCCCCCTCAGCCCCGGATCCGCAGGCGGTCCGTGCTGTCCTCGCTCGGCTGGACGACGACGATCCCCTGGCCGGAGAAAGCCATCTGGTACGCCTCGCCGCTGCCCCGGCCGATCACCGACGACGCCTTGAAGCTGCGCTTGCCCTTCACCTTGAGGTTCGGGGACCAGGCGACGAGCGCGTCCGGATCGACGTACGTCTCGTCCTCACCGCGTCCGCAGTCGACCACGATCGGGGTACCGCGGGAGGTCAGGGCTACCCATCCGGTGCCCGCGATCTCGACGTTGAACAGGCCCTGTCCGGCGAACTTGGCCAGGCCCTTCACCTTCTCCACGCCCCACTGGAGGTGCGCGTCGAAGGCGAGCACGTTGGTGCCGTTCACCGAGAGCGAGTCGTTGTTGAGGTTGATGACGACGACGTCCGCGCCGTAGTCGGCGAGGTAGAGCAGGCCGTCGCCGGAGCACTTCATGACCGGCGCGCCTTCGCCGGTCGCCCACTGCGCGGCCATCTGCCGTACAGCGGGCGGGTTCGGCTCGTACTGGATGAAGCCCTCGTACGCCACCATCGAGCCGGTGCGCGCGAAGACGTCCTGGCCGCTCTGCATGGCGACCTTGAGCATGCTGCGGCCGTGGTTTTCCATCCGGGCCGCGACGGGGGTCGGGGCGAAGCCCGCGAGTTGCTGGTTCATGACGGGCTCCCTCAGACCTCGTAGGGCTGGACGACGATGAAGTTGCCGGGGGCACCACGGAACTGGAGGTTCACGGTTTCGCCGCTGTGGCCCGGGTAGGCGTTGCGGCGCAGCCGCACCTGGCTGGAGAGGATCACCTGCGAGGCGGACGACCAGGCGACGATCGCGTTGCTGTCGGCGAACGTCGTCGGGGTGACCGGCAGGACCACCGGGACGCCGTGCGTCTTGACGACGACCGTGCCGGTGCCCTGGAACTGCATGGTGAACAGGGCGCCGCCGGGGATGCCGTGGCCCTCGATCCGGCGGACCTCGTGCTGGAGCGACTCGTCGAACGCGAGGACGTTCTCCGCGGAGACGCAGATTCCGTCGCCCTGGAGCTCGATCGAGTGCAGGTGCGCGCCTTGCTCGGCGAGGAACACCTGGCCGCGGCCGGTGCAGCGCATCAGCTGCATCTCCTGGCCGGTGTTGTTGCCGACGATGCGGCCGGCGAAGCCGGCGCTCTTGTAGCTGAAGTCGACCTTGCCCTGGTACAGCACCATGCTGCCCTGACGGGCGAGCACAGCGGTCCCGCCCATCGCCAGGTCCACGCGCATCAGCTGCTGGTTCTGCGGCGTCCAGCGGGAGCCGGTGGGGGCCTCCTTGTACGGCTGGAGGGCGGCCTGGAGACCGGGGCCGGTCTGCGGGACGGCCTGGGGCTGTCCGTACTGGCCCGGGACCTGGCCAGGAACCTGGCCGAACTGCGGCTGCTGCGGCGGCTGGCCGTACTGCTGGGGCGGCGCGGGCGGCTGGCCATACGGCGCGGGCGCCGGGGCCTGCCCGGGGACCTGGCCGAACTGCGGCTGCTGCTGCGGCGGCTGTCCGTACGGGGCCGGCGCCGGGGCGGCCGGCGGGGCCATGGGTGCGGCCATCGTCGGAGCCGTGTGCATCTGCGGCGCGGCGGGCTGGGGCGCCTGAGGCGCGGCCGGGGCACCGAAGGACGGTGCCGGCGCGGCAGCCTGCGGCGGCGGGGCGAACGACGGGGCGGCGGCCTGCGGCTGCGCCGCCGGCTGGTCCTCCGCGACCTCGCCGCCGAAGTTGCGCAGCAGCGCGTCGAGCCCGCCGTCGAAGCCCTGGCCGACGGCGGCGAAGCGCCACACGTCCTTCAGATAGAAGTCGCCCAGCATGACCGCGCGCTCGGTGGTGAACTCCGAGCCGGTGAAGGCGTACCTGACGACCTCTTCGCCACCCGCGACGATACGGATGTAACCGGGGCCGACCTGCGACATCTGTCCGGCGCCGTCGATGGTCGCGGTGAAGGAGAGCTTGTGAATGTTCGCCGGAACGCGGTCCAGGGTGACGCGGAACGACTCGGTGTCACCGGACTGCGCGCCCAGCTGCTGAATGGACTCTTCCGGGGACTTCGGCTGGTTGAAGAAGATGAAATACCGGTCGTCCGACAGCTGCTCATTCGCATCGAGGCCGAAGCAGCTGATGTCGAACGTCAGCCCGGGCCCGGCGATCTGCACCCCTACGTACAGATCCGTCCCTGCTGTGAGGTCACTGACTTTGGCCTTGTGGCCGCGTTGGAATTCCCTGGCCATGCGTAACGACGTCCCCCATCCCGAACGTGAATGCGTCGCGCCAGGCTAACCGCAAAACACGACAATGAGCCAAGTCGGTACAGAGCCGGTACAGATCACTTTGCGTCACTCGTCGCGGGCGGCGGGCAGGTGCGGCAACCGGTCGGCGGCCACCACTCCTTCGAGATATCCGCGGGCCCGTTCGGTGCGCGGATAGGCCTCCAGCAGCCGCCAGAAGCGCGGTCCGTGCCCGGGCACCAGGAGGTGGGCGAGCTCGTGCAGGAGTACGTAGTCGACGACGTACTCGGGCATGCCCTGAAGCCGGTGCGAGAGGCGGATACTGCCTTCCGCCGGAGTACAGGAGCCCCAACGGGTGTTCTGGTTGGTCACCCAGCGCACCGACGTGGGCTGGGCCCGGCCCTCGAAATACTGGCCGGACAAGCGCTCGGCGCGCTCGGTCAGTTCGGCGTCGCCGAGGATCCGCTTGCTCTCCTGGGCCGCGAGCTTGTCGAGCATCACCGTCACCCAGCGGCGCTCCTCCGCCTCGGACATGCGGGCGGGAATGAGGACGACCGTGCGGTCGCCCTCGCGGTAGGCGGAGACCGTTCTGCTGCGTCGCGCGCTCCGGCGGACCTCGACCGCGCTCGCCCCCGGGCCGCGTGGCGGCTGGCTGGTCGTGCTGCGCTTCGGGCCGGTGGCGCGGTGCAGTGGGTCGGCGGGCACGCCACGACGTTACCCGCTGTCAGGGGCCGAAGTCCCGCCCCGGGGAGGGTTCCGACATGATCCACTCCACGGTGTGCACCATTTGAACGACTAATGCCCCAGCCTGTGGACAACTATCTGCGACGACCTCCCCGCCGCGGGCATTCTGACCACACCGACCTGGAGATCTCCGGAAGAGATCCCAAAACGGAGCGGGGGCTCAGATGTATCCGATGGTGAAGCCCGCCTTGCGGCGCGGCTGGCGTGATCTTCAGACCGTGCAGTTCGGCGTGACACCGGCGCATGCGGTGGTGCTGGGCCCGGTGGACACCGCGACGGGCAGTTTCCTCGCCCTGCTCGACGGGACGCGCGGCATGCCGCTGCTGCGCGAGGAGGGCCGGGCGATGGGACTGCCGGACGGTCACGTGGACGCGCTGGTGCGGCGGCTGGCGGCGGCCGGACTGATCGACGACGCGACCGCCGGCGGCCCGGGTGCCGAAGCTCTACGGAAGCGGACGGCCGCCCTGGACCGGATGCGGCCCGATCTGGCGTCGCTCTCACTGGTCCACCCGGAACCGGGCGGCGGAATACGACGGTTGGCCTCGCGGCGGGCCCTGCGGGTGCAGGTGCGAGGGGCCGGCCGGGTGGGTGCCGCCGTTGCCGCGCTGCTGTCCGGATCGGGGGTGGGCCGGGTCGAGGTCATGGACGGCGGCTGCGCCGACGCGGCGGACGTCTCCCCCGGCGGCCTTCCGGTGGAATCCGTCGGTGACCGCAGAGACGCGGCCGCGCGCCGGACCGTGCGCAGAGCCGCGCCGGACCGGGCGCCGCGGGCACAGGAAGTGTCGGAGATCACACCGGGGGTGGCGCCCGGTCTGGCGCTGGTGATCGTCGCGCCGCGGGACGGGCTCGCGGCGTACGCACCGGATGCGGCCGCCGCCGGGCCCTGGATCGCCTCGGGCACGCCCCATCTGTACGCGGGGGTGATCGAGGGCACGGGTCTGGTCGGTCCGCTGGTGCTGCCGGGCGGCACCGCGTGCGCGAGCTGCCTGGAGCTGGAGCGGGCGGAGCGGGACCCGGCCTGGCCGCGGATGCTCGCACAGTGGCGGTCCGGACGCGGCTGCGTCCCGGCGTGCGACCTGGCCCTCGCGTCGGCGGTGGCAGGACTGGCCGCCGCTCATGCGCTGGCTTTTCTGGACGGCGAGTTGCCGGCGAGTACGGGCACGCGCTGGGAGGCGGCTCTGCCGCTGCTCGACTGGCAGTCGACGCGGATCACACCACATCTCGACTGTACCTGTGGTGCTGTTGGGAACACTGAAGGGGAGCACTCCTGGGGGGCCAGGGAGCCACAGGACACAATGGCCGGGTAACCGCCGTTCACGGCGCGGCTGTCTGGGATTTGGAGGGGCGCATGTCTGATCTTCCCCGGAAGGCGGTCACCCGAACCGCCAAGCTGGCCGCGCTGCCACTGAGCTTCGCGGGCCGGGCGACATGGGGTCTGGGCAAACGGATCGGCGGCAAGTCCGCGGAGATAGTGGCGCGCGAACTACAACAGCGCACGGCCGAGCAGCTGTTCAAGGTCCTCGGCGAGCTCAAGGGCGGGGCCATGAAGTTCGGGCAGGCACTGTCCGTCTTCGAGTCGGCTCTTCCCGAGGAGGTCGCCGGACCGTACCGGGCTGCGCTGACCAAGCTTCAGGAAGCGGCACCACCGATGCCGACGCGCACGGTGTACTCGGTCCTGGAGCAGCGGCTCGGAGAGGAGTGGCGGGACCTGTTCGTGGAGTTCGAGGACAAGCCGTCGGCCGCAGCCTCGATCGGCCAGGTGCACCGGGCGGTGTGGCACGACGGGCGGGAGGTCGCCGTCAAGGTGCAGTACCCGGGAGCCGGGGAGGCGCTGCTGTCGGACCTCGCCCAGCTGAGCCGGTTCGCCCGGCTGCTGGGACCGCTGATCCCGGGGATGGACATCAAGCCGCTCATCTCCGAGCTGCGCGACCGGGTGTCGGAGGAGCTGGACTACGAACTGGAGGCCCAGGCGCAGCGCGCCCATGCTGCGGAGTTCGCGGACGACGCCGATGTCGTGGTGCCCGAGGTGGTGCACCAGGGCGACCAGGTGCTGGTGACCGAGTGGATCGACGGAATACCGCTGGCCGAGGTGATCGCCGACGGCACTCCCGAGCAGCGGAACAGGGCCGGGCAGTTGCTCGCGCGCTTCCTGTTCTCAGGTCCGGGCCGGACGGGGCTGCTGCACGCGGACCCGCACCCGGGGAACTTCCGGCTGCTGCCGCACGGCGACGGCTGGCGGCTGGGCGTACTGGACTTCGGCACCGTGGACCGGTTGCCGGGCGGGCTGCCGAAGACCATAGGCGAGTCGCTGCGGATGACGATCGAGGGCAACGCCGAGGCGGTGTACGAGCTGCTGTGCGAGGAGGGATTCGTCAAGGAGTCGATCGAGCTGGACCCGGACGCGGTGCTGGACTATCTGCGGCCGATCATCGAGCCGGCCGAGGCCGAGGAGTTCACGTTCTCGCGCGGGTGGCTGCGCAACCAGGCGGCGCGTATCGCCGATCCTCGTTCGCCCGCTCATCAGTTGGGCAAGCAGCTCAATCTGCCGCCGGCCTATCTGCTGATACACCGGGTCACGCTGAGCACCATCGGTGTGCTCTGTCAGCTCGGGGCGGAGGTCCGGCTGCGGGACGAGCTGGAGGCGTGGCTGCCCGGCTTCCTGCCGGAGGCGGAGGCGGAGGAGGACGAGGGCCGCGCGGTCGGGGCGGAGGCCTGAATCACCACCGGGGTCCGCGTCACCACCAGGACGAATCGAGCCGGCTTTCGATGGCCCTGAGGTTGGCGCGGGCGCAGCCGTCACAGAAGTAGAGACGGCGGCCGCTCTCCATCGAGCAGGTCCAGGTCGGCGGTGCTCCCTCGGCGGACGTCTTACCGCAGCGGGAGCACACGATGGTCTCGTTCTCGGCACCCGGCTTCCCAGGGTCAGGAGTCTGCTGGTCCACCTCCCCGAGGATATCGCCGCGGGCGCTCGGCGGCCGTCCGCAACGCACCGAGGGGACCGGTCCGTTCGGACCGGTCCCCTCGGGCGGTGTCTCCCTAGGGGGACACCTCCTAGTTCATGACCGCCATGGCCAGCGCGCGGCGGGCGCGCATCGAGACGCGCTCGGCGCGGCGCTGCATGCGGCGGGCGGCGACCAGGCGCACGGCCTGGCGTTCCGCGTCGGCCTCACGCAAGCGCTCGTGCATATGCGCACGCGCCAGGGCTTCTGGGATGAGTTGCATTTCGCGGGTCCTGTTCTGACGCGAGGCGTTCGCGCCGATGGTGGTGACGTCTGAGGTCGCGGAGCCGGACGGCTCGCTGGTGGAAGGGGTCATCGGGGCCTGCTTCTGGGGATCGTGCGTATGCGGTCGGTCGATGGTTCCGGTGATGTTCATGCCGCAACCGGGTTCTTGCGCGGACGGCCACGCGGACGCTTGCGGGCGACGACGACGCCCTGGACGAAGAGCTCGCCGCCCCAGACACCCCAAGGCTCACGGCGCTCCTTGGCGCCGGCGAGGCAGGCCTCGACCAGCGGGCAGGTGCGGCAGAGCGACTTGGCGTACTCGACATCGGCCGGCGACTCGGCGAAGAAGACCTCCGGGTCGTACGAACGGCAGGGGACGGGCACGCCGAGGTTCTCGATGGCGTCGTCGAGCGCGGTGAGCGCGGTGAGCGGAGTCAAGGTGGAGTCCTCCGGGACATCGGGCGGGGAGATCGGGCGGGAGGGCGGTACGGACGGGGCGTGCGCTTCGAGTTGCACGGTGTTTTCTTCCTCGTCTGGTCGGTCCGGCCGGTGGGCCGGGTGTCGGCAGGTACCGGGGTGCTGCTTGTCCCGAGGCCCCTTCGCTCTGTCTCGTCCGTTCGGACAAAACAGAAGGGCCGCGGATCCCGGGTGGGGTTCCGCGGCCCTGAAGGCGCCGGCCTGATCATGGATCAGGCTGGATCACTCCAGGGTTCGAGCCCACGGAAGGCCCACATCGTGTGGTGCTGCGTCGTCTGCTTCTTCGATCCGGCACCGGCTGCCGCAAAGGCATAGGCATGTGCCTGAGCCGCTGCTACTGCTGCTTCCGGTGCCTGGGTCGGTCGCTCATTGCGCTCCCGCACGGGGAGGCCCGCAAGGGACGCCGGGCTGAGGGCGGCGATGCCGCCGGACAGACCGGTGCCACGGAGCGAGGAGCCGAGCGGGCAGGTGGCGACGACCGAGCGATCGGTCATTTTGGTGAAGGTCATGAAGCTGGTCACTGGTCTCGCCTCCTCTCGGCGTCTCGGGGATCCGGCCCAAGGGGCCTTCTCCCATGCGTATTCGGATTAAGTACAGCACGAAGACGGGGCTTTGGAGAAGCCGCCGTTCCCGTGGTTAAGAACCTATGGGGCTGCGCAGGGCATGCGCAAACTATTTTTTCGACGAGTTCGTATCAGTCCTCCTCGTCGGCTCCCTCAAGCTCCTCACCTGCGCAGATGGCCAGCACATCGGTGCCGAAGCGCTCAACTTTCCGGCCACCGACGCCGGAGATCTGCTGCAGCTCCGCCTCGCTGCCCGGTACGGCCTCGGCGATCGCCATCAGCGTCTTGTCGGTGAACACACAGAACGCGGGCTGGCCCAGCTCCTTCGCCTGGCCGACGCGCCACTCCCGCAACCGCTCGTACAGCCCCTCGTCCATGTCCGAGGGACAGTCCTCACAGCGCATCAGTTTCATCTCACCGGCGTCGGTCAGCGTCCGGCCGCAGACGCGGCACTGGACCGAGCCCCGGCGCCCCCGCTTGCGGCCACTGCCGCGCTCCACGCCGCCGGCGCCGCCCGCTCCCCGGGCGCCCACCGCCGCCGACCCGGGACGCAGCCCGTTCAGGAACCGGCTGGGGCGGCGCGACGCACGCCCGCCCGGGGCCCGGGAGAGCGCCCAGGACAGACTCAGGTGCAACCGCGCCCGGGTCACGCCGACATAGAGCAGGCGCCGCTCCTCCTCGACCTGCTCGTCGGTCTTGGCGTACGTGATCGGCATCATGCCCTCGGTGAGGCCGACCAGGAACACGGCGTCCCACTCCAGGCCCTTGGCCGCGTGCAGCGAGGCGAGGGTGACGCCCTGGACGGTGGGGGCGTGCTGGGCGGCCGCGCGCTCGTCGAGCTCCGCGACCAGATCGGACAGCGTCGCGGGCGGCCTGGCACGCGAGAAGTCCTCGGCGAGGCGGACCAGCGCGGCCAGTGACTCCCACTGGTCGCGGACTGCGCCCGAGCCCGCCGGGGGGTCGGTGCTCCAGCCGCTGCCGCTGAGGACCGCGCGGACCTGCGAGGGCAGGTCCACGACATCGTCGAGCAGCGGATCGTTGGCCCCGAAGCGGGCCGCGCTGCGCAGGCCCGCGATGGCCTTCCGGACCTCCTGCCGCTCGAAGAACCGCTCCGCGCCGCGCAGCTGGTAGGGCACCCCGGCGTCGGCGAGCGCCTGCTCGTACACCTCGGACTGGGCGTTGATCCGGTACAGCACGGCGATCTCGCCGGCCGGGACTCCGGCCGCGATCAGGTCGCGGATCCGGCGGGCGGTGCCCTCGGCCTCGGCCGGCTCGTCCGCGTACTCCGTGTAGAGCGGCTCGGGGCCCGGCTCGCGCTGGGAGACCAGTTCGAGCCGGTGGTCCGCGGCCCGGCCCCTGGCCTGGCCCAGCAGACCGTTGGCCAGGTGCACCACCTGCGGCGTGGAGCGGTAGTCACGGACCAGCTTCACCACGGTCGCGTCCGGGTGACGGGTGCGGAAGTTCAGCAGATGGTCCGGGGTGGCGCCGGTGAAGGAGTAGATCGTCTGGCTGGCGTCACCGACCACGCACAGGCTCTCCCGGTCTCCCAGCCACAGTTCGAGCAGCCGCTGCTGGAGCGGGCTGACGTCCTGGTACTCGTCGACCACGAAATGCTGGTACTGGCGGCGGATCTGGTCGGCGATGTCGTGCCGGTCCTGGAGGATGCCGACGGTCAGCAGCAGCACGTCCTCGAAGTCGATCATCGCCCGGTCGCGCTTGAGCTGCTCGTACAGCCCGTAGACCTGGGAGATCTCCGCCGGGTCGCGCGGCGCCTCCCGGCCGGCCTTCGCCACCGCCGCCGGATAGTCCGCGGGGACGGTCTGGGTGACCTTCGCCCACTCGATCTCGCCCGTCACATCCCGCAGCTCGTTGCGGTCGAGCCGGATCCGGCAGCGCGCGGCGGCCTCGGCGACCAGCTGGACCTTGCGCTCGACGAGCCGCGGCAGCTCACCGCCGACCGCCTTCGGCCAGAAGTACTGGAGCTGACGCAGCGCCGCGGAGTGGAACGTACGGGCCTGGACGCCGCCCGCGCCCAGCTCGCGCAGCCGCCCGCGCATCTCGCCCGCGGCACGGTTGGTGAAGGTGACGGCCAGCACACTGGCGGGCTGGAGTATCCCGGCCCGCACGCCGTACGCGATCCGGTGAGTGATCGCCCGCGTCTTGCCCGTGCCGGCCCCCGCCAGCACGCACACCGGACCGTGCAGGGCCGTGGCCACCTCGCGCTGCTCGGGGTCGAGCCCGGCGAGCACCGCGTCAGGTGAGTCAGGAACCTGCGGGAAGGGGGAGGAGTGCGTTGCTGCTGTCACCCCGCCATGCTGCCAGGTCCGGGGAGGCGCTTGGTTTGCGTTGTCCACAGGGGGGCGGGTGCGGTCGTACTTATGCGGGAATGGTGGCCGGGTCGCGTACGTTCCCTTTCATTGCGGCCACGCACCGCCGGCACCGGCCACGCACCGCCGCCACCGGCGTACCGAGCGAAACCAGAGGAGCGCGAGAGACCATGCAGGGACCTGTGACGATGTACAGCACCACGTGGTGCGGCTACTGCCGCCGTCTGAAGAGCCAGATGGACCGCGAGGGCATCGCCTACACCGAGATCAACATCGAGCAGGACCCGGCCTCCGCGGCCTTCGTCGAGAAGGCGAACGGCGGCAACCAGACCGTGCCGACCGTGCTCTTCGCGGACGGTACGACGCTGACCAACCCCTCGCTGGCCCAGGTCAAGCAGAAGGTCGGTGTGTGACCCGCGCGAAGCGGAGCGGACACCGGCGTCCGTACCCCCGGTCGTCGGAACCCGGGGGTACGGACACATCGCGGGGCCGGGCCCACGCGATGAGCGGGATCACACGGGCGTGCCGGGGACCGGGATGAACCCCGGGGCACAGGCCGCCGCCAGATTGAACGGGGTGAACGGCGTTCCGCTGAGGGTGCACACAGCCTCGTAGGCCAGTCCGTCGTGGGTCAGCAGGTTCACGAAGAGGCGGCGTGCAGGCTGGCTGACTCCGGTGGTGACCGCCACGGCGGTGTCCACGACACACCACGGGGCACCGGGAAGAACCCCCAGGTCTATCCAGAGTCCCGGGTTCCGGCTGTCATTGAGGAACGCGTTGCCCCGCTGGTCCGTCGTCGTGCGGAACTCCACGCCCTGAAGCTCTCCGTATTCGACGACGGCCGAGCTGATGTCGAGTTCGCTCCGGCCGCACTTGTTCCCCGGGTCCATGTCCACGTCGTCAGCGGACGCGGCGACGGCGGAGGTGGGGCGGTCCGGCGTGGGGCCGCTGCTGTGGGCGGCTGCGGGCGGGGCCATGAGGGCCCCGAGGAGTACGGCTCCGGTAACGGCCGAAAGCATCATGCGCGGATTCTCCTTGTGCGGGAAGAGGACCGCCCTGCAGCGCCGAATGGGATCTCTGCTCCAGCTGGCTGGCCTCGACGCGCGCGGCGATCTCTGGCCAGGTCGAGATCCCCCGAGCAGCGGACGCGGGCGCAGGATCCTGTCGACGATCACTCCGGGGGAGCATGCCGGTGCCCCGAACAGTCCACCCGACGCGCCCAAACCGGGGCGAGCGCGCTCAGTTCAGCGGCTTCGGCAGCGGCTCGCCGTACCAGAGCTCGACCAGACGCGCCGCGATCGAGATGCCCGAGGGAGGCAGGATCTCCCCCGACTCGATCGCCGCCCGCAGGTCCTCGCGCGAGAACCAGCGGGCCTCGTGGATCTCCTCGCCGTCGACATTGATCACCGAGCCCTCGGGTGAGGCGGCGCGGGCCATGAAGCCCAGCATCAGGCTGGACGGGAACGGCCAGGGCTGGCTGGCGACGTACTCGACCCGGCCGACCGTGACGCCCACCTCCTCGAACACCTCCCGCGCCACCGACTGCTCGATCGACTCACCCGGCTCGACGAACCCGGCGAGTGTCGAGAAGCGGCCCTCCGGCCAGTGCATCTGGCGGCCCAGCAGCGCACGGTCGTCCTCGTCCGTCACCAGCATGATCACGGCCGGGTCGGTACGCGGGTAGTGCTCGGCGCCGCAGGCCTGGCAGCGGCGGATGTGGCCGGCCGCCGCGACGACCGTGCGCTCGCCGCAGCGCGAGCAGAAGCGGTGCAGCCGCTGCCAGTTCTCCAGGGCGACCGCGTGCACCATCAGGCCCGCGTCCCGGGGCGAGAGCAGGAGCCCGGCCTCGCGGAGCCCGGCGGGGCGCGCCGACTGGTCGATGCGGCCGGGCAGTGCGTCCTTCTGCAGCGCGAAGTAGCTGACGCCGTCCTCGTCCGTGCCGAGGAAATAGCGGTGCGTCTCGGTCGGCGGGGCCTCGAAGGCCGGCGTCATGACGAGTGCGGTGCCGCCGTCGGGGGTGTCGTCCACCAGCACCTGCCCGCCGGAGACCACGAAGACGCGGGTCGTCGGGTGGCTCCAGGCGGCGGCGAGCCAGGCCTCGTCGAGGCGGTGGTGGGCCGCCCGGTCGATACCGCTCGGGGCGGTGAGCCCGATGGGACGGTCGGCGCCGAGCTCGGGGCGGCCGCGGTGGTCGGTCGAGATGCTCACAGGTGCTTCCAACTCCCCGGGGGTGGGTGTGGGTGGGACGGGCTGCTCAGGCGCTGTGCCGGGTGGCCGGGTCCGGACCCGGGGGCCGGAGACCCCCCAGGTCGTCCCAGAGGTACGCGGTGGTTTCGACGCCCTTGAGGAGCAGGTCGAGTTCGACCTTCTCGTTGGGGGCGTGCCAGCCGTCGGAGGGTACGGAGATGCCCAGGAACAGCACCGGCGCGTCCAGCACGTCACGCAGGTCGGCGGCCGGTCCGGAGCCGCCCTCGCGGGTGAACAGGATCTGCTTGCCGAAGGCCCGGCCCATGGCGCGGACGACAGCCTGGAGCGCGGGGTGGTCCAGCGGGGTCAGGCAGGGGCGGGTCGCCGCGCCGAAGGTGATCTTGTGGCGGATGCCGGCCGGGACCTGGGCGGCGACCCAGTCGCGTACGGACTGCTCGATCCGGTCCGGGTCCTGGCCCGCGACCAGCCGGAACGACAGCTTCAGCTGGGCGCTCGAGGGGATGATCGTCTTGCCGCCCGGGCCCTGGTAGCCGCCGCCGATGCCGTTGACCTCTGCGGTCGGGCGGGCCCAGATCCGTTCCAGCGTGGTGAGCCCGGCCTCGCCGAGGGTGCCGTACGACTTGGCCGTACGCAGCCACTCGGCCTCGTCGACGGGGAGCTGGGCGAACAGTTCGCGCTCCTGCTCGGAGAGCTCGACGACGCCGTCGTAGAAGCCGGGGACGGTGACCCGCTCGTCGGCGTCGTGCAGGGCCGCGACCAGGCGCGCCGCGGTCGTCGCCGGGTTGGGCACGGCGCCGCCGAAGGAGCCGGAGTGGATGTCCTGGTCCGGTCCGTACAGGTCGATCTCGCAGTCCGCGAGCCCGCGCATGCCGGTGCATACGGTGGGGGTCGTCTCCGACCACATGCCGGTGTCGGAGACGATCACGGTGTCGGCGGCGAGGCGCGCCGCGTGCTGTTCCACCAGGGCGCGGAAGTGCGGCGATCCGGACTCCTCCTCGCCCTCGACCAGCAGCTTGAGGTTCACCGCGGGGGCGGTCCGGCCGGTGGCGGCCAGGTGGGCCCGTACACCGAGGGTGTGGAAGAAGACCTGGCCCTTGTCGTCGGCCGCGCCGCGTCCGTACATCCGGCCGTCGATGATCTCCGGCTCGAAGGGGTCGGTGTGCCAGCCGTCCGCGCGTGCCGCGGGCTGTACGTCGTGGTGGCCGTACACCAGCACCGTGGGGGCCTCGGGGTCGCCGGAGGGCCACTCGGCGAAGACCGCGGGCGCGCCGTCGGTCGGCCAGACCTCGGCGACCGGGAAGCCGGTCTCCGCGAGCTTCGCCGCCAGCCAGTCGGCGCTGCGCCGTACGTCCGCGGCGTGCTCCGGCTGCGCCGATACGGACGGGATGCGCAGCCAGTCGGCGAGGTCGGCGAGGAAGGCGTCGCGGTGGTTCTGTATGTACGTACGGACGGCGCTGTCCGGGGTGTCGCTCATGCCCCGAGCCTATCTGCCCCGCTTCGCCGGGCTTTCCTCACCCGGCCTCACCCGGCCTCACCCGGCCTCACCCGGCCTCACCCGGCCTCACCCGGCCTCGCCCGGCCTCGCCCAGCAGGATGCGCTCCAGGCCTGTCCGGCCGGGCAGGCGGGCAGGGCGGACGACCTCGCCGGTGCGGACATAGAGGAACGCCGCACGGACCTCCTCCGGGGGGAGGCCGTGCTGCTCGGCCCAGGCGAGCCGGTAGATCGCGAGCTGGAGGGGGTCGGCGGTGCGGTGCCGGCTGGTCTTCCAGTCGACGATCTCGTACGTGCCGGCGCCGCGGCCCGGGTCGTCGTCCTGGTAGACGGCGTCGATCCGGCCGCGGATCACCCGGCCGGCCAGGGTCAGCTGGAAGGGCACCTCGATGCGGTGGGGGGTGCGGTCGGCGTACGGGCTGCGCTCGAAGGCCTCCTTGAGCGCCTCCAGGTCGCGTTCGTCCGCGATCTCCGCGTCTGTGCCGGGCAGCTCGTCCGGGTCGAGCATCGGGAGCTGGAGCTCCTCGAACCGTGACTCCACCCAGGCGTGGAACCGGGTGCCGCGGCGGGCCGCCGGCTGCGGCGGTCGGGGCATGGGCCGGGCCAGCTCCTGCGCGAAGCCGTCGGGATCGGCGGCGAGGCGCAGCAGCTGGGAGGCGGAGAGGGAGGGCGGCAGGGGGACGTCCCGGACGGTGGCGCGGGCGCGGCGCAGCTCGCCGGTGAGTGCGTCGAGGTCCCGGTCCCAGGACGCGAGGAGGCGGGCCTCCTCGCCCACGAGGCGCTCGCGGGGGGCGGGGATGCGGGGTGCGGCGGGCTCGGGTCCGGGGGTGTGTTCCCCAGCCCCGCCCCTTCCCGAAAGCGGGGGCAAGCCCCCGCCCCCCCAAGCGCCCGCGCCGCCCCGCCGGCCCGGACCGGAGGCCGCCGGCCCTGCGGCTGCTTCGCGACGCCGCGCGTCCGCTTCCCCGGCCGCGCCGGGACCCGGCGTCCGGGTCGTGCCGAGGTCACCCGCCGGCCCGGCGGGCTCGGCTTCGCCCGCCTCGCCGGCGACTCCGGGGCCCTCTTCGCGGCATCGCGCATTCGCTTCCCCGGCCGGACCGGGACCCGCCGGCCCGGCGCCCGCTCCGCCGCGCCGCGCGTCCGCTTCCCCGGCCGCGCCGGGGCCCGGTGCTCGGGCCGTGCCGAGGTCACCCGCCGGGCCGGCGGGCTCGGCTTCGTGCCAGGGGTCTTCCTCCGGCCAGGGGGGCCAGTCGTCCGGGTCTTCCGGGGGCTCGGGGTCGTCCCGGGGCGGCTCCGTGTCGTCGGCCGCCGACGCGGCCAGTTCGTCCAGGTGGGCCAGTACCGTTTCGGCCGCGTGCCGGCGGCGGGTCAGGGAGGTCGGGTCCAGGGGGAGCGGCCAGGCGTGGTCCGCCACCGCCGTGCGGAGGGACGGGTTCTCCTCGTCCTCGGCCGGCTCGTCCGCCCACACCTCGATCTCGCCGTGCCCCGCGGCGCAGTGGTCGTACAGCGCCCGCAGGAAGTCGGACGGGCCGCGGTGCCGCTTCTGGGTCGGGCCCCACCAGTGGCCGGAGCCGAGGAGCAGGGAGCGCGGGCGGGTGAAGGTGACGTACCCCAGGCGCAGTTCTTCCGTGGTCTGGTGCGCCTTCATCGCGTCCTTGAACGATTTCAGGCCCTTCGTGTCCCACGCGCCGACCTCCGGGAGGGTCTCCGCGTCGCCCCGCAGCGCGTGCGGGAGGACCTTCGGCTGGGCGGTCCACGACTCGCGCCCCTGCTCGCTCGGGAAGTGCTTGGCCACCAGCCCCGGCACGGCCACGACGTCCCACTCCAGGCCCTTGGACTTGTGCGCGGTGAGCACCTTGACCGTGTTCTCGCCGCCGGGCAGGGCGTTGTCCAGGCCCTTCTCATACTGCGCGGCCGTGCGCAGGAAGCCGAGGAAGGCGAGCAGGCTCGCCTGTCCGTCCAGTGCCGCGAAGCCCGCCGCTGTGTCGAGGAAGTTGGAGAGGGTCTCGCGGCGACGCGCGGCCAGGGCATGCGGCGACGCGGAGAGTTCCACGTCGAGGCCGGTGGTCGCGAGCACCCGGTGGAGCACGTCCATCAGCGGGTCGGCGAGCGAACGCCTCAGGTCGCGCAGCTCGGCGGCCAGCCGGGCGAACCGGACGCGGGCGTCGGTGGAGAAGGGCAGGCCGTCGTCCGTGCCGTCCGGCTCCAGGAACGTGTCCAGCGCGTCCGCCAGCGAGACGACCTCGAACGGGTCGACACCCTCCACCGCCTCCGCCAGCCGACGGTCGGGGTCGTCGTCCGGGTCGCCGTCCCCGTGCGCGTACCGTACGAGCCGGCGCGCCCGGCGCCCCAGCAGCGCCAGGTCCCGGGCGCCGATGCGCCAGCGCGGGCCGATCAGCAGCCGGACGAGCGCGGCGTTCGCGCCGGGGTCCTGGAGGACCTCGCAGACCGCGACCAGGTCCGCGACCTCGGGCAGGTGCAGCAGGCCGGACAGCCCGACGACCTCGACCGGGATGTCGCGGGCGACCAGCGCCCCCTGTATCTCGGCGAAGTCCGTCGCCGTGCGGCACAGCACCGCGATCTCGCCGGGCTCCTTTCCCGTACGCACCAGGTGGGCGATCGAGTCGGCGAGCCAGTCCAGCTCCTCCGCGTGGGTCGGCAGCAGCGCGCAGCGGACGATGCCGTCGCGCTCGGCGCCGGGCGCGGGCCGCAGCGCCTCCACCCCCTCGTGCAGGGCGCGCAGCGGGGCGGCCAGGCGGTTGGCGAGGTCGAGCAGGCGGCCGCCGCTGCGGCGGTTCTCGCTGAGGGAGTAGCGGGCGGCGGGGCGGCCGTCGGCGTACCGGAAGTGGGCGGGGAAGTCGTCGAGGTTGGCGACGGACGCACCGCGCCAGCCGTAGATCGCCTGGCACGGGTCGCCGACCGCGGTGACCGCGTGGCCAGCGCCCTCCCCTGGGACTCCGTCCTGGGGAGACCCCGTGCCGAACAGGCCGGAGAGCAGGAGCCGCTGGGCGACGGACGTGTCCTGGTACTCGTCGAGCAGGACAACGCGGAACTCCTCGCGCAGGATCCGGCCGACCTCCGGGCGGGTGGTCGCGAGCCGCGCGGAGAGCGCGATCTGGTCGCCGAAGTCGAGGAGGTCGCGGCTGCGCTTCTGCTCGCGGTAGCGGGTGGTGAGGTCGAGGAGTTCGAGCCGGGCCGCGGCGGCCTCGGGGACCTTGCGCAGGTCGGCGTTGGTGAGCTTGGCGTCCGCGAGGGTGTCGAGCAGCTCGGTGTCGTACGCCCGGAGGCGGCCGGGATCCACCAGGTGCTCGGCGAGTTCCGCGTCCAGCGCGAGGAGGTCGCTGACCAGGGAGGGGACGGACTTGGTCAGCGCGGGGTACGGACCGGGGGCCTCCCGCAGTACCCGCGCGGCGAGCTGGAAGCGGGTCGCGTCGGCCAGCAGCCGGGCGGACGGCTCCAGGCCGATGCGCAGGCCGTGGTCGGTCAGCAGCTGCCCCGCGAAGGCGTGGTACGTCGAGATGCGCGGCTCGCCCGGGGGATCGTCCGGGTCCAGCGCCTCGGGGTCGGTCACCCCGGCCCGTACGAGCGCGGTCCGCACGCGCTCGGCCAGCTCCCCCGCGGCCTTGTTGGTGAAGGTCAGCCCGAGCACCTGCTCGGGGGCCACCTGCCCGGTGCCGACCAGCCAGACCACCCGGGCGGCCATCACCGTCGTCTTGCCGGAGCCGGCTCCGGCCACGATGACCTGCGGGGCGGGCGGCGCGGTGATGCAGGCCGTCTGCTCCGGGGTGAACGGGATGCCGAGCAGCTCTTTGAGCTGCTCGGGGTCGGTGATACGTGCGGACACCCGAGAGAGGCTAGCCCGGCCCACTGACAACCCTGACAACCCGGGCTCGGGGGCCGCGCTCCCGTACCGCGACACGTGGGGCAAGCGGCGCGCGGCACGTGTGACACGGCACACGCGGCGCGCGGCACCCGCACGCGACACCGGCTGCTACTCGACGATCTGCCGGCCCTCCGGCTGCGCGCTGCACGACGCCCGGAACGCGCAGTGCGTGCAGTGCTGGCCCGCCGAGGGGGTGAAACGCTCGTCGAGGACGCGTCCCGCCGCGGTGGCGAGCAGATCGCCCACCCACTCCCCCGTCGGCGGCTCCTGAGCCTGCACCCTGGGGACGCTCTCGCCGCCGTCCCGCTTCGCCGCCCCCTGGCGCAGCTGGACGAGTTCGGCTCCGCCCGGCGGCGGGCGGAGGCCGTCGAACGCCTCGTCCACCGCGCCCTCGCGGACCGCGAGCTGGTAGACCGCCAGCTGGGGGTGCCGGGCGACCTCGTCCTTCGTGGGTGCCCCCTTGCCGGTCTTGAAGTCGACGACGTACGCGCGTCCCTCGGCGTCCGTCTCCACCCGGTCCATCGAGCCCCGGATCCGCACCTGGTACTCGCCGGCTCCGAGCGTCACGTCGAAGTCGTGCTCGGTGGCGACGGACGTGCGGCCCGCGCGGTCCATGACGTGCCAGCGCAGGAAGCGCTCCAGGGCGGCTCGCGCGTTCTCCTTCTCCTGCTGCGACTTCCAGGGCGCGTCGAAGGCGAGGCCGTCCCAGACCGAGTCGAGCCGCTCCATGAGGACGGCGAGGTCGGCGGGCGTACGGCCGGAGGCGACCTCGTCGGCCAGGACGTGCACGACGTTGCCGAACCCCTGCGCCGCCGTGGCCGGCGCGTCCGCCTTCACCTCACGGCCCAGGAACCACTGGAGGGAGCAGGTGTTGGCGAGCTGGTCCAGCGCGCTGCCGGACAGGGTGACCGGCTGGGACCGGTCGCGCAGCGGGACCGCGCTGTGCGTCGGCTCGTACATGCCCCACCAGCGGTACGGGTGCGCCGCCGGCACCAGCGGGCGGCCGTCCTCGTCGCTGAGCGCGGCGAGGCGCGCGAGCCGCCGGGCGGCGGCGTCGCGCAGTGCGGCCGAGGCGGCCGGGTCGACGGTGGTGGCCCGCAGCTCGGCGACGAGCGCGGCGACGGAGAGCGGGCGGCGGGGGCGCCCGGTCACGTCCTTCGGCTCGGCGCCGAGTTCGGTCAGGAAACGGGAGGGCTGGTCGCCGTCGTCGGCCGGTGCCTTGACCGCGGTGACGACGAGGCGCTCGCGGGCGCGCGTCGCCGCGACGTAGAACAGCCTGCGCTCCTCGGCGAGGAGTGCGCCGGGAGTGAGCGGCTCGGCGAGCCCGTCGCGGCCGATCCGGTCCGCCTCCAGCAGCGAACCGCGGCGCCGGAGGTCGGGCCACAGTCCCTCCTGTACGCCGGCCACGACGACGAGCCGCCACTGAAGGCCCTTGGCGCGGTGCGCGGTCATCAGGCGTACGGCGTCGTGGCGGGCCACGCGCTTGCTGAGCGTGTCGGCGGCGATGTCCTCGGCATCCAGCTCCGCGAGGAGGTTGAGCGCGCCGCGTCCGCCGGTGCGTTCCTCGGCGCGGGCGGCGGTGTCGAACAGCGCGCAGACGGCGTCGAGGTCGCGGTCGGCGTTGCGGCCGGACGCGCCGCCGCGGCGCGCGGCGCGCTCCAGGCGCTGCGGCCAGGGGGTGCCGTTCCACAGTTCCCACAGGGCCTCTTCGGCGGTGCCGCCGCCTTCGAGCAGCTCGCGCGCCTTGCGAAGCAGCGCGCCAAGGCGCTGGGCTCCGCGGGCGTACGCCGGATCGTGCGCGACCAGCCGTTCGGGCTCCGCGAGCGCGCGGGCGAGCAGTTCGTCGGACGGCGGGGGGACGCGGTTGCCGGCCGCGCGCTCCTCGTCACGCAGCGCGCGGCCGAGCCGCCGCAGGTCGGCGGCGTCCATCCCGCCGAGCGGCGACGCGAGCAGCTCGACGGCGGTCTCGACCCCGAGCCACGTCGCCGGAACAGGCTCCGGTGCGTCGGAGTCCGCACCGGGCGGGTGCTCCTCCCACCCAGCCGCCCCGCCCCCCGGAGCAGGCTCCGGTCCCTCGCCGCCGCCGCTTGCCGCGAGCGGCAAGCCACCCACGTCACCCGCCCCGGCCACGGGCGCGGCGGGGGGCTTCGCCGGTGGGCGGGGGAGGGCTGCCTCCGCCACTGCTCGCAGTGCCGTCAGCAGAGGCGTCACCGCCGGTTCGTGGCGGAGGGGGACGTCGTCGCCGTCCGTTTCCAGGGGGACGCCCGCCGACGTCAGCGCGCGGCGGATCGACGGGATCGTGCGGCCGCCCGCGCGGACCAGGACCGCCATCTCGCTCCACGGCACGCCCTCTTCCAGGTGCGCGCGGCGCAGCAGGTCCGCGATGTTGTCCAGTTCGGTGCCCGGTGTGGGGTAGGTGAAGACCTCGACACGGCCGCCGTCCCGGACCGCGGCCAGTTCCCGGTGGGCCCGGACCTTCTCCGCCGGCAGCCGGGTCAGCGGCATCCGGCGGGTCAGCAGCCGTGTCGCCGCCAGCAGGTCGGCTCCCGAGCGGCGGGAGGTGGTCAGGACCTCGACGGGCGCGGGGCTGCCGTCGGTGCGGCGGAAGCGGTGCGGGAAGTCGAGGATGCCGTTGACGTCCGCGCCGCGGAACGCATAGATCGACTGGTCGGGATCGCCGAAGGCGACCAGCGTGCGGCCCTGGCCGGCGAGCGCGTGCAGCAGCCGGACCTGCGCCGGGTCCGTGTCCTGGTACTCGTCGACGAACACCGCGTCGTACCGCGTCCACAGCCGCCGCGCGACCTCCGGCCGCTCGGCGAGCAGCACCGCCCGGTGGACCAGTTCGGCGTAGTCGAGGACGCCCTGCATGTCGAGCACGTCGAGGTACTCGGCGAGGAACGCCGCCGCCGCTCCCCAGTCCGGCCGCCCGGTACGGGCCGCGAACGCGCCCAGCGCATCCGGCCCGAGGCCCAGTTCGCGCGAGCGCGCGAGGACCGCCCGTACCTCGTCCGCGAAGCCTCGCGTGGTGAGGCAGGCGCGCAGCTCGTCCGGCCAGCGGATGTGCTGGGACTCCAGCTGGCCGGCGAGGAGCTCGCGTACGGCCACGTCCTGCTCTGGGCCGGACAGCAGCCGCAACGGATCGGCGAACAGATCGCTGTCCTGGTGCGCGCGGACCAGGGCGTAACAGAAGGAGTGGAAGGTGGTCGCCTGCGGTCCGTGCCCGGCACCGCCCAGCCGCAGGGCGGTCCGGTCGCGCAGTTCCACCGCCGCCTTGCGGCTGAACGTCAGGACCAGGATCCGCCGGGGATCCGTGCCGGCCGCGACGCGCGCGGCCACCGACTCGACCAGGGTCGTGGTCTTGCCCGTGCCCGGTCCGGCCAGGACCAGCAACGGTCCGCCGGTGTGGTCAACCACCGCGCGCTGGCGTGCGTCCAGAAGAGGAGAATCCACCGGCCCCGGCGGGGTACGCACCAGTCGGTACGCGCCGGGGGTCCGCTGCCGCGTCTCGCGACGGTGCGGTGGCGTGTGCCGAGTGGAGGGGGAGGAGCTCACGTGGGTCGCCGGTCCTGGTGGGTGTGCGGAGTGGTGGCGGCGTGCTGACGGGGCCGCGTGCGGAAGACGCTACGCCAGCGGGAGCCGGGGTCGCAGCGGGTCCGCCCGGTACGCCGTACGGTCCTCCGGCACCCCGCGGCGCCGCCGAATGGCGGAAGCTAGCAGGTGTGAGCCTTTCCCGCGCCGCCGCCCGCGTGGCCAGCGACCACGTGGCCGCCGCCGACCGCCTGGTCACCGCCCCCGTGGCCGCCCACCGCGCCGCCGCCCGCGTGGTGGTCGCCGCCCATGTGGCCGCCCACCGCGTAGTGGTCGCCCGCCACGTGGTCACCGCCCGCGTGGTCACCCACCGCCTGGCCGCCACCCCCGTGGCCGCCCACCGCGTGGCCGCCGCCCCCGTGGCCGCCCTCGCCGTCGGCGAGGGCGTCGCCGGCGCCGTCCCATCGCGCCCGCTTCATGTCGACGCGTGGCAGATGGCCTTCGGTCGCGCGGCCCGCCTCACGCAGCGGGGTGCCCTCGGCCCGGTAGTGGCCGAGCGCGCGCAGTTCGTGGCCGGGCAGCAGTACCCCGTCGGCCCGTATCACCCGCCACCACGGGACGGCTCCGCCGTACAGGGCCATCACCCGGCCCACCTGCCGCGGTCCTCCCTCGCCGAGCCACTCCGCGACATCTCCGTACGTCATCACCCGGCCGGGCGGAATCGCTTCCGCCACTTCCAGGACCCGTTCCGCGTACTCGGGCAGCTCGTCGCTCATCCGTCCCATACTGCCGCACCCCACCGACAGCGCCGCCGGGCCGGTGTTACGCATCGCACGTGTGCGCAATGCACCCTGATGCCTCCCGGTGGCGCCCGGCCGTGCCACCATCATCCGGGCGGTGACCGGTGATACGAGATCAAGAAGAGACGGCGAAGGAGCAGGGCGTGCAGCCTCCGCAGACGGAGACGACCCCTGACACCGAGGCACGCCCCGACCTGCCGGAGACCGCGCCCGGGGCCGTGCCTGAGAACACGCCCGAAGCCACGCCCGCGACCACACCCGAAGCCGCCGACCACGCCACGGACACAACCACCGCCCCGGCCGTGCCCGTCATCGAGGCCGTCAGCGAACGCGTCGAGGGCGACGAACCGCTCCTCCCCGCCCGCGTACATCGCCCCTCCGACCTGGTGCGGGTCCTGGTCGGCATGCTCGGCATCGCCGTCGTGCTGGCCATCGCGGCGTTCGCCCACGGCACCACCGAGGGCCTGGAGCAGGACATCAGCAAGGGCACGGGCCAGGCGCCCGACCTGCTGATCAAGCTCGCGGGTCTGGTCTCCAGCATCGCCGTCCTCCTCGTACCGGTCGCCTTCGCCATCGAACGGCTGATCAAACGCGACGGACTGCGGATCGCGGACGGCGTACTCGCGGCCGTCCTCGCCCACGGCGTCACCCTGGCCACCGACCTCTGGGTGGCGCAGGCCGCCCCCGGCACCATCCGCGACGCACTCACCCAGCAGGCCGCCGGCGACGCGCTCACCGATCCGGTGCACGGCTATCTCGCCCCCGTCATCGCCTACATGACGGCCGTCGGGATGGCCCGCAGACCCCGCTGGCGGGTCGTGCTGTGGGCGGTGCTTCTGCTGGACGCCTTCGCGATGCTCGTCGGCGGGTACACCACCCCGTTCTCGATCATCCTCACCGTGCTGATCGGCTGGACCGTCGCGTACGGGACGCTGTACGCCGTCGGCTCCCCCAACGTCCGCCCCACCGGCCAGACCCTCCTGGCCGGCCTGCGCCACGTCGGCTTCCGCCCGGTCAGCGCCATGCGCGCCGAGGAGATCCCCGACTCCACCGACCACGGCGACCGCGGCCGCCGCTATCTGGTCGCCCTGGAGCACGGGCCGCCGCTCGACGTCACCGTCGTGGACCGCGAGCAGCAGGCGCAGGGCTTCTTCTACCGGGTGTGGCGCCGCGTCACCCTGCGCGGCATCACCCAGCGCCGCAGCCTGCAGTCGCTGCGCCAGGCGCTGGAGCAGGAGGCGCTCCTCGCGTACGCGGCGATCGCCGCCGGCGCCAACGCCCCCAAGTTGATCGCCACCTCCGAGCTGGGCCCGGACGCGGTCATCCTCGTGTACGAGCACCTCGGCGGCCGCTCGCTGGACTCGCTGGCCGACGAGGAGATCACCGACGAGCTCACGCGCAGCGCCTGGCGCCAGGTCAAGGCCCTCCAGTCGCGGCGCATCGCGCACCGCCGGCTGGTCGGTGACGCCATTCTGGTGGATCGTTCCGGCACGGTGATCCTGACGGACCTGCGCGGCGGCGAGATCGCGGCGAGCGACATCGTCCTGCGGATGGACATCGCCCAGCTGCTCACCACCCTCGGCCTGCGGGTGGGCGCCGAGCGCTCGGTCGCCGCGGCGGTCGCGGTGCTCGGCGGCGACGCGGTCGCGGACTGTCTGCCGCTGCTCCAGCCGATCGCGCTGAGCCGCTCCACCCGCGCGACGCTGCGCAGACTGGCCCGCGAGCGTGCCCAGCGCGAGCGCGAGGCCGTCCTGGGGGCCTCCGGGTCCGACAACGACGAAACGCCCGGGACCGGGGACGCCCAGAGCGCGGACCGGAAGGCGGTACGCGCGGAGAAGCAGGCCGGGAAGGCCGGGAGGAAGGCCGAGAAGCGGGCTCTCGACGAGGCGATGGACGAGGCGCGCGAGGAGGATCTGCTCACCCAGATCCGTGGCCAGGTGCTGCTGATCCGGCCGCAGGCACCCGTCGAACCGGCCCGGCTGGAGCGGATCAAGCCCAAGACCCTGGTCAGCTTCATCGCCGGCGCGTTCGCCGCGTACTTCCTGCTCTCGCAGCTGACCCACATCGAGTTCGGCACGCTCCTCGACCGGGCGGAGTGGGGCTGGGTGGCCGCCGCCGTCCTCTTCTCGGCCCTCAGCTACATCGCGGCGGCCATGAGCCTGCTGGGGTTCGTGCCTGAGCGCGTGCCGTTCCTGCGGACCGTCCTGGCGCAGATCGCCGGCTCCTTCGTGAAGCTGGTCGCGCCGGCGGCGGTCGGCGGTGTGGCGCTGAACACCCGCTTCCTCCAGCGCTCGGGCGTACGCCCCGGGCTGGCCGTGGCGAGCGTCGGCGCCTCCCAGCTGTTCGGCCTCTCCTGCCACATCCTGCTGCTGCTGGCTTTCGGCTATCTGACCGGAACCGAGAAGACGCCGTCCCTCACCCCCTCCCGGACCGTGATCGCGGGTCTGCTGACGGTCGCCGTACTGGCCCTGGTGGTGACGGCGATCCCGTTCATGCGGAAGTTCGTCGCGACCCGGGTCCGCTCGCTGTTCGCCGGTGTGGTGCCCCGCATGCTGGACGTGCTCCAGCGGCCGCAGAAGCTGTTCACCGGCATCGGCGGCATGCTGCTGCTGACCGGCACCTTCGTGATGTGCCTCGACGCGTCGATCCGCGCCTTCGGCGGCAGCCAGACGATCAGCTACGCGAGCATCGCGGTGGTCTTCCTGGCGGGCAACGCGCTGGGCTCGGCGGCGCCGACGCCGGGCGGTGTGGGTGCGGTGGAGGCGGCCCTGATCGCGGGCCTGATCGCGGTCGGGCTGGAGAAGGAGGTCGCCGTGCCGGCCGTGCTGCTCTTCCGGCTGATGACCTTCTGGCTGCCGGTGCTGCCGGGCTGGCTGTCGTTCAACCACCTCACCCGCAAGGGCGCGCTCTAGCGAGCTCGGAGCGCTGTCCGCCCTGGTCAGGCGGGGTTCGGGCAGGCGTCACGTCACTCGCTTGGCCCCTTCCCCGCGCGCGCCTCACGGGCGGGCGGCGCACGATGGGTTACATGCCGACTTCCGACACCCCGCGGGCCGCCGGTCTGCGCGCCGCCGCGCTGACCGCCACCGCAGCCGTCCTGCTGTCCCTCGCCGGAACCGGCTGCGCGGACGGCAGCGGCAACGGCCAGGGCCAGGACCTCGGCAAGCAGCAGCTCGACTGGCAGGACTGCCCGACTCCCTCGGCCGCCCAGGGCAACGGATCCGCGCCCTCGCCACTGCCCGGCGGCACCGAGTGGCAGTGCGCCACCCTGCAGGTCCCGCGCGACTACGCCGAGCCGGACGGGGAGACGATCGACCTCGCCCTGATCCGGGGGCAGGCGCGCGACCAGGACAAGCGCATAGGCTCGCTGATCTACAACTTCGGTGGGCCCGGCGCCTCCGGCGTCGCCACTCTGCCCAGCGCGGCAGAGGACTACGAAAGGCTCCGCGAGCGGTACGACCTGGTCAGCTTCGACCCGCGTGGAGTGGGCCGCAGCGCGGGCGTGAAGTGCCTGAACGACCAGCAGCTCGAAGCGTATTCCGCCGAGGACGCCACTCCGGACAACGCCACCGAGTTGCAGACTCTCACCAAGCTCGACAAGACGTACACCGCGGCATGCGAGAAGAACTCCGGCGCCGTCCTTCCCCACGTCGGGACACTCAACGCCGTCCGCGACATGGACCTGATGCGCCAGGTCCTCGGCGACGACAAGCTGTACTACTTCGGCATCTCCTACGGCACCGAGCTGGGCGGCGTGTACGCCCACGAGTACCCCGAGAAGGTGGGCCGGGCCGTCTTCGACGCCGTGGTCGACCCCACCAAGGACGCCGAGCAGAGCTCTCTCGCTCAGGCCAGGGGCTTCCAGCTGGCGCTGGGCAACTTCGCCCAGGACTGTGTGGACCGCGGCGACGAGTGCCAGCTGCAGGGCAGCACCGCCGAGGAGATCGAGCAGAACATCATCACGTTCCTGAAAGAGCTCGACACACGGCCCATCGCCGGTATCGGCGAGCGCGAACTGACGCAGTCCGCCGCCGCCAACGGCATCGCGTTCGCCCTCTACTCCAGGGAGTTCTGGCCGCTGCTCGAACAGGGCCTCGACGAGGCCGACGGGGGCAACGGCCAGCTCCTGCTCTCCATGTCGGATGCCATGAACGGCCGCAACGAGGACGGAACGTACAGCAATCTGATCGCCGCGCACACCGCCATCAGCTGCGCCGACTCCAAGGACCGTTACACCCTCGCCGAGACCCGGGCGAAGCTCCCCGCCTTCCGCAAAGCCTCGCCCGTGTTCGGCGACTGGCTGGCCTGGGGACTGATGGGATGCACCGGATGGCCGGTGGCCGGTGCGTGGAACCACCCGGACGTCAGCGCGCCGGGCTCGGACCCGATCGTGCTGATCGGCACCACCGGTGACCCGGCGACGCCGTACGAGGGCACGCGCAAGATGGCCCAGGCGCTGGGCAAGGGCGTCGGCATCGAGGTGACGTACCGGGGCGAGGGCCATGGCGCCTACAACGGCGGCAACAAGTGCGTGCAGGCCGCCGTGGACGGCTACCTGCTCCGGGGCAAGGTCCCGGCCGCCGGGACGGTCTGCGACTGACCGCACCTAGGATGTCGAACATCCGTCCTGTCGTTGAACTGGGGGTCCGTCGTGTCGAGGTGGGTACGGACGGGAGCACTGGCTGCCGCGGCGCTGCTCATGACCGGGGCTCTGGCCGCCTGCGGCGACGGCCCCGGGAACCCGTCGGAGGACGGCAAGGCCAACCCCGTGCCCTCGGCCGCCGGGAAGTCCGACAGCCCGGCCACCGGCACCCAGAAGCTGGACTGGAAGTCCTGCGAGGCACCCGTCAAGGCCCGCGGCAGCGACGCGCAGGCGCCGGGCAGCGCCTGGGAGTGCGCCACGATGCGGGCCCCGCTCGACTACGCGAAGCCGGACGGGGAGACCCTCGGTATCGCGCTGATCCGCTCCCGCGCCACCGGGCCGGGCAAGCGGCTCGGCTCGCTCGTCTTCAACTTCGGCGGCCCCGGCGGCTCCGGCGTGGCCGCCCTGCCGGGCGCCTCCCAGGCGTTCGGCAAGCTGCACTCCCGGTACGACCTGGTCAGCTTCGACCCGCGCGGGGTCGCCGAGTCCTCGGCCGTCGTCTGCCAGGACGACGCGCAGGCCGAGCGGTCGTTCGGGCTCGACTCCACCCCCGACACCGCCGCCGAGGAGAAGACCTACCTCGACGACTCGGCGGCGTTCGGCGCCGGCTGCCTCAAGCGCTCGGGCAGGGTGCTCCCGTACGTCGGGACCACCAGCGCCGCCCGGGACTTGGACCTGATCCGCCAGGTGCTCGGGGACCGCAAGCTCAACTACTTCGGCTTCTCGTACGGCACGGAACTCGGCGGCGTGTACGCGCACCTGTATCCGCGGCACGTCGGGCGCATCACGCTGGACGCCGTCGTCGACCCGTCCGCCGACTTCGTCGGCCACTCCCGCAACCAGGCCATGGGCTTCCAGCGAGCCCTGGACAACTACTTCGCCTCGACCGGCACCCCGGCCGAGGCGGGCACCCGCCGGGTCGTGCGGCTGCTGGACCGGCTCGACCGGCAGCCGCTGCCCGCCGAAGGCGGACGCCGGCTCACCCAGAGTCTCGCCGTCACGGGCATCATCAAGCCGCTCTACAGCCAGGACAACTGGCCGCTGCTGACCGAGGCCCTGCGGGCGGCCGAGCGGGGTGACGGCACCCCGCTGCTGCGGCTGGCCGACTCCTACAACGACCGGGACGACAACGGCCGCTACGGCACCGGGCACCACGCCCAGCGGGCCATCTCGTGCGCCGACGCGAAGGGCCGGGTGTCCGCCGACGAGGTCCGGGCCCGCCATCTGGCCGACTTCACCCGGGTCTCGCCGGCCTTCGGGCCGTACCTGGCCTGGGACCTGGCGGGCTGGTGCGCCTCCTGGCCCGTGGCGGGCGAGTCCGAGACCCCGGAGGTGAGCGCACCGGGCGCGCCCCCGATCCTCGTCGTCGGCGGTACGGGCGACCCGGCCACGCCGTACGAGGGCGCCCGGCGGATGGCCGCCGAACTCGGCCCGAAGGTGGGCGTCGAGATCACGTACCGGGGCGAGGGACACGGCGCCTACACCACGGGCAACGCGTGTATCGCCAAGGCCGTGGACCCGTACTTCCTGGAGGGTAAGGTCCCGGCGCCGGGGACGACCTGCTCGTGAGCGGGCATGGGCATACGTGAAGGGGCCGGCCCGCGGCTGCGGGCCGGCCCCTTCACGTATGTACTCCTAGTAGATCGGCTTCTCCGGCTCGATCTGGTTGACCCAGCCGATCACGCCGCCGCCCACGTGCACCGCGTCCGCGAAGCCCGCGGACTTCAGCACCGCGAGGACTTCCGCACTGCGGACACCCGTCTTGCAGTGCAGGACGATGCGCTTGTCCTGGGCGAGGTCCTGGAGGGCGTTGCCCATCAGGAACTCGTTCTTCGGGATCAGCCGGGCGCCGGGGATCGAGACGATCTCGTACTCGTTGACCTCGCGGACATCGATGATGTCGATGTTCTCGCCGTCGTCGATCCACTCCTTGAGCTGCTTGGGAGTGATCGTCGAGCCGAGCGCCGCCTCCTGGGCCTCCTCGGACACGACGCCGCAGAAGGCCTCGTAGTCGATGAGCTCGGTGACGGTCGGGTTCTCGCCGCAGACCGCGCAGTCCGGGTCCTTGCGGACCTTGACCTGGCGGTACTGCATCTCCAGGGCGTCGTAGATCATCAGGCGGCCGACCAGCGGCTCACCGATGCCGGCGAGCAGCTTGATGGCCTCGTTGACCTGGATGGAGCCGATGGACGCGCAGAGCACACCCAGCACGCCGCCCTCGGCGCAGCTGGGGACCATGCCCGGCGGCGGGGGCTCCGGGTAGAGGCAGCGGTAGCAGGGGCCGTGCTCGGACCAGAACACGCTCGCCTGGCCGTCGAAGCGGTAGATCGAGCCCCAGACGTACGGCTTGTTCAGCAGCACGCAGGCGTCGTTGACGAGGTAGCGGGTCGCGAAGTTGTCCGTACCGTCGACGATCAGGTCGTACTGGGAGAAGATCTCCATCACGTTCTCGGCTTCGAGCCGCTCTTCGTGAAGGACCACGTTGACGTACGGGTTGATCCCCAGCACCGAGTCGCGGGCGGACTCCGCCTTGGACCGGCCGATGTCGGCCTGGCTGTGGATGATCTGGCGCTGCAGGTTCGACTCGTCGACCTCGTCGAACTCCACGATGCCGAGCGTGCCCACGCCCGCGGCGGCCAGGTACATCAGGGCGGGCGAGCCCAGGCCGCCCGCACCCACGGCGAGCACCTTGGCGTTCTTCAGCCGCTTCTGCCCGTCCATCCCGACATCGGGGATGATCAGGTGGCGGGAGTACCTGCGGACCTCGTCAACGGTGAGCTCAGCAGCTGGCTCGACCAGGGGTGGCAGCGACACGGGGACTCCGTAGATCGGTAAGTCAGTACGGTTGTTCTCCCCGTAACACTGCCACGCCCTCCTTCATTCCGAGACACCCGTTCCGATACGCGAGACGATTTCGTCCCAGTAGCCGGGCAGGGCCTCCCAGGGGTCGGCCGAGCCGCCGCGGTCCGAGCGGTCGGTGAAGTAGATCGTCCCGGCGCCCTGCCAGCGCGCGATGCGCGTGGCCTCCTCCAGATGCGTGCGCGGGACGCCGTGGACGAAGTGGCAGAACCGCTCGGGCGGATGTGCGGCCGTCCACTCCGCCACCTGTGACCAGCGGTACTCGCTCCACGGCCCGGCGAAGGTGACGAGCTGGTCGGCGATCTCGGCGTAGCCGGGGTACGGATGGGTGCCGTGGCCGAGCACCAGATGGCCGCCGCCGAGCAGCGACCGGAGGGCGGCCGTGGTGCGCCGGACCTCCGGGAGGGCTGTCCGCTCGGTGGGGCAGCGGTCCAGCCGGAAGCCGTCCACCTGGTACCAGTCGACGAACCGGTGGGCGTCGGAGAGCAGCTCCCCGAAGGTACGGGCCCCGTACGTCAGGTCGAGGTGGCCCAGGACGCGGGTGCCCGCGTTCCGCAGCCGGCCGGCCGCCTCCAGGCAGTGCGGGTCGGGGCGGGTGCCGGGGCCGTTGGCGACGTTGAGCACGGCCCAGTGCAGCGGCGTCCCGGGGCGGGTGAGCTCCGCCCACTCGACCGGTGCCACGAGGGGATGGGCGTAGCCCGGGATGCCGAAGCCGAGGCGGCCGGCGTCGGTGGCGGCGCACGCGGCGCCGGTCGTGGTCAGATGCGGCATGCCGCCTCCATCCAGATGTCGGCCAGGGACTCCTCGAGGTTGATCCGGGGCCGCCAGCCGAGCCGGTCCCGCGCGGTGCGCACATCGGCCTGCTGCCAGCTGCCGCAGCCGTCGGGGTACGGGTACGGCGGCGGCGCGCCCAGCTGTTCGAGGGTGGGTTCGGAGCGGGGGGCTCCGATGGACGCTCCCAGGCCGCCGGGGCGGCCGGCGGGAGCGTCGAGTTCGTGCAGGGCGCCGCCGTAGCCGGCGACCCTGGCGAGTACGGCGGCCGCGTCCCGCAGCCGTACGGCGCGTCCGGTGCCGATGTTGACGACCCCCTGGGCGGCGGAGAGCGAGGCGGCGTGCACGGCGCGGGCGACATCCCGTACGTCCACGAAGTCGCGCTGCACGCCGAGCCCGCTGAGTTTCAGCTCCCCGTCGCCGGACTGCATCGCGCGGCGCATCGCCTCGGCGAGGCGGCCCAGCGGTGAGCCGGCCGGGGTGCCGGGGCCGACCGGCGAGAAGACCCGCAGGACGACCGCGTCCAGGCCGGAGCCGAGGACCAGCTCGGTCGCGGCGAGCTTGCTCACGCCGTACGGGCCACCGGGGCGGGGTACCGCGTCCTCGGCGGTGGACGAGCCGGGCTGGCTGGGCCCGTACTCGGCGGCGCAGCCGAGCTGCACCAGGCGCGCCCCGCAGCCGCTGCGGCGCAGCGATTCGCACACGGTGGCGACGGCGACGGTGTTGTGCCGGGTGAGTTCGCGTGCGCCGCCGCGGGTGGCGCCGGAGCAGTTGATCACGACGCCGGGGTGTACGGCGTTGAGGAAGCGGGTCAGCGCACCGGGACTGCCGGTGGCGAGGTCGAACCGGACGTCGGCGTCGTCGCCCCGGCCCAGCGCGGTGAGCTGGACGGCGGGGTCGGCGAGCAGCCGGTCGGCGACATAGCGGCCGAGGTATCCATTGGCTCCGAGCAGCAGCACTCTCATCGTGCGGCCCCCTGGTGCCGACGGGCCGGTGCGGGTGGTTGGGCGGTCATCTCAGGTTCTCCTTGTGGATGTGCGATGGGGGGTGCTGTGGACCCGCGGCGTCGGCTCCGCGGGAGTCTGGGGATCAGCCCGTACGGGGCAGGGCGTGCGCGGAGGCCCGGGACAGGGTCACCGTGGCGTGCACCAGCAGTGCGAAGGCGGCGGTGAGGCAGACGGCCGCGGGCACGGCGGCGGGGCCCCAGGCGGCGTGGGCGGCCTCGACGGGGCCGGCGAGAAAACCGCAGCCGGGCAGGCGGGCGACCAGAACGCTGGTGAGCGCCGCGGCCTCGGCGGCGCAGGCCACGCCGAGTCCGGTCGCGGCGGCGTCGGGGAAGCCGTGGACGGTGAGCAGGCGGGCGAGGAAGAGCAACGCGCCGAGGGCGAGCGGCGCGATGAGGGGCCCTTCGCCGAACGCGAGCCGGGAGAGCAGCAGCAGCGTGGTGAGGGCGGCGAGGAAGAGCCCGAACACGCCGAGCAGCAGCGGCCGCACGACGCCGGCGAACTCCTCCAGCGCCCGGCTGGTGGCCAGCCGCTTCCCGGCCTGCCGGCCGAACACCCCGGCACACCACACGGCCGGAGCAACCCCGAACGCCGGCCCCACCAAAGCCCCACCGACAACCCGCCAGTCCCCGCCGGCGCCGTAGCCGGTGGCTCCGTTCGGGCCGCCGTTGAGGAATTCCGTCAGCAGGCTGTCTCCGAAGAGCGCGTACGCCAGCAGCCACCAGACCCATACGCGGGCGGCGAGTGAGGTGCGGCCCTCGGCGCGGAGGGGGCCTCGGCGCAGGCAGAGCCGGAGCGCCACAGCCACCGCCACCGCGCCCACCGCGCCGGCCGCGAGGCGCGGGTACCCCTCGGTGGCCTGCACCGCGACCACGGCGAGGGCGCACACCGCGCCCGGCAGGAGCGCGAGAGCGCTCCACGCTGCCCGGGCGGGTGGCTCGGCGGCGCGCTCCGGCGCCTCGGCGCGCGGCACCCGGGCGTACAACTCCTCGGCGAGCGAGAAGACGTCCCGGTGCCGGAAGCGTGCGGCGGTCCGGTCGGTGACCCCGTGCGCTTCGAGGCCGGCGGCGATCTCCAGCGGGTCGACCGCCCGCTCGCACAGCTCCCGATGCCGGTGCATGAGCGCCTTCACCGGATCGGCGGGGCCACGGCGGCGCACGGCCGGGCTCTCGGCCGGCCCCGCGCCGCGCGGGCCGGCGGGGGCCCGGGAGGCGACCCCCGGTTCCGGGAAGGGGCGGGGAGGGGGAAAGCCGCCCCCGGCGCCGCTCACGCGTCCGCCTCCGTCACCGTCGCGCCCGCGCCCACCGGCGCGTCCGCCCAGCTCGGCACACCGCCGGCCCAGCGGCCCGGGACATACGCCTCCGGCGGATGGGAGAAGGGCAGCGGTTCGCCGTCCTCGCCCAGCGCCTCCCGCCGCACCGGGCAGTGCGAGATCATCTCCAGGTAGATGCCGCGGAAGGCGGCGATGTTCTGCTCGACGGTGAACAGTTCGAGCGCCCGCGCCCGCGCCGCCGCACCCAGCCGCTCCCGGCGCTCCGGGTCGCGCAGCAGCGCGAGGCACGTGTCCGCGAGCGCGCGCGGGTTGCGCGGCGGCACCACCAGCCCCGTACCGCCGATGACTTCGCACACCGCGCCGACGTCGGTCGACACCGTGGCACGTCCGCAGAACATCGCCTCGACCAGGCTGAGCGGGAAGCCCTCCACCACGCTGGAGAGGACCACCACACTCCCCGCCGCATACGCGTCGGCCGGCTCCGGCGCCTCCGGGCCGCCGATCTCCTCGAACGAGACCGGGTTGTCGCCCATGCTCACCGCGTCCGCCGCCTCATCGGGGAAAAGCTGCGCCGCCAGCGCACGGCAGTGCGCGAGATACGTCGCCGCCTCCGGCCCCCGCGCGGGTGCCCCGAAGATGCGCAGCCGGGCCGCCGGCTCCTCCTTGCGTACGTCGGCGAAGGCGTGCAGCAGCGCGATGAGGTCCTTGGCCGGCTCGATCCGGCCGACCCAGACCAGGGTGTACGGGTCGCCGCCGACCTCGCCCTCCCCCACCGCGGTGAAGCGCTCCTCCTCCATCCCGGGGTAGACCGTGCGCAGCTTGGCGCGGTCCGCACCGCAGCGCTCCTGCCAGCGGCGGGCGTGGGTGTTGCCGGGAGTGATGAGGGCGGCCTGCCGGTACACCTCGGCGGCCAGCTTGCCGTGGAACGCGGCGAGCAGGGCGCGCACCGGCACACTCAGGCGCCCGTCCGCGCCGTCGAGGTAGTGCGCGCGCAGCTGTACGCCGTACTCGGTGACCAGCAGCGGGACCCCGAAGAAGCGTTTGGCCAGCAGCCCGGGCAGGGCTGCGGTGCCGCCGGACGCGGCATGGCAGAGGTCGACTCCGCCGAGGCCCCCGTCGGTCCCGGCGTACCAGTCGAGCGACAGCGGGCGCAGCGCGCGCTCCAACTGGTCCACGAAGGCAAGGAAGTCCGGTACCTGCGCGGCGTGCACAGCGCGGCTCGCGCCGGGCATGCGGCAGGCGGACTCCAGGGCGCGTACGGCGACCTCGGAGCGCAGCGCCGCGTACAGCCCGCCCTCGTCGCGGGCGAGTTCGGCGAGCCCGTACAGACCGGCGGAGAAACGCTCCGCCGCGTCCGGGTCGTCGCCGGCGCAGATGGCCGAGGCGAGCTGCTTGAAGTGCAGGGAGAAGCGCCGCCGTTCGCGCCGCCCGTACGCCCACCCGTCACCCGCCGCCACCCTTCTACGGAGGCCCTTCCGGCCACACCTCCTGACGTCGTCCTCGGGCGTCCACAGGGGCGCGGTGCGCACCCGCTGCACCTGGTGCGGCAGCTCGAGCCACCCCTGCTCCTCCTGCTGAGCGCTGCGGCTCAGCGCGTAAATCTCGAACTCGTGGTGCGCGAGCCCGCGCACGAGCCGGTCGCACCAGAGTCTCGACTCACCCGTCGCATATGGATAACCACCTTCCGTGAGCAGTCCGATCCGCACGAGTGCACCCCCGATCTCCCGTATGGGCGGCCGCCGTTGGTCGGGCGACTCGCCGCGGGATGAACTCAAGCGGATATGCCGGTGGCGCAATGGACGGTTGTCCATCGCGCCACCGGAAGGGGTGAAGAGTCGTAACTTTCACATCCCGGTAGCGTTCGGCCGCGCTACGGGGACTGACCGGCCGGTCAACTGCCGGGGTGCACCCAGGGGTTGGGCTTGCAGGCGACGCCTTCGAGGTCCAGCGACTTGGTCTGCTGCTGCATGATCGGCGCGAGCGCGCCCGGTGTCCGGCAGTTCACATGCCCGTGGCCGAGGCGGTGCCCGACCTCGTGGTTGATCAGCATCTGGCGGTACGCGAGCATCTGGTCGGGCCCGAAGGTGTCGGCGCCCTGCGCCCACCGGAACGCGTTGATCATGACGCGGTCGGTGGAGGCCGAATCGCAGGAGACGTTGTCGACGCTCGTGTCGAGGCCCGATTTGGCGCACCAGACGGCGGTCGTGCCGGGGCTGGCCAGCGTGATGACGAAATCCGCCTCGCCGGAGGAGACGCGCTCGAAGGTCATGCCTCCGTTGTGCGCCCAACTGCGGTCGTCGTTGAGGGTTTTCTGTACGGCTTCGGCGAACAGCCCGCCGTCGAGCTGGAGCCCCTTCTCCACATCGACGCGATAGCGGATGCGTTTGCCCTTGCCCGGCGCCTTGTCGAGGCCGGGCACCGCTTCGAAGTCGCCCGAAGCCTTCAGCTCGGGGTCGATCGGGTACTGCTTCGCCATCAGCTGCGCGAACGTCGCCGGCCGCGCGGGCGGGGCCACCGGCGCCGCGGGGCGCTGGTCCGAGCGCGAGGCCGAATCGGCCTCCTCGCGGTCGCCCGCCGCGTCGGAGGCCGGCGGGGCGGCCGGTTTGTCGCCGCTGCTGGAGACCTGACCGGCCACCACGACCGCGAGGACCGTGGTCACCGCGGCGGCCGCTATGCCGGTGAAGGTCCGGCCCCGGCCCTTTGCCGGCTGCGCCGCCTCGTCCGATTCGTCGGGTTCGACGACTTCGAAGGATTCGGCGGGCTCTTCCGGCCCCTGGCTCTCCCGGGGGGCCGCCGGCTGCTCGGCCAGTGGGCTCACACGTCGGTGCGCCCCGGTGGAGAAGACCTCGTCGTCGAACGCCTCGATGTCCCCGCTGCGCGGGCCGGGCACGAACGCCCGGGGCGCCTGCGCCACCCGGGCCTGCGGGCCGCCGTACGCGGGAGTGCCGTGGGCCGGGGTGCCGTACCCGGGACCGCCCTGCGCCGGACCGCCGTACACCGGGGTGCCGTGGACGGGAGTGCCGTACGCGGGGCCGCCCTGCGCCGGACCGCCGTACACCGGGGTGCCGTGGGCCGGGGTGCCGTACGCCGGCGGGCCGGTCGGCGGGGTCGCGCGCGGGGTGCCCCGCCAGTCACCGTACGCCTCGCCGGACTGCGCCGCCGGACCGGGCCGCCGGCCCTGCGCGCCAGCGACAGGGCCCCAGCCGCCGCCCGCTTCGTGCGCCTCGGGGTGCCCGCCGCGGACCGGCGGCGGGGCCGGCATCGAGCCCCCGCGCGGTACGGCTCCGTACCCCTGGTGAGCGACCGGCGGCTCGCCGCGCCGGCGCCCGCTGCCGCCGGGCGCGGGCCGCGCCGCCCCGCTCGGTACGAACGGGATCCCCGACGTGTCGGTGAGCGAGGTGCTCGCCCCCTTGGGGGCCTTGGGCGCGGGGCCCTTGCGGCTGTGTCGTCCCACGAGCGCCGTCAGCTCCTGCCGCTGTCTTTGACGAGTTCCCGGAAGGCCGTCGCTACCGTCTCGGGGTACTCCATCATCGCCACATGCCCCGCGTCGGGCAAAGTCAGCAGCCGCGAGTCCCGGAAGGCCGCGGACGCCCGGCGCGCCATCCGGAACGAGACCAGCAGGTCCCGCCCGCCGTATACCAGGAGCGTCGGCGCGAGTACCCGCTCCGCCTGCCGCCACAGCCCGTGCTGCCCGCCCAGGGTGTACGCGTCGACGATGCCGCGCGACGAGCGGGTCATCGCGTCCCAGAAGTACGGCAGCGCCAACCGCCGTTCCATCTCCTGCACGGCGTTGCGGAAGCCCTCGGGAGTGACCCGGGCCGGGTCGCCGTAGCAGAGGGCCAGCACCCCGCGGGTGCGCTGCTCCGCCGTCCAGCCCCGGGTGAGCCGGCCGAACAGCGTGGTGATCCCCGGCACCGCGAGCAGCGCGGTGGGGATCGCCTGGCGCTGCACCCGGAGCTCCGGGAGGGCCGGTGAGACCAGGGTGAGCGTGCGGACCAGGTCCGGCCGGACGGCGGCGACGCGGGTGGTCACCGCACCGCCCATCGAGTTGCCGAACAGATGCACCGGCCCGCGCCCGGCGGCGTCGAGATGACGGATGACCGCGCGGGCGTGGGCGGTGAGGGAGTAGTTGCCGTCGTCCGGCGGCGGCGAGTCGCCGAAACCGGGCAGATCGATCGCCTCACCGTCCACGTCGTCCTCGAGCAACGCCATCAGAGCCGACCAGTTCAGCGACGATCCGCCGAGACCGTGGACGTACAGCGCGGGCGGAAGTCCGGTGCGGGCCGGGGGCCGGGACCGGACGGACAGCGTCAGACCCGGCAGTGCCACGGAGCGCAGCCGCTCCCCCTCGGCCACCCGGACGGTGCTGACCTGGGGCGCCACCGCGGTGGCCGCGAGTATTCCCGGCGGCTCGGTCGAAGACATGCGGCAATGTTACGAGACGATCACGCGGTGGTTCGTGTGTTCGCCATCACAGATCGCATAGCGCCTTGTTTCCTCCTCTCCTAGGCTCGGTACTGGAGGGCGCCCGCCCAGACCCCTGCTTCTTCAGAAAGAAGGGGAATCACCATGACCGTCGATCCCAGTGACCCGGATACCTTCGAGGAAGTCCTCGAGGAATCGGCCGAGGAATCGCTCGACGACGAAGCGCCGGAGGCGGACGCGGCCGAGCAGCACACGGAGCTGCGCCAGCACCGCGACGATCCCCTCACAGGACGGGACCGAGACGCCTCGAACGACGCGGACGCCGCGGAACAGGCAAGAGTCGTAGAGCTCGACGAGGACGACTACCGGTGATCCCGGGTGTCCGAAGGCCAAGAAAACTGGCCCCGGACCCCCCATTGGCGGTTACCCAAAAGTACGATGGCGGGCGCGGCGCACACCGCACACAACACACGGGTGTTTGTTCCAGAAAGACCCAAGAAAGTGGGAGGCGGCGTGACAGCCATCGAGCAGACAGAGGCGGCGCGCCCTCGGGGCACGCGCCTGCCGCGCCGAGCCCGTCGTAATCAGCTCCTGGGCGCGGCCCAGGAAGTATTCGTCGCGCAGGGGTACCACGCCGCCGCGATGGACGACATCGCCGAGCGCGCCGGGGTCAGCAAGCCGGTCCTCTACCAGCACTTCCCGGGCAAGCTCGACCTGTACCTGGCGCTGCTGGACCAGCACTGCGAGTCGTTGCTCCAGGCCGTGCGTACCGCGCTCGCGTCGACCAGCGACAACAAGCTGCGCGTGGCCGCGACGATGGACGCGTACTTCGCGTACGTGGAGGACGAGGGCGGCGCGTTCCGTCTGGTCTTCGAGTCCGACCTGACGAACGAGCCCGCGGTGCGGGAGCGTGTCGAGCGGGTCTCGCTCCAGTGCGCGGAGGCCATCTCCGACGTCATCGCCGAGGACACCGGGCTGTCCAAGGACGAGTCCATGCTGCTCGCCGTCGGCCTGGGCGGTGTCTCCCAGGTGGTGGCCCGCTACTGGCTCTCCAGCGAGAGCGCCATCCCGCGCGACAAGGCGGTGCAGCTGCTGACCTCGCTGGCCTGGCGCGGCATCGCCGGCTTCCCGCTGCACGGCTCGGAGCCGAACCACTGATCCGCGCGTGTTCGCGCTTGTCCGCTCGTGTTCGCTGCGAGCGTTCAGGGGCGCGGCATGACGGTCCCCTCGCCGGGCTAATGTGTCCGAGTACGGCGCGGCACATCGCGCGACCCCAGACCGTCGGAGGGACTTAGCCGTGGAGGTCAAGATCGGCGTGCAGCACGCACCCCGGGAGATCGTTCTGGAGAGCGGGCAGTCCGCCGAGGAGGTCGAGAGCGCCGTGGCCAACGCGCTGGCCGGCAAGGCGCAGCTGCTCAGCCTGACGGACGACAAGGGCCGCAAGGTCCTGGTGCCTGCCGACCGGCTCGCATACGTAGAGATCGGCGAGCCGACGACCCGCAAGGTCGGCTTCGGCCCGCTGTAACACAACTGACAGGAACGGCCCGGTGGTTGCTCCCACCGGGCCGTTCGTGTGCCCCCGGCCGCCGGGGAGGGTTGTTTTCGGCGCGCTTCGGGTAGGACCGCCTACGACCGATTTGCCCCTGGCCGTGCGGGAGGAACTTCATGATCTGGGAAGCGCTCGGTGCGGCCGTGCTCGGTTTCGCCCTGTCCTGGGCGGCCGTCCGCCGCTTGCCCGACCGACTCCCGGCATCGCGCCTGGTCCTGGCCACCGGCCCGCTCGGAGCACTGTTCGGCGCGTACCTCACCCACTTCGCCCTCGGCCCCGGCCACATCGCCGCGACGCTGGCGGGCGCGGTACTGGTGGCGGCGGTGGTGCTGTCGCTACTGATCCGCCCGACGGCCCGCGCACCCTTTTCGCTCCCGTCGGGCGGATAGCCCGGACAGCCCGCGGGGCGACAGCCCGCGGGGCGACAGCCCGCGGGGCCCGGAGGAGGAGGGCGACGCGGACGACGCGGGCGGAAGCGGCGGCGGCGCCGGCTAGGGCCGGACGAGAGCCGAGGGCGGCCAGGGCCGAGCGGGACGCGGAGGCGGCCGGTGCGAGGGCAGCCGGTGCCGAGCGGAACGCGGAGGCGGCCGGTGCCGCGGTGCGCGATCCATGCCGAGAGGGCTGTTCAGCCGACCAGCGGCCGCAAAGCCAACGCCGCCAGGGCGCAGAGCCGGGCGGCGTCGAGGGGACGTGCAGCCTGGCGACGCCGAGGCGAGGGCGGCCGGTGCCGGGGCGGCATGCTCAGCCGACCAGCCTGCGCCCGGAAGTCAACGTCGCCAGGGCGCAGAGGTGGGCGGTGCCGCGGGGCATCTGCCGGGCGACCGGAGGCGGAGGCGGGCGCGGGCTCCGAGGGCCGGGAAGGTGGTGGGGCGCGTCCGCGCCCCGCTGACCCCGGCCCCCAAGGCCGTCAGGCCGCGAGGCCCAGCGCCGCCATCCGCTTGGTGTGGGCCTCGGTGATCCGCGAGAACATCCGGCCGACCTCCGCCAGGTCGAAGCCGTCCGCCACCCCGCCCACCAGCATCGTCGAGAGCGCGTCACGGTCCGCGACCACCCGCTGCGCCTGCGAGAGCGCCTCGCCCATCAGCCGGCGCGCCCACAGCGCGAGCCGGCCGCCGACCCGGGGATCGGCCTCGATCGCGGCGCGGACCTTCTCCACGGCGAAGTTGCCGTGGCCCGTGTCGTCGAGCACGCCCAGCACGAGGGAGCGGGTGTCGGAGTCCAGCCGGGCCGCGACCTCGCGGTAGAAGTCACTGGCGATCGAGTCGCCGACGTACGCCTTGACCAGGCCCTCCAGCCAGTCCGACGGCGCGGTCTGGCGGTGGAATCCGTCCAGCGCCGCGGCGAAGGGCTCCATCGACGCGTTCGGCTCGGCGTCGATGGCCGTCAGCCGGTCCCGCAGCCGCTCGAAGTGGTGGAACTCGGCGGAGGCCATCTTCGCCAGCTCCGCCTTGTCGTCCAGCGTCGGCGCCAGCTTCGCGTCCTCGGCGAGCCGCTCGAAGGCCGCCAGCTCTCCGTACGCCAGCGCGCCCAGCAGGTCCACGACCGCGGCACGGTACTGGGGCTGGGCGGCGCAGGCCTGCTCCCAGTCCAGGGCGGCGATCCCGGTGAGCCCGGTGAGTTCGTCGGCTGCGGGCGAGTCAGTGGCGTTGTCAGGCGTCTCCATGCAGCGCACAATAGCCCGCTCGCCGCATGGTGGAAGGGCCTGGTCAGTCACCGCGTCCAGGGAGTCCCAGGAAATTCCGCCAACACAGATGCGCGAATCCGGGGTACAGTGGTAATGCGCCTGCCGAAGTATCGGCGGGCGATCTGAATGAGGATGCCCGGTCGGTGGCCCGATCGGCTCCGCCCGACCGCCCTCCGCGTGGGCCGTACGCACCGTACGACCACCAGATGAGGGGCCCCCTCAGCGGCACGAGCGCTCGAGCGACGGCAGTGGTCCCGCGCCATCCGGCCACTTTTTCCATGGTCGGCCGAGTACCCCGGCACGGTACGACCCCCATCGCCGCCTCGCGTCGCGTCTCACAGAAGAGGCAGCACCCTGACTACGTTCCGAGACCTCGGGATTCTTCCCGAGACCGCCGAAGCCCTTGAGGCTGTCGGCATCACGTCCCCCTTTCCCATCCAGGAGATGACTCTCCCCGTCGCACTCTCCGGCTCCGATGTCATCGGACAGGCCAAGACCGGAACGGGCAAGACGCTCGGTTTCGGTCTTCCGCTGCTGGAGCGCGTCACCGTCCCCGCGGACGTCGAGGCGGGCCGGGCGAAGCCCGAGCAGCTGACCGACGCACCGCAGGCGCTCGTCGTGGTCCCCACCCGCGAGCTGTGCCAGCAGGTCACCAACGACCTGCTGACCGCCGGCAAGGTCCGTAACGTCCGCGTACTCGCCATATACGGCGGCCGGGCGTACGAGCCGCAGGTCGAGGCGCTCAAGAAGGGCGTCGATGTGATCGTCGGCACCCCTGGCCGGCTGCTGGACCTCGCGGGGCAGAAGAAGCTGAGCCTGGCGCACGTCAAGGCGCTCGTCCTCGACGAGGCCGACGAGATGCTCGACCTGGGCTTCCTGCCCGACGTCGAGAAGATCATCAACCTGCTGCCGCCGCGGCGTCAGACCATGCTGTTCTCGGCGACCATGCCGGGCGCGGTCATCGGCCTGGCCCGCCGGTACATGTCTCAGCCCACGCACATCCGCGCCACCGCGCCGGACGACGAGGGCGCGACTGTCGCCAACATCACGCAGCACGTCTTCCGCGCGCACTCCATGGACAAGCCGGAGATGGTCTCGCGCATCCTGCAGGCCGACGGCCGCGGGCTCGCGATGATCTTCTGCCGTACGAAGCGGACGGCCGCGGACATCGCCGAGCAGCTCGAGCGCCGCGGGTTCGCCTCCGGCGCGGTGCACGGTGACCTCGGCCAGGGCGCCCGTGAGCAGGCGCTGCGCGCCTTCCGCAACGGCAAGGTCGACGTCCTCGTCTGCACCGATGTCGCGGCTCGCGGTATCGACGTCGAGGGCGTGACGCACGTCATCAACTACCAGACGCCGGAGGACGAGAAGACGTACCTCCACCGGGTCGGCCGCACCGGCCGCGCGGGCGCGTCGGGTACGGCGATCACGCTGGTCGACTGGGACGACATCCCGCGCTGGCAGCTGATCAACAAGGCGCTGGACCTGCCGTTCAACGACCCGGAGGAGACGTACTCCACGTCTGCCCACCTGTACGAACTGCTCGGCATCCCGGCCGGTACGAAGGGCATCCTGCCGCGTGCCGAGCGCACCCGGGCCGGGCTGGGCGCGGAGGAGGTCGAGGACCTCGGAGAGACGGGCGGCCGCGGCCGCCGGTCCGCGCCGGTGGTGGCGCCGTCGGCACCGGCCGCGCCGCGCACGCCGCGCCAGCGGCGGCGCACCCGCGGCGGTGCGGAGCTGGGCGGCGAGGCCACCGCCCCCGTGGCCGAGACCGAGACCGAGGAGCCGCGTACGCCGCGTCGCCGCCGCCGCACCCGGGTGACCGCCCCGGCCGAGGCGGTCGCGGTGACCACGGAGACGGCGGCCCCTGAGGCGGAGCCCAAGCCGCGCCGCCGCCGCACCCGTGCCGTGGCCGCGACCGCGACGGCGGAGACCGAGGCCGCGGAACCGAAGGCGCCGACCCGCCGCCGCCGCACCCGCAGCACCACGGCAGAAGCCACCCCGGAAAGCTGAGAGCTGACCACCCCGATGGCCCGGATCCCAAGAGGACCCGGGCCATCGCCACACCCCCGCGCGGCACAGCAGTCCCCCTGTAGCCCGCGCCGCGAAGCAGGCGCACCCGGGGGCCGGGGGGCTTGCCCCGACTACCGGAACGGGCGCCGAAGGCGCCCGACAACCCGCGCCGCGAAACAGGCACACCCGGGGGCCCGCGGGCCTCACCCGACCACCGGCACAGGCGCCAAAGGCGCCCGACAACCCGCGCCGCGAAGCAGGCGCACCCGGGGGCCCGGGGGCTTGCTCCCGGGTTTCGGGAAGGGGCGGGGAGGGGAACAGCCCGCGCAGCGGCCACCCCGCACCCGACACCCACAGCCATGCCCCACCACCGCGAACCACGGCCCACCCGGCCCAGCGGGCGCCCGGAACCCCACGCCGCGCCGCGCAGCAGGCGCACCTGGGGCCCGGGGGCTTGCCCCCGGTTTCGGGGAGGGGCGGGGAGGGGGATGCCCCGGGCAGCGGGCGCCCCTCGGCGGGGGCGGGAACGGGCCCCCGGGGCCGGCGGGCCGCTAGCGTGGGCGCATGAGCAAGCCGCCCAGCCTCACGCTGCCCGACTGCGCCCGCGCGTACCGACTCCGGACCAGCCGCGGCGAGTTCGCCGTGCACGACGCGCGCCCGGACACCGGCGCGGCCCCGCCCCGCGGCACCGCGCTGCTCGTGCCCGGATTCACCGGCAGCAAGGAGGACTTCATCGGGCTGCTCGAACCGCTCGCCGCCGCCGGCTTCAGGGCCGTCGCCGTCGACGGCCGCGGCCAGCACGAAAGCGGCGGCCCGCACGACGAACTCGCCTACGCCCAGAGCGAGTTGGCCGCAGACGTACACGCCCAGGCCGCCGCACTCGGCGACGGCCCCGTACACCTGCTCGGGCATTCACTCGGCGGACTCGTCGCCCGCGCGGCCGCCCTCCACGACGCCGCGCTCCACGACGCCGCCCCCACCCCCTTCGCCTCGCTCACCCTCGTGAGCTCCGGCCCCGCCGCCATCTCCGAGACGCAGCAGGCCCGCACGAAGCTGCTCATCGACGCCCTCACCGTTCTGGACATGGAGGGCGTCTGGCGGGCGATCCAGGAGCACGACCGCGAGGACGCCGCCGACGTCACCACCCCGCCCGCCGTACGTGAGTTCCTGCACCGCCGCTTCGTCGGCACCGTCCCCGAACAGCTCATCGTCACCGGCCGGCAGCTGATCGACGAACCCGACCGGGTCGACGAACTGGCCGCGGCGACGCCCGCACTGCCGAAGCACGTGCTCTCGGGCGCGGTCGACTACGCCTGGCCCGTCCCCCTGATGGACGACATGGCCGTACGCCTCGGCGCCCACCGCACCGTGATCGACGGCACCGAACACTCCCCCAACGCCGAACGCCCCGCCGCGACCGCCGCCGCGCTGGCCGGCTTCTGGACCGAGCACGCTCAGTACTGAGCTTGCAGGTGCTGCCAGAAGCCGTCCCGCAGCGCACGCCGCAGATCCGCGTGGCCGCGCAGCGAGTACTGGAGCAGTGACTCCGCCTCCACCAGGAGGTCCTGGTCGACAGAGCCGGGCAGGTACGGATGCCCGGGCAGCAGGTCCGCGAGCGACTCGCGCCCCCGCGCCCCGAGCCAGGTCGCGGCGATCTGCGCGCCGACGAAGCGCACGTCCTCGCGCGACGGCCGCGGCAGACCCTCGGTCTCGGCGTCGTACGCGGCGGCCGTACGCCGCGTCACGTACGGCTTGCAGAAGTCGAGGTCGAACGCGCGCTGGCTGTCGACCTCCCACAGCAGCGGCTCCGCCTGATTGCGCCCGTCGACCGCCTCGATGCCCCACAGATGGACGCGCGCGCCGTACCCCTGCGCCGCCTCGACCGCCGAGACGAGGTCCTCGTCACCGCCGACGAGCGCGGCGTCACTGATGGCCCGGTGCCGGGCGAGCGATTCGAGATCCGTCCGGATCAGCGAGTCGACACCCTTCTGCTGGTTGTTGGCGTTGAGGTTGCCGAGCCGCACCTTCACGTCCGGCAACTCGGCTATGGACTGCTGCTCGGCGGTGTGGATGCGGCGCCGGGCGCCGTCGTACCAGTACACCCGCAGCAGCCGGCTGTCCGCGAAGATCGTGCGGGCCTTGTCGATGAACGCCTCGATGAGCCCCTCGGCGTCGAGGTCGAAGGCCCTGCGGTCCTCAGTCCCGGCGACCAGCCGCCCGGCCGCCGCGTACACGTACCCGGCGTCGACGAATATCGCGTGCGTCGAGGGGGTCTTCGCCACCTCCGCAAGCATCCGCTGGAGGAGTTCGTTGGTGCGCTCCAGCCGGGCGCTGATCTCGTCGTTCATACGCCCCCCATTGTCCGGGTGGTCACGGAGCGAACACAAGCCGTCCCACTACCAGTGAGTAGTTAGACACGTTAAAAATTTCCTTAGCGTAGGGAATGTTTGCGCTGGGCATCCTGTTGGAGAGACATGGAGGGTGCGAACGAGCGCGCCCGCCAACAGTTCTCCAGCAGGAGGATCAGACGAAGGGAGAAGCCTTGCGCTTCGAAATCATGCGCCTCGACGACGTCGACGGCACCGCCCTGGACAGCACCGTGGTCGACGCCGCCTCCGCCAACCGGATGGTGCGGCAGGCCGCCGCGATCGGCCAGCGCATCTACATCCGCCCGGCCGACTCGCTCACGACCCCCGGATCACCTGCGTGACGCCGTTGATGATCTGCTGCACCGCGATCGCGGACAGCATCATCCCCGCGAGCCGTGTCACCAGCACCACGCCGCCGTCCTTGATCACGCGGATGATCACCAGCGAGTAGCGCATGGTGAGCCACAGCACGGCATGCATGGCCACGATCGCCGCCCAGACCGAGAGCTGACCGCCCACGCCGTCCGCCTTCTGCACGGCCAGGATCACCGACACGATCGCACCGGGGCCGGCCAGCAGCGGCATCCCGAGCGGAACGAGCGCGACGTTCACGTCCTTGGTCTGGGTCGGCTCGTCGGTCTTGCCAGTCAGTAGATCGAGCGCGATGAGCAGGAGCAGCAGACCGCCCGCGATCATCAGCGCGGGCACGGACACGTGCAGATAGTCGAGGATCTGCTGCCCGCAGAGGCCGAAGACGGCGATGACGCCGAACGCGACGGCCACCGCCTGCCAGGCCATCCGGCGCTGCACCTTGGCAGGCCGCCCGGAGGTCAGGGCGAGGAAGATCGGGGTGATCCCCGGGGGGTCCATAATTACGAAAAGCGTGAGAAAAAGGGATCCGAAAACGGCAACGTCGAACACAGTGATGGCCTTGCGGGAAGAGGGGTCGAGCAGAACGGGCGAACGGGCGCGGACTAGGGCCTGTCGTTTGGATCAGGCCGGATCAGGGAGCGGGGTCTGGTGCCGTGCATCGCAAGGCGGAGGAAGGAGCCATGGCGGAGCCCTGGCGACTGACGACAACGCGGCGAGGTGCGGTGCCAGGGCCCGCGAGCCCGGCAAGATCCAAACGACAGGCCCTAGGGGCGGGGACGTCCGCCCGTGCCGGGCACCGGGAACGCGCCGGTCGCGCGGCGCGTGATCTCGCCGTAGATCTCGGGGTCGGTGGTGTACTCCCCGAGCCGGCAGGACTTGCGGCTGCCGTGGTAGTCGCTGGAGCCGGTGGTGAGCAGCCCGAGCTCGGCGGCGAGGCCGCGCAGCCGGGCGCGCGACGCCTCGTCGTGGTCCATGTGGTCGACCTCGATGCCGTCGAGGCCCGCCGAGGCGAGTTCGGCTATCGCGCTCTCCGGGACGACCTGACCCCGCTTGACGGCGAGCGGGTGGGCGAAGACGGTGACCCCGCCGGCCGCCTTGACCAGGCGGATCGCCTCGAAGGGGTCGAGTTCGTGCTTCTGCGCGTACGCGCGTCCGCCGTCGGCCAGCCACTGCGGCGTGAAGGCGTCCGAGACGGTCGCCACCACCCCGAGTTCGACCAGCGCGGTGGCGATGTGCGGCCGCCCGACCGAGCCGTCGCCCGCGATACGGGCGACCTGCTCCCAGGTGACGGGCACGCCGAGTTCCCGGAGCTTGGCGACCATGGTCCGGGCACGGGGCACCCGGTCGTCCCGTACGAGTTCGCGTTCGCGCGCCAGTTCCGGCTCGGCCGGGTCGAAGAGGTACGCGAGCATGTGCAGCCCCACACCGTCGACCCGGCAGGAGAGCTCGGCGCCGGTGACGAGGGTGAGCCCCTCGGGCGTGGCGGCGATCGCTTCCGCGTGACCGCCGACCGTGTCGTGGTCGGTCAGCGCGACGACGTCGAGCCCGGCGGCGGCCGCGTGGCGGACCAGCTCGGCCGGGGTGTCCGTACCGTCGGAAGCCGTGGAGTGGGTGTGCAGGTCGATGCGCACAGCACAGGCTCCAGGGTTCGAGGCGGACCGGGGACACTCCAGGGTAACCGCGCGGCCGGGCCCGGTCCGTCACGGCAGCGACGTCAGGCGCCGGGCGGTACCGAGAGATGCGTCACGAACTCGCGCCACGGACTCGCGTCACGACCACGCGCCACGGCCGCACGCCACCGCCACGCCCCACGGCAGAGCCCGGCAGCGCCGGGCCCCCGGTGCCGGGCGCGTCACCCCAGGATCCGCGGCGACAGCGCGCCGCACGGCAGCAGGTCCACCTCCGCCCCCGCGTCGCGCAGATCCGTGAGTACCAGCTCGTCGTACAGCAGCAGGCTCGACTGCTCGGGCCAGACGATCGCCCACAGCCACAGCCCGAGCGCCTCGCCCGCGAACACCGCACGGTCGTCGGGGGTGCCGGTGACGTGCCAGAGCGGAGTGGGACGGCCGGCAGCGACGACCTTGGCGTCCGGCGGCTTGTCGACGCTCAGGTACTCGCCGGGGTCCGGGCCGTCGATACCTGCGTACCGCGCGCCGAGTCCGACCCCGAGCTCCTCGGCCACCAGCAGCAGCTCGCCCATGCCGCCGAGCGGGCCGGGGCCCGAGCAGGCGACGGCGGTGGCGCGTCCGCCGTTGCGGTCGTCGCCCGCGCAGGCGACCCCGGTGAACAGCCAGCCGACGGGCAGCGGCCACGGCATCCACACCGGCACCTTGGCCCGGTGCACCACCACGCCGAGGGCTTCGACACTGGGCGGGATCACGGGCTGCATCGGGTGGACGGTGCCATGGACAGCGCACTGCCAGGAGTCGGCAAAGAGACCGGGCGCCCTGACCCGGCCACCGCACTTAGGGCAACTGGGTTCGCCCCTCATAGGGCTCCACGGTCCTCCCCGGCCGACGCCGCGTCAAGGACGATCACCCGTCCGGAGGCGACTCCAGTTCGATCGGGGTCCGCGACCGCCCGTTCGTTCGAATCAGTCCAGGGGTACGGACGTACGCAGCGGGTCCCGGAGATCCGTGCCGCGCGCGAGCCACCGCTCCTGGAGCGCCCCCGCGCCGTGCACCCGCTTCCACGCCGCCTCGTTCGCCGTCATCGGCAGCAGCGGCAGGAAGCGCACCGGATCCATCGGTTCGCCCGGCTCCGCGTCCTCGACCAGGCCGCCCGGCTCCGCCACCAGGACCGTGCTGAACGGCGCCCCCGGCCACAGCGGTTCGCCCACGTCCAGGGAGGCGCCCGGCGCCACCACCACGCCCTCGACCTGCGGCGACGCGGCGAGCACGGCGAGCGCGCGCAGCACCTTGTCCGTGTCGGCGCGGCCGGCGCGTACCGACAGCACCAGCTCGGCGCGCGGGCCGCGCACCGGGTCGGCGAGCGCGGCGGTGGGGTCCGTCATGGGGTGCGCGGACATACCGAGGGTCGCGTAGCGAAGCACGTCGCCGTCCACGAAACGCAGCACCTCGATCCGGTCGGTACCCAGGAAGGTCACCGCGGCGCGCGCGTCCGGTTCACCCAGGGCCGTACGCAGCCGGGCCTCGACCAGCGCAAGAACATCTGCCATGCCCCGAGCATAGAAGGCGTACAGAACGCGTACGGAAACTGCCGGACCATCAGAGAACGGGGCCTTGACCATCTGTCGGCTGATAGTCTTGGCCGCTGGTCGGGGCAGCACGCCAAGCGTGTCTTTCCAGCCCCGGCAGACGTCATCCCCCACGGGGGACCGGCCGGAGGAGGTGGGGCTGCGGTGGATCGAAGTCGACCGTGCAGTACTAGCCGCTCTTCCGCAGGGGACACCTTCCTCGCGTTGCTCGCGATCTGATCGCCTCCTGTACCCCAGTCAGCGACGACTGAAACGTACGGGGCTCATGGCATGTCGCACGACGGAAGAGCACTTCGCTTTGCCTGATCCGTGTCTGTAGCGAACGCCGTTACCGCGACCGTGCGGTGCCGCCCGCTTTGCTGACGTACCGGCCGAGCCGCCGTACGTCTCCATTCCGGGCAGTGCCGGCGTCGCCTCGACGGCCCCTCCGCGAAGGAGCCCGCCATGTCGATGATCCGTGACCTGCGTGCAGCTGTTCGTCCGTCGCTGCGCAAGAGCAGTACCCCGTACAGCGGTTACGACACCACCCGCGACCCGTCCGCGTCCAGCGCGGTCGTCGACTGCGCGGTGTACCGGGACGGCCGCCGGGTGAAGGAGGAGTCCTGCCGTACGCCGCGCGAGGCGATGCTTCAGGTGCGCGAGGAGGGCGGCTTCGCCTGGATCGGGCTGCACGAGCCGACGGAAGCCGAATTCGCGGGTATCGCGGCGGAGTTCGGGCTGCACCCGCTGGCCGTCGAGGACGCGGTGCACGCGCACCAGCGGCCGAAGCTGGAGCGGTACGACGACACGCTCTTCACCGTCTTCAAGACGATCCACTACGTCGACCACGCCGAACTCACCGCCACCAGCGAGGTGGTGGAGACCGGCGAGGTGATGTGCTTCACGGGCCGGGACTTCGTCATCACCGTGCGGCACGGCGGCCAGGGGTCGTTGCGTGCGCTGCGGCACCGGCTTCAGGAGGACCCCGAGCTGCTGGCCAAAGGGCCGTCCGCCGTGCTGCACTCCATCGCCGACCATGTCGTCGACGGGTACATCGCGGTCGCGGCGGCCGTGCAGGACGACATCGACGAGGTCGAGAGCGCGGTCTTCGCGCCGCCGGCGAAGGGCAGCCCGCGCGGTACCGACGCCGGGCGGATCTACCAGCTCAAGCGCGAGGTCATGGAGTTCAAGCGGGCCGTCTCGCCGCTGCTGCGGCCGATGCAGCTGCTCAGTGAGCGGCCGATGCGGCTGGTGGACCCGGACATCCAGAAGTACTTCCGCGACGTGGCCGACCACCTGGTCCGGGTGCAGGAGCAGGTCGTCGGCTTCGACGAGCTGCTGAACTCGATCCTCCAGGCGAACCTGGCGCAGGCGACGGTCGCGCAGAACGAGGACATGCGCAAGATCACCTCCTGGGCGGCGATCATCGCCGTACCGACCATGATCTGCGGTGTGTACGGCATGAACTTCAAGCACATGCCCGAGCTGGAATGGCGGTTCGGCTATCCGCTGGTGATGGGCGTGATCGTCGGTATCTGTTTCACGATCCACCGGGCGCTGCGCCGGAACGGCTGGCTCTGATCACCAGGGCGAGACCGGCCAGGATCACCAGCAGCGCCGGGTAGGCGGCGAGCGGCGGCACCTGTCCCAGCCAGAGCGCGGCGATCAGGGCCGCGCCGGGCGTCTCCAGCAGGATCGCGGTGGAGGTGACGGACGGGCCGAGGGTGCTGACGACCCGGTTGAGCAGTGAGTGGCCGATCAGCTGGGCGGCGACGGTGAGCGCGGCGAGCTGGGCCCAGGTGGTCGCGCTGTACCCGCCGAGTTCCGCGCCGGAGAGCAGGCAGGCGGCGAGCAGCACGACGGCGGTCGTCGTGTAGCAGACGAGGGTGTACGAGGTGGTGCTCACCGTGCGCCGCACCTCGGCGCCGAGCAGGACGTAACCGGCGGCCGCGATACCGCCGCCGAGCGCGAGCGCGTCGCCCGCGAGGGCGCGGGGGGAGAGCGTGAGGTCGACGCCGGTCAGGATGACCACCCCGGCGAACGCCACGGCCGTACCGGCCCAGACCAGGCCGGGCGACCGGTGGCCGCGCATCCGCATCAGCAGCGTCGTCCAGATCGGCGTGGTCGTGCACAGCGCGGTGGAGGAGGCGACGGAGGTCATCCGCAGGCTCGGCAGCCAGAGGGCGAAGTGCAGCGCGAGCATCAGGCCGGCGGCGACGGCGAGGAGGGCGGCGCGGCGTCCCATACCGCGCAACTCGGCGCGGTGCCGGAGCAGCGCGACGGGTGCCAGCGCGCCGACGGCCATGGCGTTGCGCCAGAAGGCGATCGCGAGGGCGGGCGCGGCGGTGGCCGCGATGAGCGGCGCGGAGAGCGACACCCCGGCGAGCGCGACGCCGAGCAGCAGGAAGTCGGTACGGGGCGCGCCGGGTATCCCGTGGACGGGAGGGACGGCGCGGGCGGCGGTAGCGGAAGGCACGCCCCAGAGTAAGGCGCGTCTCCGCTTTATGGAACTGTCACCCCATCAGCGGCGCCGGTCGGGGCGGGTGGGTGGGGAACGTGGTCCGACGGTGGCGTCCTATGGTGGGCGCATGACGTTGACGTTGCTCGATCAGGCCCTCGTCGAGGAGGCCACCAAGAAGTCCGGCCTCATCTGGGTACAGGGCACCGGGCCCGCCCGGGCGCTGTGGCACGTGTGGCACGACGGCGCCGCGCACATCGTCGGGGACGGGCCGGGCGAGCAGCCGTTCCCGGGGCTCGTCGACGGTGCGGTCGCCGAGGTCACCGTACGCAGCAAGGACAAGGGCGGGCGGCTCGTCGCCTGGCGGGCCGGCGTGGTCGAGCTGGCGCCGGGGTCCGAGGCGTGGGAGGCGGCCACTGCCGAGCTGAAGGGCAAGCGTCTGAACGCGCCCGACGCCGAGCAGGTCACCGAGCGCTGGGCCCGGGAGTGCCGGGTGCTGCGGCTGGAGCCGCAGGACGCGCGGACCGAGCTGCCGCAGGGACCGCTGTCGGCCGTACCGCTGCCGACGTCCGCGACAACGCGCCGCCCGATCCCGGCCGGCCTGCACAGGCTACTGTTCAAGCGCAGGAGCAAGAGCTAGCTAGGCCTGTCCGGCCGGACAGGGCCTGCTAGTCGCCCGTCGGGAGCTGGCGGCCGTAGTCGACCGTCTCGTCCTTGCCGGGCGCGGTGAGCGCGAACTGCTTGTTCCAGTCCGCCAGTTCCACGACGCCCGCGCCGCCCGCGCGCTCCATCCGCAGCGGGTACGGCGTGCCCTGCAGCGACACCTGGAGCTTGCCGCCCCTGCCCTGGTCGGCCGTGACCTGGATCGTGCGGATGCCGCCGACCTTGGACCGCTCGCCCTTCTCCAGCTTGCCGTGCAGCCCGAGGAGGCCGTCCAGCAGGACGTCCATCTCGGTGAAGCCGCGCAGCTGTTTGTACGCGGGATCGCCCTCCGGCACCTTCACGTACTTGTCGTCGAGCTTGTCGGCGGCGGTCGAGTCGGACGGCTTCGCCCCCCCGTCGGAGTCGGAGTCGTGCGAGTCGGAGTCGTGGGACCAGAACGCCGCGTCCGCCTTCAGGTAGAGCTGCTCCCCCACCCGCAGCAGCTGGAAGTTCATGTCCTTCGAGGTGACGATCCCGGTGCCGCCGTCGCCCTTCAGCCGCATGTCCAGCTTGTACGTGCGGCCCTTGCTGATCACCGTGCCGGACAGCCGCACCGCGTCCGCCCCGTCGACGGCCTTCTGCGCCCGGTCCTCGATCTTCTCGGCGGACAGCTTGCCCACCCCGTTGGTCCCCGCGTCGGGATCCTCGCCGCCGCACCCCGAGCTCGCCATGGCCAGCCCCGCACACACCGCGGCGACCAGTGCGGCCCGGCGGCTCCGGGCGGCCGGGGGGAAAACGGTCACAAGCGCACTGCCTCTCATGCGGGTGTCCTGTACAGCAGACGGCAGCGTACCTGTGCCTTCCGGGCCAACAGGAAGGCAGCCGTCCGGACGCCGAGCAGGCGCGGCCCGGACCGGCACGGGCTAGCCTGAACCCCGTATCAGCAGGTAAATGCAGCAAACCGCACCAAAGGAGGCGCTCGGCATGGCAGCAGGCGCCCCCCGGATCTTCGTCTCCCACCTCTCCGGTGTCGCGGTCTTCGACCCCAACGGTGACCAGGTCGGCCGGGTCCGCGACCTGGTCGCGATGCTGCGCGTCGGGGGACGTCCGCCCCGGCTGCTCGGACTGGTCGTCGAAGTCGTCAGCCGCCGCCGGATCTTCCTGCCCATGACCCGGGTGACCGGCGTCGAATCGGGCCAGGTCATCACCACCGGCGTGGTGAACATGCGGCGCTTCGAGCAGCGCCCCACCGAACGGCTGATCCTCGGCGAGCTGCTCGACCGCCGGGTGCGCCTCGTCGCCACCGGCGAGGACGTCACGGTGCTCGACGTCGCGATCCAGCAGCTGCCGGCCCGCCGCGACTGGGAGATCGACAAGATCTTCGTACGCAAGGGCAAGGGCGGCGCCCTGCGCCGCAAGGGCGAGGCGCTGACCGTCGAGTGGTCGGCGGTCACCGGGTTCTCGCTGGAGGAGCACGGACAGGGCGCGGAGAGCCTGCTGGCCACCTTCGAGCAACTGCGCCCCGCCGACCTGGCGAACGTCCTGCACCACCTCTCGCCCAAGCGCCGCGCCGAGGTGGCCGCCGCACTGGACGACGACCGGCTCGCGGACGTCCTCGAAGAGCTGCCGGACGACGACCAGATCGAGATCCTCGGGAAACTGAAGGAGGAGCGCGCGGCCGACGTCCTGGAGGCGATGGACCCGGACGACGCGGCGGACCTGCTCTCCGAGCTGCCCGAGGAGGAGAAGGAACGGCTGCTGGCCCTCATGCAGCCGGACGACGCGGCGGACGTACGCCGGCTGCTGTCGTACGAGGAGCGGACGGCCGGCGGCCTGATGACGACCGAGCCGATCGTGCTGCGGCCGGACGCGACCGTCGCGGACGCGCTCGCCCGGGTACGGCAGCGGGACCTGTCACCGGCGCTGGCCGCCCAGGTGTACGTGTGCCGGCCGCCGGACGAGACACCGACCGGCAAGTACCTGGGCACGGTGCACTTCCAACGGCTGCTGCGCGACCCGCCGTTCACCCTGGTCAGCTCGATCGTGGACACCGATCTGCCGCCGCTGTCGCCGGACACCCCGCTGCCGACCGTGACCAGCTACCTCGCCGCGTACAACATGGTCGCCGCCCCGGTGGTGGACGATCGCGGCTCGCTGCTCGGTGCGGTGACCGTCGACGACGTACTGGACCACCTGCTGCCCGACGACTGGCGGGAGACCGAGCTCCACCCGGAGGAGGCCTCCCGTGGCCGGTGACCGCGACCGCGGCCGCGAGCACGGGCTCGTCGAACGCGGAGAGAAGGGCGAGGCGAGGGAGCGCACGCGGCCGACCGGCGCCAGTGCGCTGATGCGCGCCCCCCGTGCGCGGCTCGACCAGCCGCGCGCGCCGCGCCGCCGCCTGTGGCCCGAGTACGACCCCGAGTCCTTCGGCCGCCTCTCGGAGCGGATCGCGCGGCTCCTGGGCACCGGCCGCTTCATCGTCTGGATGACGCTGGCCATCATCGCGTGGGTGATCTGGAACGTCTCGGCGCCCGGTCATCTGCGCTTCGACGAGTTCCCGTTCATCTTCCTGACCCTGGCGCTGTCGCTTCAGGCCTCGTACGCGGCGCCGCTCATCCTGCTCGCGCAGAACCGCCAGGACGACCGGGACCGCGTCAACCTCGAACAGGACCGCAAGCAGAACGAGCGCAGCATCGCCGACACCGAGTACCTGACCCGCGAGATCGCCGCGCTGCGGATGGGGCTGGGCGAGGTCGCGACCCGGGACTGGATCCGCTCCGAGTTCCAGGACCTGATCAAGGAACTGGACGACCGGCGGCTATTCCCGTCCGAGAGTGACGAAGGCGACCGCTGACAGGCTTTCCGGCGGCGGGACCGGGCGCCGTACCATCAGGGCATGGCTACCGACACTCCCACAACCGTCCCCGCGGAAGACGCGGTGCGCGACGCGCTGGCGACGGTGAACGACCCCGAGATCCACAAGCCGATCACTGACCTCGGCATGGTCAAATCGGTGGAGATCGGGACGGACGGATCGGTTGCCGTCACCGTGTATCTCACGGTCTCCGGCTGCCCGATGCGCGAGACCATCACCAAGAACGTCACCGACGCGGTCGCGCGGGTGCCCGGCGTCACGCGGGTCGCCGTCGACCTCGACGTGATGAGCGACGAGCAGCGCAAGGAGCTCGCCTCCTCGCTGCGCGGCGGCACCGCCGAGCGCGAGGTGCCCTTCGCCAAGCCGGGCTCGCTTACCCGGGTGTACGCGGTGGCGTCCGGCAAGGGCGGCGTCGGCAAGTCCTCGGTGACCGTCAACCTGGCCGCGGCGATGGCGGCGGACGGGCTGAAGGTCGGCGTCGTGGACGCCGACATCTACGGCCACAGCGTGCCGCGCATGCTGGGAGTCGACGGCCGTCCCACCCAGGTCGAGAACATGATCATGCCGCCGTCCGCGCACGGCGTGAGCGTGATCTCCATCGGCATGTTCACCCCGGGCAACGCCCCGGTGGTCTGGCGCGGCCCGATGCTGCACCGGGCCCTTCAGCAGTTCCTCGCGGACGTGTACTGGGGCGACCTGGACGTCCTGCTGCTCGACCTGCCGCCCGGCACCGGTGACATCGCGATCTCGGTGGCGCAGCTGGTGCCGAACGCCGAGATCCTGGTCGTCACCACCCCGCAGCAGGCCGCGGCCGAGGTCGCGGAGCGGGCCGGCTCGATCGCCGTACAGACCCACCAGAAGATCGTCGGTGTCGTCGAGAACATGTCCGGGCTGCCCTGCCCGCACTGCGACGAGATGGTCGACGTGTTCGGCACGGGCGGCGGCCAGTCGGTCGCCGACGGCCTGACGCGGACGACCGGCGCGACCGTGCCGGTGCTCGGCTCCATCCCGATCGACGTACGGCTGCGGGAGGGCGGCGACGAGGGCAAGCCCGTCGTGATCACCGACCCGGACTCGCCGGCGGGCAGCGCGCTGCGCGCGATCGCGGGCAAGCTGGGCGGCCGGCAGCGCGGCCTGTCGGGCATGTCGCTGGGAATCACCCCGCGCAACAAGTTCTGACGTACGTGAGGAGGGGCGGCACCCGGCGGGCGGGTGCCGCCCCTCCTCACGTATCCGCTACTCGTACGCGGTTACTCGTACGCGGTGATGTCCTTGACCACCGAGAAGCCCAGCCCGTACGCGCTCATCCCGCGCCCGTAGGCCCCGATGTGCACCCCTCCGGCCGCCGAGCCCGCCAGTACCCAGCCGAACTCGGACTCGCGGTAGTGGAAGGGCGTGGGCACGCCGTCCACCGGCAGCGACAGCGACGACCAGTCCGGTCCGCCGAGGTCGTCCGCCAGCTCCCAGGCGGTCTCGGTCTGCTGGTCCAGCCAGTCGTCGCGCAGCGAGTGGTCCATCTGCGCCGGCCAGGTGAAAGCGAGCAGACCGGAGCCGGCCAGCCAGGCCGCGGAGGAGACCGAGGTGGCCTCCAGCACGCCCGTGCCGTCGGCGCTGCGTCTGAGCGGGTTGCTCGCGACGGTCACGACGACCGCGAAGCGGTCCTTGTCCTTGTCCTCGCCCGCGTCGGGGCGGACCGACGGCTCGTCGCCGTGACCGATGGAACCGTGTTCGACCGTGCCGTCCGCGGCGGTCCCGACCTGCATCAGCCAGCGCGGGCCGGTGAACGCCTCGTCCAGTCCGTACCAGGGGAAGCCCGCCGCCAGATAGCCGCCGACCGTACGCCGGGCCGCCGGCACCCCTCCCGCACCGGGCGTTCCCTGCGCTTGTGTCCCTACCCGACTCGTCGTCTCCATCTGTTCCGGCCGCCTCCTCGATCCCTAGGGTCCGGAGCGGCCCGCCCCCCTCGGGCGTCCTCGTTCCGGACAGATGGAGGATAGCCATCCCACTCCGGCACAACGGGAAGATGTGACTCAGGTGGCGTCGGCGTCGAAGGGCGGACGGTCGGCGGGGGCGGGTTGCGCCGGCTTCTTCAGCAGGTCGGCGCCACCGCCGGCCACGGGGCCCGGAGCCGAGCCGTTCGGCGCGGCTCCGGCGGCCGCCTCGGAGTCCTTGCCCTGGACGGCGTCCGAGACCTCGGCCATTTCCTTCCGGAGGTCGAAGCCGTTGCGGATCTCCTTCAGCCCCAGGTCGTCGTTGTCCATCAGCTGCTTGCGGACGAACGTCTTGGGGTTGAGGTCCTCGAACTCGAAGTCCTTGAAATCCGGGCCGAGTTCGGAGCGGATGTCGTGCTTCGCGCTCTCCGAGAAGTCCCGGATCTTGCGGATGAGGCCGGAGACGTCCTGGATGACCTTGGGCAGCTTGTCGGGGCCGAAAACGAGCACGGCAAGGACCACGAGCGTCACCAGCTCGAGGGCGCCTATGTCATTGAACACCTAGCTGCTCCTTGGATTTCCGCGTCCCGCAGGTCGGTCCAGGTCTCCACGCCGGAAGAGAGACAGGTCCGGGCCCGGTCCACGGTACCCGCCGCAGCTGTCCGGGCGGTACCTCCACGTGACCGTCACGTGCCGTCCGCGGAACCGAGGACGACCCCGAGCGTCCGCTCCCGGCCGTCCCTGACCACGGTCAGCTCCAGCCGGTCGCCGGGGCGGTGGGCGCGGATCTTGACGATGAGCTCCTCGCCGCTGTGCACCCGCTGGCCGTCGACCTTGGTGATGACGTCGCGCGGCTCGATACCGGCCTTGTCGGCGGGGCCGCCCACGGTGACCGGCGGCTTGCCGTCGTTGTTCTTCGTAGCGACGCGGGCGCCGTCGCCCGTGTACTGCATGTCCAGCGTGACGCCGATGACCGGGTGGGTGGCCTTGCCGGTGCTGATCAGCTCCTCGGCGACGCGCTTGCCCTGGTTGATGGGGATGGCGAAGCCGAGGCCGATGCTGCCGGCCTGGCCGTCCGCGAGGTCCGATCCGTTGTCGGCGGCCCTGATCGCGCTGTTGATGCCGATCACGCGGGCCTTGGAGTCGACCAGCGGGCCGCCCGAGTTGCCGGGGTTGATGGGGGCGTCGGTCTGCAGGGCGTCGACATAGCTGATGTCGCTGCCGTCGCCCTTCTCGCCGCCCGCGGTGATGGGCCGTTCCTTGGCGCTGATGATGCCGGAGGTGACGGTGTTCGACAGGTCGAAGGGGGCGCCGATGGCCACGACCGGGTCACCGACCCGCACGCTGTCGGAGTTGCCCAGGGGCAGCGGCTTGAGGCCGTTGACACCGGTGACCTTGACGACCGCCAGGTCGTACCCGCTGTCCCGGCCGACGATCTCGGCCTCGGCGGTCTCGCCGCCGCTGAAGGTGACCGTTATCCCGCCGGAGGAGGACGCGGCCTCCACCACGTGGTTGTTGGTCAGGATGTGGCCCCGGCCGTCCAGGACGAAGCCGGTGCCGGTGCCCTGCGACTCGCCGCCCTGGACGTGGAGCGTGACCACGCTCGGCAGGGCGCTGGCGGCGATGCCGGCGACGCTGTCGGGCGCGCGGTCCCCGCTCTCCGGGCCGGCCTGCGGCAGATCGACGGTGGTGACGCCGCCGTTGCGCTCGACGTACGCGCCGATGCCGCCGCCGATACCGCCGGCGACGAGCGCCAGCAGCAGCGCGCCGACGAATAGGGCGCCGCGGCGGGGCTTCTCCCGGCCCCCGGCCGGCTCGCCGCCGTCGGCCAGTTGCAGGGGCGCGCCCCACGGGTCGTACTGGCCCCACGGCGCGTGCGGCTGCGGTTGTGGCTGCGGCTGAGCCGGGTGCGGGAGCGGGCTGAAGACCGGCGGGGGCAGCGGGGTGCCGTGCGCGGGCGTCGGCACCGGACGCTGTACGGGAGGCGCGGGCGCCCAGGGCCCCGGGCCGCCATAGGGCGGGGTGCCGTAGGGATCGGGGGCATGCAGGGGCTGCGGCCGGGGAGCGGGATCCGCCGCGCCGTCATCAACGGACGGCAGCTCCGCGGTGACAGCGTCCCCCGGCAGGCCGTCCACGGGCTGGGCGTCCACCGGCCCGGCCTGCCCCGGCACGGCGGCGCCTGTCGGGCCTGGCTGCCGCGGAAGCCCGCCCCCGGGCACCTGCTGCCCCGGCGAGGTTGCGTCGGCAGGCGCCGACTGCCCCTGCCCCATGCGCTGCGGCTGCTCGTCGACGGCCGGGCGGCCCGCGGTGCTCGCTGCCAGCTCGTCCGTCCGCTCGGCGCCGTCGGCCCCCGCACCGTCCGCGCCGCCCGCGTGGTCCGCAGCGTCCGCGCCGCCCGCGTGGTCCGCAGCGTCCGCGCTGTCCGCGTAGTCCGCAGCGTCCGCACCTTGAGGGACCGCCTCGGCCGGGACCGGGGCCGGGGGCGCCGGTTCGGTCGGCAGGGGCTCTGGCGGGGAGCCTTCCGGGCGGGGTCGGCTCCACCACTTCGCCTTGGGCCCGGTGGGCTTGCCCTCGTCCATGTTCTCCCCGCAACGTCCTGGTATCCGCGTCGAATCCGCGTGCCCGGTCCGGATAGGCCGGCGAACACCCGTCCCGGGGATTCAACCAGGTTTGGCAAACCGTGCGCAGGGGCCTGGTCAGCGTCCTGTGTACATCTGCAGACCCGGATGCGCGGAGAGCCGCGTCGGTGCGGCGGGTGCCACCGGGGTCTGGGCCGTCGCGGGAGCGGTCTGGTCAACCGGACGTATCAGCGGGGCTCCCGTCGCACCGGTCACCGCGGCCGCGAACGGCGGCGCCAGCGGCGTGACGGGACCGGGGCCCGTGGGGTACGCAACAGGTGCGACGACCGGGGCCATGACCGCCGGCGAAACGGTGGAGGCAAGAGGTCCGATCTCGCCCGCCGCCGACATGTCCTGGAGTCCGGCCGCCCCGCCCTGGCGGCGGACCGGGCCGGTGGTTCCGCGAGACGCGGACGGCGTCGCCGTCGCACGCAGCGGCGTGACCTGGGCACCGCCCTCACCGCGGGCGCTGGGCTGCACCTTCGCGTCCAGCGGCAGGGAGCCGCCGAGCGCGATCGCCGCGAGCGAGACCGCACCGGCCGCGGCGAACGCGAACCTGCGCCCGCGCCAAGCCTGCCGGTCCGCCTCGCGGCCGCCGACGTCATGGAAACGGAAGCCGCGCTCCGGCAGCACCGTGGCATGGCTGCCACCCGGCACATAGCCGACAGGGCCGAGGGAACCCGGGGATTCGGAGCGCACTCCGAAGACTCCGTTACCGAAGGCTCCGCTGCCGAACGGTCCGCCACGCCCGTCGTCCTCGCCTCCCCCGGGAAGCCCCTGAAGGCGCGCGAGGAGTCCTTCGGAGGGGGGTGGGGGTGCGGTCTCCACGAACAGGGTCTTCAGCCGGCGCTGGGCGTCGGCCTCGGCCTTGCACTTCGTACACGTCGCCAGATGGGCGAGGACCCGCTCGCGCGCGTCATGGCCCAGCTCACCGTCCACCAGGGCGGCGAGCCGGTCTCCCAGGTGCTGTTCGGCGGGTGTCGGACTGGTTCCACTCACGCCGCTCCGCCCTCTCCCAGCGGCACGGGGCTGCCCAGAGCCACTCCCGCCAGTGCGCGCTGCTCGGCGCGGGCCTCGGGCGAGCGGTGCTGCAGGGCCTTGCGCAGGTGCGAGCGGCCACGGTGGATCCGGCTGCGCACGGTGCCGAGCTTGACGCCGAGGGTGGCGGCGATCTCCTCGTACGAAAGGCCTTCGATGTCGCAGAGCACCACCGCGGCGCGGAACTCGGGCGCGAGGGTGTCCAGCGCCTGCTGCACGTCCGCGTCGAAGTGCGTGTCGTGCAGCACCTGCTGGGGGTTCGGCTCGCGGCTCGGCAGCCGCTCCGCGGCGTCGTCGCCGAGCGCGTCGAAGCGGATGCGCTGCTTGCGGCGCACCATGTCCAGGAAGAGGTTGGTGGTGATGCGGTGCAGCCAGCCCTCGAAGGTGCCCGGCGTGTACGTCGACAGCGACCGGAACACCCGGACGAAGACCTCCTGCGTGAGGTCCTCGGCATCGTGCTGATTGCCGGTCAGGCGATAGGCGAGGCGGTAGACCCGGGCACTGTGCGTGCTGACGATGTCCTCCCACGAGGGAGGCGTCCACGCCTGCGATTCCGCATCGGCGGCGAAGGTCGCGGTGGGTGCGGAGTCTGGGAGAGAACGGTCAGCAATGTCGGTCACGGATTTCGGCTCACCCGACGACCTGAGAAAGCGCTTCAGCACTCCTCCCCGATCCACAGGCGCAGCCGCACCTCCCCTATCGGCTCTGGTGGTGTCCAGTGGAGCCCCTACCATAGCCACCTGCCCCGTTAGCTCCGGATAAGCTTGTTTGCGCGAATTTTGACCGCGCGCTGATTCCTGACCTGCTCGATCGGCTCGACCCATCGAATCCCCCTCGCCCCTTCATAACGCCCGGTCCCATCTGCGGGTTCCCGTGGGCAGCGGATACAGTCACCGTTGCGCTACTACGGGGACAGGAGACGGTCATTACCGGCAACCGGCAGACGAGCTGGGCGTTCGCCGACGCCTTTGTCGCCGAGGACGACGCGCTGCGCTGGGCCCGGGAGCGGGCCCGGGAAGCAGGCCTGCGTTCGGTATCCCCCGGCACCGGCGCCGCGCTGGCCCTGCTCGCTGCCACCACGGACGCCAAGGCGGTGGCCGAGATCGGCACCGGCACCGGCGTCTCCGGTATCCACCTGCTGCACGGCATGCGTCCCGACGGGGTACTGACCACGGTCGACCTGGAACCCGAGCGCCAGCAGTTCGCGCGCCAGGCCTTCCGCGCGGCCGGCTTCGCCGGGAACCGCGCGCGCTTCATCCCGGGACGCGCCCTCGACGTACTCCCCCGCCTCGCCGACGGCGGGTACGACCTCGTCTTCTGCGACGGTGACCGGACGGAGTGCCTGGACTATCTCGCTGAATCGTTGCGCCTGCTCCGACCTGGGGGTCTGGTCTGCTTCGAGGGCGTCTTCGCGGACGGCCGCACGGTCGATTCGGCGGCTCAGCCGTCCGAGGTCGTACGGCTGCGCGAGCTGCTGCGGGCGGTCCGCGAGAGCCAGGAACTGCTGCCCGCGCTGCTGCCCGTCGGCGACGGCCTGCTGTGCGCCGTCCGCCGCTGACGGCTCCCTCCCCCCACTCCCCGTCCCCGGACACACCACTGCCCCGGCAGCGTCAGCCGCCGGGGCAGTGGAGAACTCTGTTGGTGCCTGCGCGTCAGCCGACGACCTTCTTCAGGGCGTCGCCGAGTGCGTCGGCCTCGTCCGGAGTCAGCTCGACGACAAGTCGACCGCCGCCTTCGAGCGGAACGCGCATGACGATGCCCCGCCCCTCCTTGGTCACCTCGAGCGGGCCGTCGCCCGTCCGCGGCTTCATGGCCGCCATGCTCGTTCCCCTTCCTGAAACCAGCTCATCGGCCGACAACCCAGGTGTCACCGGCATCGAACACGTTGCTTCCAGGTCATTATCCCGCATCGCAGGACCCGATGACCAACATCGGTCTGCATCGCTTGCGCAACGCGCTTGAGCAAAACCACTCATTTCGGCGATCCGCCTGCGATACTTCGCCGCCGTGCCCGGCTGGGCGGTGCTTCTTTCTTTGACGCAGGTCACATGTCCGGCGTCCGCGATCTCCGCCATGCTGGCCCTGTACTGGTCAGTACCCGCTGGCCGAGCCGCGACGGAGGGGACCCCTGCCATGGCCGACACCGTGCTCTACGAAGTGACCGACGGCCTCGCGACGATCACGATCAATCGTCCCGAGGCCATGAACGCAATGAACACCGAGGCGAAGGTCGCGCTGCGGGACTCCCTTCAGGCCGCCGCGGCCGACGCGGCCGTACGGGCCGTACTGCTGACGGCGACCGGCCGGGCGTTCTGCGTGGGACAGGACCTCAAGGAGCACATCGGCTCGCTGGCGGCGGACCGCGAATCGGGCAGCGGCAACACGATGAACACCGTGCGCGAGCACTACAACCCCATCGTGCGTGCGCTCACGCAGATGCCCAAGCCCGTGGTCGCCGGGGTGAACGGCGTCGCCGCCGGTGCGGGCTTCGGTTTCGCCCTGGCCGCGGACTACCGGGTCGTGGCCGACACCGCCGGCTTCAACACGTCCTTCGCGGGGGTCGCCCTCACCGCCGACTCGGGCGTGTCCTGGACCCTGCCCCGGCTGATCGGCCAGAGCCGGGCCGCGGACCTGCTCCTCTTCCCGCGCTCGATCTCCGCGCAGCAGGCGTACGAGCTGGGCATCGCCAACAAGCTCGTCCCGGCGGCGGACCTGGCCACGGAGGCGGCGGCAGTGGCCCGCACCCTGGCCGAGGGCCCCACAGCGGCGTACGCGGCGATCAAGGAGTCGCTGGCGTACGGGGCGGGCCACTCGCTCACCGAGGCCCTCGACAAGGAGGACGAGCTCCAGACCCGGGCGGGCGCGTCGGAGGACCACACAATCGCGGTCCAGGCATTCCTGGACAAGACGAAGCCCAAGTACCTGGGCCGCTAGGGTCCGTGCCCCGGGGCGGGGGCCCGCCCCCGTCCGCGTCCGCCGGCGGACGCGGGCGCGGCCGTGCGCCGCAACACCGGGCCGCCCGGCCTGGCCATACTGTCGCCCTCCCGCCGACCCCGTCCGGACTGGGAGAACCCCCGGCCCGCCGGGGGCGGCCTCTCGGTCAGTTGCCTCGGGACACGCAGTCCGACAAGTGGTCGTCCACCAGGCCGCACGCCTGCATCAGGGCGTACGCCGTTGTCGGGCCGACGAACCGGACTCCGCGCTTCTTCAGCTCCTTCGCCAGCGCCGTCGACTCCGGCGTGACCGCCGGGACGTCCGCGATCCTGCGCGGGGCCGGGCGGGCGGCGTGGTCCGGGGCGTACGACCAGATCAGCGTGTCCAGCTCGCCCGGCTGCCACTGCGCGAGGACCTTCGCGTTGGCGAGGGTGGCCGCGATCTTCGCGCGGTTGCGGATGATGCCCGGGTCGGCCAGCAGCCGCGCCGCGTCCTCCTCGGTGAACGCCGCCACCGCCGCGATCTTGAAGTCGGCGAACGCGGCCCGGAAGCCCTGCCTGCGCCGCAGGATCGTCAGCCAGGACAGTCCGGACTGGAACGCCTCCAGGCAGAGCCGCTCGTACAGCTCGTCGTCCCCGTGCACGGGGCGTCCCCACTCCGCGTCGTGGTACGCGACGTACTCCTCGGTCGACAGCGCCCAGGGGCAGCGGAGTCCGCCGTCCGGACCGGCCACGGCGGCACCCGTCATGACCGCGGCCCGTCGTCCTGGAAACCGCCCTCGAAACCGCCCTCGGCGCGACCCTCGGCGTGTCCCTTGTACAGGTCGGGGCGGCCGGTCGCCGAAGCCCGCGCACCGGCCAGCGCCGCCTCCAGCTCCGCTATACGGGCGTCCCGCTCGGCCAGTTCCGCGCCGAGGCGGCCCAGTACGTCGTCGACGTCGGCCATCCGGTAGCCGCGGGCCGTCACCGGCAGCCGCAGCGCCTCGATGTCCGCACGGGCCACCGGGCGGGTCGCCGGCAGGGGGTCGGTGATCTGCTCGGGCGGAGCGTCGGGCAGCACCGACTCCTCCCCGCCGCCCACGACGGCGAGCGTGACCGCGGCGACGACCACGACCAGCGCGATCAGCAAGAACCAGAACACGATCATCTCCCAGCGCGCGCAAAGACTGTCCGGTCACGATCGTGCCATGCGCCTCGGACAGTCCGACAGCTAAGGTCGCACCGACCGATACGAGGAGGAAACTGCGGATGCTGCGGCTGGGCACGCGTGAGTTCGACGCGCACGAGCCGGTGATCATGGCGATCGTGAACCGGACCCCGGACTCCTTCTACGACCAGGGCGCGACCTTCCGCGACGAGCCCGCGCTCGACCGCGTCGAGCGGGCGGTGTCCGAGGGCGCCGCCGTCATCGACATCGGCGGCGTCAAGGCGGGGCCCGGCGAGGAGGTGAGCCCCGAGGAGGAGGCGCGCCGGACGGTCGGCTTCGTGGCCGAGGTACGCAAGCGGTACCCGGACGTGGTCATCAGTGTCGACACCTGGCGCCACGACGTGGCCGCGGCGGTCTGCGAGGCCGGCGCGGACCTGCTCAACGACGCGTGGGGCGGCGCCGACCCGAAACTGGCCGAGGTCGCGGCCCGGTACGGGGTCGGCCTGGTCTGTACGCACGCGGGCGGCGCCGAGCCGCGCACCCGGCCGCACCGGACCACGTACGACGACGTGATGGCCGACATCCTGCGGGTCACCGTCGGACTCGCCGAGCGGGCCGTCGAGCTGGGCGTCAGACGTGACGCGATCATGATCGACCCGGGCCACGACTTCGGGAAGAACACGCGGCACTCGCTGGAGGCGACCCGGCGGCTGGGCGAGATGACGGCGACGGGCTGGCCGGTGCTGGTGTCGCTGTCCAACAAGGACTTCGTGGGCGAGACGCTGGACAAGCCGGTCAAGGAGCGCGTGATCGGCACGCTGGCGACCACGGCGGTGTCGGCCTGGCTCGGCGCGCAGGTCTACCGCGTGCACGAGGTCGCCGAGACCCGGCAGGTGCTGGAGATGGTGGCGTCCATCGCGGGCCACCGGCCCCCGGCGACGGCCCGCCGGGGACTGGCATAAGGACACCCCCAGGACGCCCCCAGGGCGCCTCCCAGGGCACCCTGGGCACCCCCAGGAGACCGCTACTTGCTGACTTCCTTGGTGACGAGCGAGATCGCCTCGTCCACGTCGTCCGTGACATGGAAGAGCAGCAGATCGTGGTCGGACGCCTTGCCCTGCGCGATCACCGTGTTCCGCAGCCACTCGACGAGGCCGCTCCAGTAATCCGTACCGAAGAGCACGATCGGGAAACGCGTGACCTTCTGGGTCTGGACGAGGGTGAGCGCCTCGAACAGTTCGTCCAGCGTGCCCAGCCCGCCGGGCAGCACCACGAAGCCGTGCGCGTACTTCACGAACATCGTCTTGCGGACGAAGAAGTAGCGGAAGTTCACGCCGATGTCGACATGCGGGTTGAGGCCCTGCTCGAAGGGCAGCTCGATGCCGAGGCCGACCGAGATGCCCTTGGCCTCCCGGGCGCCCTTGTTCGCCGCCTCCATCGCACCCGGCCCGCCGCCCGTGATCACCGCGAAGCCCGCCTCGACGAGCGCGCGGCCGAGCTTCTCCCCAGCCGCGTACTCCGGGGTGCCCGGGGGTGTCCTGGCCGAGCCGAACACACTGATCGCGGGCGGCAGTTCGGCGAGCGTGCCGAAACCCTCGATGAACTCCGACTGAATGCGCAGGACCCGCCAGGGATCGGTGTGCACCCACTCGCCGGCGCCCTCGGAGTCCAGCAGCCGCTGATCCGTGGTGCTCTTCTGGACCTGTTCGCGCCGCCGCAGGACCGGACCCAGGCGCTTTTCCTCCGGCTGCTGCCGGCCGCCCTCAGGGTTGGCCATCATGTGCTCCCTCCGCTACAGATCGTTGCCGGTTCAGCGTAGGCGCACACGGGTGACATGCAGGGGAATTCAGGAGGTCAGCCAGGCGCGGAGTCGCTCCTCGCAGTGCGTGATCCACCGGGTGTCGACCCGCTCGTCGCGCTTGTGCGCCAGCAGCGGGTCGCCGGGACCGTAGTTCACCGCGGGGACGCCGACCGCGCTGAAGCGCGAGACGTCCGTCCAGCCGAACTTCGGCAGCGGCTCTCCGCCGACGGCCTCGATGAAGGCCACGGCGGCGGGGTGAGAGAGCCCGGGGAGTGCCGCGCCCGAGTGGTCGTCGACGATGAACTCCTCGACTCCGCAGCCCTCGAAGACCTCCCGGACATGAGCCAGGGCCTCCTCCTCGCTGCGGTCCGGCGCGTAGCGGAAGTTGACCGTGACCGTGCAGGCGTCGGGGATGACGTTGTTGGCGACGCCGCCCTCGATCCGTACCGCGTTGAGCCCCTCGTGGTACTCCAGCCCGTCGATCACCGGCAGCCGCGGCTCGTACTCCGCGAGCCTGGCCAGGATCGGCGCGGCGGCGTGGATCGCGTTCGACCCCAGCCAGCTGCGGCCGGAGTGCGCCCGCTCTCCCGCCGTGCGCAGCAGCACCCGCAGGGTGCCCTGGCAGCCGCCCTCGACCTGCCCGTTGGACGGCTCCAGCAGTACGGCGAAGTCGCCGGTCAGCCAGTCGGGGTGGGCCTCGGCCACATGTCCCAGGCCGTTGAGGTGTGCGGCGACCTCTTCGTTGTCGTAGAAGACGAAGGTCAGGTCGCGGTTGGGCACCGGGACGGTGGCCGCGATACGCAGCTGCACGGCGACGCCGGACTTCATGTCGCAGGTGCCGCAGCCCCACAGGACGCCGTCGTCGTCGAGCCGCGAGGGGACGTTGTCGGCGATGGGGACGGTGTCGATGTGGCCCGCCAGCACGACCCGCTCGGCGCGCCCCAGGTGGGTCCGGGCGACGACGTTGTTGCCGTACCGGTCGACGGTGAGGTGCGGGAGGGCGCGCAGTGCCTGCTCGATCGCGTCGGCGAGCGCCTTCTCGTCACCGCTCACGGACGGGAAGTCGACGAGCCGGGCGGTCAGTTCCGCGGCGTCCAGGGTGAGGTCAAGTGCGGTTTCGGGCATGCCCCGACCCTAGCGTCCGTACCCCTGCGAACGGCTCTGCGGTCCACCCGGCGGACTCCGTACCGGACTCCAGTACGGTGGGCTCCGTGTCCGAGCAGACCCCGCGTGCCCGTCGTCGCGGCCGCCTCTTCCGAATCGCCGCGGCCTCAGTCGTGCTGCTCGCCCTCGCCGGCTACTTCCTGGTCCAGTACATGAGCGGGGGCGGCCGGGGAGCGCCCCGCTGCACGGTACGGGCGGCCGACGGGGGCGGCGGCGGGGCGACGTACGAGTTCAGCCCCGCGCAGGCCGCGAACGCCGCCACGATCTCCGCGGTCGGCACGACCCGCGGCATGCCGGAGCGGGCGGTGACCATCGCGCTGGCGACCGCCCTCCAGGAGTCGGGGCTGCGCAACATCGACTACGGCGACCGTGACTCGCTCGGCCTCTTCCAGCAGCGCCCGTCGCAGGGCTGGGGAACGCCGAAGCAGATCATGGACCCGGTTTACTCGGCCGGCATCTTCTACGACCGGCTCGCCGAAGTACCCGGCTACTCGCGGCTGCCGCTGACGGTCGCCGCGCAGCGGGTGCAGCTCAGCGGCTTCCCGCAGGCGTACGCCAAACACGAGCCGGACGCGGCGCTGCTGGCCCGCGCTCTCACCGGCCGGACCGCCGCGACCCTCACCTGCACCGCGCGCGGGGACGGCACCCCGGGCGACCCGGCCAGGGTGCGGGCGGAACTGGAGCGCAGCTTCGGGCCGGGGGCGCTGCCCGGGACCGGGAAGGCCGGCGCGTCCGCCCCGGCGGGCGGCAAGGGCGCCACCATCGTCGTGCCGGTGCGCACCCCCGACCGGGCCGCGGGCAAGAACGCCGCGGAGCAGCGGGGCTGGGAGCTGGCCCACTGGGCGGTGGCCCAGTCGGCCGGACTGCGCATCGAACGGGTCTCCTTCGCGGGCCGGGAGTGGACCGCCGGGGATTCCGGGGACGAATGGCGCGATGCGGCCGATTCGGAACAGAAGGCCGGTCCGGACGAGGTCCGGATCGTCACCGCGCACTAGTACGGACGCTCACTCGGCAGGGTTGGTCCGCCGCCGTCCGGCGCCCTCGGAAAGCGAATATCCGGGGCGTCTTTCCGGGCTTCTCCCGCATTCCGGAAAGGCCTTGAGAACACAGCGCTGTGACGATTCCGCAGGACGAAGAGGCGACAACCCTTTGTCCGTTTTTAACCGGAACCGATAATGCGACGCATTACCAACTCTTTACCTCGGCACACCGCAACTTCTCCCTCCCCCGGAGCTGTTGTCACTGCGTCGTCAACGTCGTCTCCCGTCTAAGGAGCATCATGTCCCTCCCCCTGACCCGCCGGATCGCCCGTGCCGCCCTGCTGATCGCAGCGGGTGCGGCACCCGTGGCCGGCGCGGCCGGCTCGGCAAGCGCCGCGGGCCTCCCCGCCGCCCCCGATCTGGGTGGGCTGACCGCCGTGGACGCCGCGAGCGTCAGCAGCACGGTCGACGGCGCCACCCAGCAGGCCACCGGGCTCGCCGGCGAGGCCGGCGGCAAGGCCGTCGAGACGGCCGTTCCGGCCGCGGGCAAGACCGGCGGCAAGATCGTGGGGACCGCCACCCCCGCCGCGCAGGAAGCCACCGGTGAGGCCGCGGGCAGCGCCGGCAACCTCCTCGGCGAGACCGCCGGCACCGCCACCGAGGGCGGCCTGCCCACCGAGAGCCTCGGCTCGCTGGCCTCCCAGGGCAGCCTGGCCGGCCTGGCCGACAGCGGCGTCCCCGGCGCCGGAACCCTGCCGGTCAACGGGCTGCCGCTCGGCTAGCCCGCCGGTCACGGAAAGCCCGAAGGGGCCCGGGGAGCACGAACTCCCCGGGCCCCTTCGTTCTGCGTCCTACTGGCCGCCGAGCCGCTTGACCGCCGCCGCGACACGCTCGTCGGTGGCCGTGAACGCGACGCGCACGAACCGCTCCCCCGCCGCGCCGTAGAAGTCGCCCGGCGCGACCAGGATGCCCAGCTCCGCCAGATACGCCACGGTCTGCCAGCAGGGCTCGTCCCGCGTCGCCCACAGGTACAGGCTCGCCTCGCTGTGCTCGATCCGGAAGCCGTGCGCCTCCAGCGCCGCGCGCAGGGCGGCGCGGCGGGCTGCGTACCGGGTCCGCTGCTCCGCGACATGCGCGTCGTCACCGAGCGCCGCGACCGTGGCCGCCTGCACCGGGGCCGGCGTCATCATGCCGCCGTGCTTGCGGATCTGCAGCAGCTCGCCCAGGACCGCCGCGTCGCCCGCCAGGAACGCCGCGCGGTAGCCGGCCAGGTTGGAGCGCTTGGAGAGCGAGTGGACGGCGACGATCCCCTCGTACGAACCACCGCAGACGTCCGGATGCAGGACGGAAACCGGATCGGCCTCCCAGCCCAGCTCCAGGTAGCACTCGTCGCTGAAGAGCAGCACCCCGTGCTCGCGCGCCCAGGCGACGATCCGGATCAGCTCGTCCTTCGCCAGCACCCGGCCGGTCGGGTTCGACGGCGAGTTGAGCCAGAGCAGCTTCAGGCCCGCCGGATCCAGCTCGGTCGGATCGTCGTAGACGACCGGCTCGGCGCCGGCCAGCCGCGCGCCGACCTCGTACGTCGGGTACGCGAGCCGCGGATAGGCCACGCGGTCGCCGGCCCCCAGGCCGAGCTGCGTCGGCAGCCAGGCCACCAGTTCCTTCGAGCCGACCACCGGCAGGACGTTCGCGTGCCGGACGCCGGTCGCACCGAGCCGCCGCTCCACCCAGCCGGTGAGCGCGTCACGCAGCTCCGCGGTCCCCCACACCGTCGGATAGCCCGGGGAGTCGGCGGCCGCGACGAGCGCCTGCCGGATCAGGCCGGGCACCGGGTCGACGGGCGTACCGACGGACAGGTCCACGATGCCGTCCGCATGGGCGGCGGCCGTCGCCTTGTACGGCTCGAGCTTGTCCCAGGGGAACACCGGGAGCCGGGAAGAGACTGCGGGCAAGGTGCTTCTCTTTCTCGTACGTACGTGTTCAAACACCGCGGTCCCGTACGGCGGGCGTGCCGTACGGGACCGAGGGCGACCGAGGATGCGTGATCAGCCGTTCTGCGGCGGCAGCGCGGCGATGAAGGGGTGGTCACGCTCGATCAGCCCGAGCTTGGAGGCACCACCGGGCGAGCCGAGCTCGTCGAAGAACTCGACGTTCGCCTTGTAGTAGTCCTTCCACTCCTCGGGAGTGTCGTCCTCGTAGAAGATCGCCTCGACCGGGCAGACCGGCTCACAGGCTCCACAGTCGACGCATTCGTCCGGGTGGATGTACAAGGACCGAGAGCCCTCGTAGATGCAGTCGACCGGGCACTCCTCGATGCACGCCTTGTCCTTGACGTCGACACAAGGCTGCGCGATGACGTAGGTCACGCTGTCGTTCCTCCTCGATAGGGCGCGGCGGGCCGATCTGCGGCTCCGTCCACGTGGCGCGCGGGAGCGCGGCGTCGTCGATGCCCGCACCTAGTATCTCCGTTCCCGGGCACGATCCGAACAGGAGGGGCGTACACAGCTGTGGAAATCATTGCCGGAGGACGGCTCAAGGTGCGTATCACCCCTGCTGACGTGGGCAAACGTGTATCGGTTCGATGCCTTACGGGCGATCCCGGGACGGCGCGGAAGTTCACCGACACGGTCGGAGTTCTCACATCATGGGACAAGGGTGTGCTGCTCATCACACGCCGGACCGGTGAGAGCGTCCGTATCCCGGAATCCACGCTGGTCGCGGGCAAGGTGGTGCCCGCTGCCCCGGCCCGCCGACGGGGTCCCGCGGCCGGTTTCGACGAGCTCGCGCCGGTGATCGCCCGCGCCTGGCAGCCCGTCGAGAGCGAGCGGCTCGGCGACTGGGTGCTGCGCGCCGCGTCCGGTTTCACCCGGCGGGCGAACTCGGTGCTGCCGCTCGGCGATCCCGGACTGCCGCTCGACGAGGCGCTCGCACACGTGACCCGGTGGTACGAGGCGCGGGAGCTGCCCGCGTACATCCAGGCCGCCACCGGCGCCGAGGGCACGCAGGAGCGGCTCTGCGCCGAACTGGAACACCGCGGCTGGGTACGCGAGGTCTCCGCCGAGGTACGGATCGCCGGCCTCGCGCCGCTCGCCGACCTCGACGCGGACGTCTCCCGGGTCCGGCTCGCCCGCACCGTCGACGATGCCTGGCTCTCGCGCTACCAGCGCTTCCAGCGGCCGGGCCCGCATGTGCGCGCGGTGCTGGGCAGCGGTCCCTCGGTGTGGTTCGCGAGCGTGCCGCGCGGGGCCGGCGAACCGCCGGCGGCGATCGGCCGGTGCGTCGTCGACGGGCGCTGGGCCGGCTTCATGGCCGTGGAGGTGGATCCCGGCCACCGGCGGCAGGGGCTGGCCACCGCCGTGATGGCCGCCCTCGCCCGGCAGGCCCTGGAGGAGGGCGCCTCCGCGTCGTGGCTCCAGCTGGAGGCTGACAACACCGGCGCGCGTGGCCTGTACGACGGCCTGGGCTTCGCCACCCACCACCACTACCACCACTTCCGGTCCGCGACGCCCGCGATGTCCCCGACGCCCGCGACGTCCGCGTAGACCGGTCCGCCTGGACGGGTACAGAGTCCGTATGCACGACGAATCCACCGGTCGGCGCGAGCAGTTCGCGGCCGAGGCCCGCGCCGAGCGGCCGGACCTCGCGCTGCTGTGCCTGCTGGTGGGGGCCGAGGCGGATCCCGCGCTCGGCGAGCACGGGATCGACGAGGCCCAGATCGAACTGGACCGGCTCGCGGGACTGCTCCCGTTCGGCCCCGGCGGCCCCCGCGCCTGGGCGGCGGCGCTCGCCGAGCTGCTGGGCACGCGCTGCGGTTTCCGCGGTACGCCCGCCGACTACCAGCGCCTGGAGTCCTCGCTGCTGCACGCGGTGCTGCGCCGCCGGCGCGGGCTGCCGATCCTGTTGTCGGTCGTCTGGATGGAGGTGGCCCGCCGCGCGGGCGCGCCGGTGTACGGGGTCGCCCTGCCCGGGCACTTCGTGATCGGCTTCGGCGACCCGGCGGAGCAGGTGCTGGCCGACCCGTTCGGCGGCGGCCGGCTGCTGACCGGCTCGGACACCGAACTGCTGGTCGCCGGGGCGACGGGCGGCCCGCTGGACCCCTCGATGCTGATTCCGGCCGAGCCGCTGGAGATCGTGCTGCGCATCCTCAACAACATCCAGGCCTGGGCCGCGGCCCGCCCGGAGCACTCCGCCGTACAGCTGTGGGCGCTGGACCTGTCGCTGCTGCTTCCGTCCCATCCGGCCCGGCTGCGCTACGACCGGGCCATCCTCCTCGTGCGGCGCGGCGAGTTCCTGACCGGTGCGGCGGAGCTCGACGCGTACGCGGAGGTGGTGGCCGCGGTGGACCCGGCCGCGGCGGAGACCGTCCGCGGCCGGGCCCGGGCGGCCCGGGCCATGCTGAACTGACCCCAGGCCGAGGAGCCCTGGGCCGTTCCAGCCATGCGATGTCGTGGCTAGCTGGGGTTCGTCTCGATCACGCCGGTGCGTTCGGCGGCCGTCTTGCCGCGCAGCGCCTTGCCCAGCACGCCCGCTACGTCCTGCGGGGTGACTGCGGTCTTGTCACCGTTGCCGCGCTGGATGAGGACACCGTCGAAGACGCTGCCGTAGAGCTTCTTCAGCTCTTCGAGGTTGTACGTCTCGACGAGCCTGCCGTCGACGGCCTTCATGCCGAGGAACTTCGGCAGCGACTTCGTCGGGCCGAACTGGATGGACTTCCCGCCCGCCGACACCGTCACCAGCCCGGACATCGCGGGTTCCGCGAAGTCCTTCATCGCCCGGTCCAGCTCGGCCTTGCCGATCGTCGGCGCCTTGGAGCTGACGGGCAGCTCGACCGCCCTGGACTCGCCCGTCTCGACCTGGGCGCGGTACGCGTCCTTCACCGAGATCATCGAGCGGCCGACATCCAGCGACTTGCCCGGCTTGCCCGGTACGGCGACGGCCTTGCCGGGCTCGAACGTGATCGTGCCCTCGCTCGCGGAGCCGGAGACTCCGGCCAGGTCGGTCAGGGCGACCTGCAGCTTCTCGGAGTCGACCGGGATCACCGGCTGGGCGACCCGCTCACCGCCGAAGAGCGTGCCGATGACCGAGACGGGGTTGTAGTCGCTGCCCGCGGCCGACCGTACCGTCTCCTGGCTGTCCAGCGAGAGACCGGCCTTGTCCGGCTTGAGCTCGACCTGGTCGCCACCGACGGTGAGTCGCAGCGGGGCGGCGGCGCGCTTGCCGAACGCGGCGTCGAGCCTGTCGACCGCCTCCTGCTTGGTGCCGCCGCCGATGTCGACGCCGAGCACGGTGGTGCCCTTGGGCACCTCGGAGTGGTTGAGCAGCAGGCCCGCGCCGTACGCGACGCCGATCAGGCCGAACGCGCCGACCGCGGCCAGCACGAGCTTGGAGCGGCCCTTCTTCTCCGGTGCGGACACGCGCGGCGCGGGGGCCGGGACGGGCGCCGGTGTGGGTTCCGGTGCGAGGGGCGGGCCGTCGAGCCGCGGCCCCAGGTCGGGGCTCGGGCCCCCGGTGTGGGTCGGCGGAGCGAACGGCGAGTGGTGGACCGGCGGTACGGCGGGAATCCCGCTGGTCAGCGTGTCGCCCGAGACATGGCCGCCGTCGGCCGGCTTGGGCGCGGACCGCTGCGGGGTGAGTACAGCGGTGTCGTCGCTCATCCGCGGCGGGCCCGCCGGGACGTCGCCCTGCCGGAAGCCGGGCGGGAGCAGCGGCATCTCGCCGGTGACGGGTCCGCTGGTGGGCCCCGCGGGCCCACCGGTAGCGCCGGGCGGCGGCGTGAAGGGGCCGGGGGTGTCATGGTCGCCGGGGCGAGGCGTACCGTGCGGCGGCGCGAAGGGGCTCCCGGCGTCGCGGTCGGCCGGGCGCGGCCCGGTACCGGCCGGCGGCGGCGCGAAACCGCTGCCGGGGTCGCGGTCGCCGGGGCGAGGCGTACCGGGCGGCGGCGCGAAGGGGCTGCCGGCGTCGCGGTCGGCCGTTCCGGGCGGCGGCGGCGTGGCTGGTCCGTTCTGCGCGGGCCGGCCGCTCTGGCCGTTGCCGCTGTTCTGCTGCGGGACGTCCGAGAAGTACGGGAGGTCGGGGCGCGTTCCGCCGCCGGGCGCCGAGGGGGACTGGGCGCTCCCGCCCCCGGGACCCGCGCTCGGCGCACCGGCCGCCGGACCAGCCGCCGGCGCGGACTTGCGCGGAGCGAACCAGTCGCTCCCCTTCCCCTCCGCCTTCGGCTCCTCCGCCGCCGCTTCCTCCTGCTGCTGCGCGGCCGCGGGCTCGGCCTCGGGCAGCCCGGTGCTGCCGGTGCGCTCGCCGCTCTGCCCCGCTGCCGCCGCCGCGTCCACGTCACTCATCGGCGTACGCATCACCACCGGCGGGATCGGCCGCGACCCCGGGATGTTGATCCGGATCCGGGTGGTCAGCGTGGTCTCGGTCTTCTTCTCCTCGGCCTGCGGCGGAACGGGGGCTTCGGCTCTCTCTTCCGGCGCGTCCGGTCCCGACGGGTGCAGCGACGGATACTGGCGGGTTCCGTACGGCGGTGTACCCGAGGGGTAGGCGGCTCCACCGCGCCCCTTGGGCCCGGAGGACGAACTGTCAGTTTCACGACTCAAGGCAGGTTCTCCCGGTTGGCTCCGCCGCCCGTCTTTGTCCGTGCGCGGGCAGCTCGGCGGCGCGCACCACCATACTGTCCGCCGTCGGCACACACCGGGGGACCGCCGGAAGCGGGCTGCCGGCAACCGCACAAGGGCGGTCAATCCGGCGGCGGAAGTGGCACGTCACTTGCCAAGTCGGGCGGCCGGAACCGGTGGTTCCGAAAGACGCTGCAGGGTGGCGCACATCACAGCGGCGACAAGTCCGCCCAGCAGGAAGACATACGTACCGAGCCCCGCGGCAAAGACGAAGTCGCCCTCCGGACGGGTGGCCGAAAGCAGCAGAAACGACAGCATCCAGCCCGCCGCGCCCGCCAGCACCCCCGCCGGGCCGCCGGTGGCCCGGCGCCCCGCGTAGAAGAAGGCGGCGGTGGCCAGCAGGACGAACAGCAACCCGCCGGGAAACCAGGCCGCCTGGACGAGCGCCCCCGCCATGCCGACCGCGACGCCGAGCACGACAAGCAGCAGATACAGCGCGATTCGGGCGGGGTTGAAGGGTGACGTACCCGGGGAAGTCACCGGACCACCCCGGCAAACAGATCCGTCTCGCGTTCGCCGGCCGGTGCGCCGGAGTCCCCGTCGGCCAACTCGTAGTACTCCGCCGTGAAGAGGGGCTGCCCCAGATCGTTCGAAAGCGCGAAGAAGGGGCCGTCCACCGCGATCTGGGTGGCGTGGGCGCGCATGGCGGCCGCCTTGGCCTGCGCGTACGGCGTTCCGTCGATCTCCGCGGTGATCTGCTCGTCGGCCACCACCCCCGGCACGTCGTCCACCGTGGCGATCCCGGGGAAGGGCGCGTCCTCGCCCGCCGCGTGCAGCCGCGCGAAGCCGGCTTCGGCCACCGAACGCGGCACCCGGTTCCAGTAGATCTTCGCGAGGGTGTGCGGCGTCCCGAGATCCCGGCGGAAGGCCGGCTCGGCGGCCAGCTCGGCGGCACGCATGGCGACGCGGTGGGCCTGGATGTGGTCGGGGTGCCCGTAGCCGCCGTTGGGGTCGTACGTCACCAGGACCTGCGGCCGGCGCCTGCGGATCACCTCGACGAGGTACGCCGCGGCCTCGTCCACCTCCGCGTCCCAGAAGGCGCCTTCGCGGTGGTTCTGCGGAAGCCCCATCATTCCGGAGTCCCGGAAGCGGCCGGCGCCGCCGAGGAAGGAGTGGTCGGTGACACCCAGCTCCTTCATCGCGGCGGCCAGTTCACCGATGCGGTGGGCGCCCAGGGTGTCGTCGCGGTCGGCGGTCAGCCGCGCGAGATCGGGCGGGATGACCTCGCCCTCCTCGCCCAGGGTGCAGGTCACCAGGGTGACCTGGGCGCCCTCGTTCGCGTACTTGGCCATCGTGGCGCCGTTGTTGATCGACTCGTCGTCGGGGTGCGCGTGCACCAGAAGCAGACGACGGGCGGGAAGGTCCGTCATGTGGGACAGACTACGAGCATGCGGCTAGAACTTGATGCCGCCGATCATCCCGGCCACGTTGGTGGTCAGTTCGCTGATCGTGGGCGCCACGGAGGAGCTGGCGAGGTAGAAGCCCAGCAGCATGCAGACCAGCGCGTGTCCCGCCTTCAGCCCGGATTTCCGGACCAGCAGGAAGACGACGATCGCCAGCAGCACCACCGCCGAAATCGAGAGTGCCACGGCGGTTCACCTCCATATCCGGACGGCCTTCACGGGCACGTTCATGGGCAGCATGCATGTGCCAGGGGGTACTTACCCACCTGGCGCTACGGATCATAACTATCCGTTGCCACGCATTGTTCGGTGCACGGCAGCACGAGGGGCGCATGGCTCCGGGACAGCCCCGCGGCACACCCCCTAGGCTCGGATCATGACGTCCGGAGAGCTCTCGTTCCCCCGCCAGTACGCCAGGACCCAGCGCTTCACCCTCGGCGCCCCGCGCGCGTTCACGGTCTCGCCGGACGGCGAGCGGGTCATCTTCCTGCGTTCCTCCTCCGGTACCGATCGGGCGAATCTGCTCTGGGTGCTCGATCTCGCCGACGGGGCCCGGGAACGCGTGGCCGCCGATCCGGCGGTGCTGCTGGGCGGCGCGGACGAGAAGCTGTCCGCCGAGGAGCGGGCCCGGCGCGAGCGCAGCCGCGAAGGGTCGGCGGGCATCGTCGGCTACGCGGTCGACGACGCGGCGGAGTTGGCCGCGTTCGCCCTGTCGGGGCGGCTGTTCACCGCCGAGCTGCGGGCCGGCACCGCCCGTGAACTGCCCGTACCCGGCCCGGTCATCGACCCGCGCCCCTCGCCCGACGGCCGGTACGTCGCGTACGTGGCGCAGGGCGCCCTGCGCGTGACCGGGGCGGACGGCGGCGACAGCGACGAGCACCGGACGGGTGGCGACCGGGCGCTCGCCGAGCCGGAGAGCCCGACCGTCGGCTACGGCCTCGCCGAGTTCATCGCCGCGGAGGAAATGGGCCGCTCCCGGGGCTTCTGGTGGTCGCCGGAGTCCGACCGGCTGCTCGCAGCCCGGGTCGACGACGCCGCCGTGGAGCGCTGGTGGATCTCGAATCCGGCGTTCCCGGACCGGGCGCCGGACCAGGTGCCCTACCCCGCGGCCGGTACCGCCAACGCCGAGGTGCGGCTGTTCCTGTTCGGCCTGGACGGCAGCCGTACGGAGGTGGTCTGGGACCGTACCCGTCACCCCTACCTCGCGCGCGTGCACTGGTCGGCCGGGGGCGCGCCGCTGCTGCTGGTGCAGTCCCGTGACCAGCGCGGCCAGCGGTATCTGGCGGTCGACACGGAGACCGGCGCGACCCGGCTGGTGCACGCCGACGAGGACCCGGCGTGGCTGGAGCTGAGCTCCGGAGTGCCCGCGTGGGCGCCGGACGGCCGGCTCGTACGGATCGCCGACGAGGGCGGGGCGCGGGTCCTGGCGGTCGGCGACCGGCCGCTGACCGGGCCGCAGCTGCAGGTGCGGGCGGTCCTGGACATCGCGGACTCGGACGTGCTCGTCTCGGCGTCCGCGGGCGAGCGGGCCGAGGCGCCGGAGACCGGTGAGATCCATGTCTACCGGGTCAACGAGCTGGGTATCGAGCGCGTGTCCACCGCGGCCGGGGTCCACACGGCGGTGCGGTCCGGGCCGGTGACCGTCCTCGTCTCGGCGTCAACCGCGCACAGCGGCGCGGCGGTCCAGGTACTGCGCGAGGGCAAGCAGCTCGCGGTCATCGCCTCGTACGCGGAGGAACCCGCCCTCCGGGCCGGGGTGACGCTCACCGAGGGGGGCGCACGACGGATTCCGTGCGCCGTGCTGCTTCCGACGCACTATACGGACGCGGACGGACCGCTTCCGGTCCTGCTGGATCCGTACGGTGGACCGCACGGCCAGCGGGTGGTGGCCGCGCACAACCCCCACCTCACCTCCCAGTGGTTCGCCGACCAGGGATTCGCGGTGGTCGTGGCCGACGGGCGGGGCGCACCGGGCCGCTCGCCGGCCTGGGAGAAGGCGGTCAAGGACGACTTCACCCTGACCCTCGACGACCAGATCGAGGCCTTGCACGGGCTCGCCGGCCACTTCCCGCTGGACCTCGACCGGGTCGCGATCCGCGGCTGGTCGTACGGCGGCTATCTGGCCGCCCTCGCGGTGCTGCGCCGCCCGGACGTCTTCCACGCCGCGATCGCCGGCGCTCCCGTCACCGACTGGCGCCTGTACGACACGCACTACACCGAGCGCTATCTCGGCGACCCGGGCGAGCAGCCGGGGGTGTACGACACGAACTCGCTGCTGACCGGGGACGGCCGGCTCTCCGGTGCGGCGGACGAGGCCCGGCCGCTGATGATCATCCATGGGCTGGCCGACGACAACGTGGTGATGGCACACACGCTGCGGCTCTCCTCGGCGCTGCTGGCCGCGGGCCGCCCCCACGAGGTGCTCCCGCTGACGGGCGTCACCCATATGACCCCGCAGGAAGAGGTCGCCGAGAACCTGCTCCTGCTCCAGGTGGACTTCCTCAAGCGCTCACTGGGGCACTGAGGGCCGGGCGACCGGGCGGCGGTGGCCGCGCGGCGGGCGACCGGCCGGGACACCAGGAGGCGCCCCGGCCGGCCCACGGCACCCGCACGGCCGTACGCTGTCCAGCCTGGCTGGTTCGTATATCGGAGTTGCGACAGCCAAGTTGCCTTCGTGTTAACGGAATTGATGGGCATTTATCATGCCGTTCCGTTCGGCGGCCAATGGCCCATCTTCGCCCGTTCGGCCCTTGACTGGCATAGACCTCTCTTGCCAGAGTCCGGATCATCCCGCGGGATTTCCGGAGGCGCGCACAGCGATGACGAGTCCATCTCAGGCCGCAGCCACAGGAACCGACCCCACCCCGGCCGTTCCTGACATTCCGTCGGGTCCGCTCGGGCCGGGTCCGCTCGGCAAGGACGCCGAGCAGCTCGCGGGCCGGTCCCCCGGGCAGCTGGCCTGGCGCCGGTTCCGGCGCGACCGTACCGGCGTGATCTCCGCGTACGTCGTGCTGTTCTTCTTCCTGGTGGCGGCCCTGGCGCCGGTGATCGGCTGGCTGTACGGCAAGGACCCGTACACGACCTACGGCCTGGACCGGCCCGAGCTGCTCGATCCGGTCAGCGGTTATCCGGTGAAGCCGAACGGCGGTATCGACGGGGAGTTCTGGTTCGGCATCGAGCCCCGGCTCGGACGCGACGTCCTGATGCAGCTCGTGTACGGAATCCGTACCTCGTTGCTGATCGGGCTGGCCGCGACAGTCCTGTCGACGCTCACCGGAATCATCATCGGCGTGACGGCCGGCTACCTGGGCGGGCGTACGGACTACTTCCTGGGCCGCTTCATCGACCTGCTGCTGTCCTTCCCGCAGCAGCTCTTCTTCGTCGCGTTCATGCCGGTGGTCACGGCACTGTTCGTCAGCCCGCAGAAGGAGACCCCGACCTATTTCCGGGTCACGGCGCTGGTCATGGTGCTGTGGCTGCTGGGCTGGATGACACTGGCCCGGCTGCTGCGGTCCCAGGTCCTCAGCCTGCGGGAACGGGAGTTCATCGAGGCCGCCAAGGTCACCGGCGCACCGCCGTGGCGGATCATCCGCAAGGAGCTGCTGCCCAACCTGACCACGCCGATCCTCGTGCAGTCCACGCTGATGCTGCCGAACTTCGTGACGCTGGAGGCCGGCCTGTCCTTTCTCGGTGTCGGCCTGGTGGAGCCGACGCCGGACTGGGGCCGGATGTTCGCCAACGGCGCCGAGTTCTACGAGGGCGACATCACGTACATGTTCTTCCCCGGCATCGCCATGGTGATCTTCGTGGTCGCCTTCAACCTGCTCGGGGACTCGGTCCGGGACGCCATCGACCCGAAAACCAGACGCTGACGCAGGGCGCAAGACGCAAGACCAGAAGTGTTCCGTCCGACGAGGCAGGTGCATTGACAACCATGACGTCCACCAGGTCCCCCATTCGGCGCAGAGTCCGTCTTTCGGTGAGCACGGTCGCGGCGGGCGCGCTCGTGCTCTCCGCGTGCAGCAGTGGCAGCGGTGGCGAGGGCAAGGAGAAACAGGCCAAGGAGCCGGAGCTCCAGCAGCAGAGCATCTCCATCGGTACGGCGGCCGACTCGGCCGGCCCCGCGCCCGAGCTGCCCGGCGCCAAGCCGGGCGGCACGGTCAGCGTGCTGCAGCGGGACGCCTTCGAGCACCTCGACCCCGGCCAGATCTATGTCAGCGACGAGCTGATCATGCAGACGCTCTACAACCGCACGCTGACGACGTACAAGATCGACGACAGGACCGGCAGGGTGACGCTGGTCGGCGACCTCGCCACGGACACGGGTAAGCCGTCCGACGGCGGCAGGACCTGGACGTACACCCTCAAGGACGGGCTGAAGTTCGAGGACGGCACCCCGATCACCTCGAAGGACGTCCGGCACGGCATCGAGCGGCTGTACGCGAAGTACCAGACCAACGGCCCGACCTATCTCCAGCAGTGGCTGTCCGGAGCCGGCCAGGAGTACCGCAAGGCGCTGCCCGACGGCCCGTACGGCGGAAAGCACCTGCCGGACAGCGTGCTCGCGACGCCGGACGACAGAACGATCGTGCTGAAGTTCGGCCAGCCGCGCGCCGAGGTGCCGTTCGCGGTCGCCATGCCGAACATCGCGGCCGTACCGGCGGCCAAGGACACCAAGGAGAAGTACGACAAGGCGCCGGTCGCCTCCGGGCCGTACAAGGTGCGGAACTTCAAGCCGGGCAAGAGCATCGAGTTCGTCAGGAACGAGAACTGGGACCCGAAGACGGACGCCGTCCGCCATCAGTACGTCGACAGGTTCCAGGTGTCCTTCGGCCACCAGTGGGTCGACTCGACCCGCCGGCTGCTGGCCGACCAGGGCGCCGACAAGACCGGCATGACGTGGACCAACGCCGTCGACCCGTCGCAGATCTCGACGGTCCTGGCGAACAGGGCCGCCACGCCGCGCACCTTCACCAGGACGCAGCCGTACGTCGACGTCGTCAGCATCAACATGGACCGGATCAAGGACAAGCGGGTCCGCGAGGCCCTGGCCTGGGCCTGGCCGTCCGGGCAGGTGCTCCAGCAGTACGGCGGCCCGAAGGCCGGCGAGGTCGCCGGATCGCTCGTCGGCCCGACGCTCAAGGGCTACCAGGACTTCGACCCGTTCGGGAAGAAGAAGTACCCGGCGGGCAACCCGGCGAAGGCCAGGGCGCTGCTGAAGGAGGCGGGCGCGGAGGGCAGGACGATCGTCTACGCGTACGCCAACACCGGGCCCGCGCAGAACGCCGCGGTGGTCGTGGAGCGGGCGCTGGAGAAGGCCGGCTTCCAGGTGGAGAAGAAGGAGGTCGACTCCTCCACCTACTACACGCAGATCGGCAAGGTGAAGAACACGTTCGACGCCTACCGCTCCTCGTGGGGTGCCGACTGGCCGTCCGCGTCCACGGTCGTGCCGCCGCTGTACGACGGCAAGAACGTCTACGACGACTCGGCGAACTACTCCCACCTCAATTCGAAACCGGTCAACGACGAGATCGCGCGGATCGAGAAGATCGGGGACATCGACGAGGCCGGCGACGAGTGGATGAAGGTCTCCCAGAAGATCCTCACGGACGAGGTGCCGCAGGTGCCGCTGTTCTTCAACCGGCTGTACACGCTCTGGGGCTCGGGCATCGGCGGGGTGAAGTGGCACGAGCCGTACGGCGCGGTGGACCCGACCGCGGTCTTCGTGAAGTAACCGCCCGGAAGAACGCTGACCCATGCTGAGACTCCCATGCTGAGATTCCTCGCCCGCCGAACCCTCGGCGCCCTCGTCATCCTGCTGGTGATCAGCGCGGTCACCTTCTTCCTCTTCTTCGCACTGCCCGCCGAACCCGCCCGGCTCGCCTGCGGGAAGAACTGCGATCCGGCGGCGCTCGAGATCATCAACAAGAACCTCGGTCTCGACCGGCCGGTTCCGGTGCAGTACGGGGACTTCATGGTGGGGATCTTCGCCGGGCGCGACTTCGCCGTCGGGCACTGCGACGCGCCCTGCTTCGGCTACTCCTTCGTCAGCCAGGAGCCGGTCTGGGGCACGATCGTCGACCGGTTCCCGACCACCCTCTCGCTCGCGCTCGGCGGTGCGGCCGTCTTCCTGACCGTCGGCGTCGGCATCGGCCTGCTCGCGGCCGCGCGGCGCGGCACCTGGCTCGACAAGGTCTTCAGCTCGCTGTCGCTGCTCGGATCGTCGATGCAGATCTACTTCGTCGGCGTGCTGTGCCTCGCCCTGTTCGTCAGCAACCTCGGGGTCATGGAGCAGCCCGCGTACCACTCCTTCACCGAGAATCCGGGCAAGTGGTTCGCCGGGATGCTGCTGCCCTGGCTCGTCCTGTCCATGATCTTCGTCGCCAACTATAGCCGGATGACCCGCTCCCTGATGGTCGAACAGCTCCAGGAGGAACATGTCCGGGCCGCCCGGGCCAAGGGCATGTCCGGCCGTACGGTCTTCTTCCGCTACGCGATGCGCGGCGCGGTCGCCCCGATCATCACCATCTTCGGGATGGATCTGGGCTCGCTGTTCGGCGGCGCGATGATCACGGAGTACACCTTCACGCTGCACGGCGTGGGGCGCCTCGCCGTCGAGTCCGTACAGCTCACCGACCTGCCGATGCTGATGGGCGTGATGCTGATCAGCGCCACGACCATCGTCTTCTTCAACATCGTCGTGGACGCCGTGTACGCCACGCTCGACCCGCGGGTACGACTGGCCTAGGCCGAGGGGAACAACAGCGTGACCATCCTGACCAAGACGGAGAGCACCCCGCCCGCCCCGGCCGACCGCGCCTTCCTCTCCGTACGCGATCTGTACGTCCACTTCTCGACCGAGGACGGCACGGTCAAGGCCGTCGACGGGCTCTCCTTCGACGTGGAACGCGGCCGCACGCTCGGCATCGTCGGGGAGTCGGGCTCCGGGAAGTCCGTGACCAGCCTGTCCGTACTGGGCCTGCACGACCCGCGGAGCACCCGGACCCGGGGCGAGATCATCCTGGACGGCCAGGAGATGACCGGGGCGGACGAGCGGACGCTCGGGCGGCTGCGCGGCAACAAGGCCGCCATGATCTTCCAGGACGCGCTGACGGCGCTCTCGCCGTACTACACGATCGGCCGGCAGATCTCGGAGCCGTACCGCAAGCACACCGGCGCCTCGAAGCGGGAGGCCTGGTCGCGGGCGGTGGAGATGCTGGAGAAGGTCGGCATTCCGCAGCCGAGACTGCGGGCGCACGACTATCCGCACCAGTTCAGCGGGGGCATGCGGCAGCGCGCGATGATCGCGATGGCGCTGGTCTGCAACCCGGAGCTGCTGATCGCGGACGAGCCGACGACCGCGCTCGACGTCACCGTGCAGGCACAGATCCTCGACCTGCTCAAGGACCTCCAGCAGGAGTACGGCTCGGCGATCATCCTCATCACCCACGACCTGGGCGTCGTCGCCGACACGGCGGACGACCTGCTGGTGATGTACGCGGGCCGGGCGGTCGAGCGCGGTGCGGTACGGGAGGTGCTGAGCGCGCCCCGGCACCCGTACACCTGGGGCCTGCTGAGCTCCATGCCGCGCCTGACCTCGGACGTGGACACGCCACTGGCACCGATCCCGGGCGCGCCGCCGAGCCTGCTGGCACCGCCGCCCGGCTGTCCGTTCCATCCGCGCTGCGGATTCGTGGCGGAGGCCGGCGGTACGCGGTGCACGGACGAGCGCCCGGAGCTCCCTTCTGCCGGGCGGGGCGCGGCCTGTCACCTCACCGCCGAGCAGAAGCGGTCCCTTTTCACCGAGCAGATCAAGCCCAGGCTGGGCCAGGGAGAGTGAGACCCATGACCAACGACGTCACGCTCCCCACGCCGCGCGACGACGCCCCTCCGGCACCGGGGGAGATCCTGCTCCGGGCCGAGTCGCTCAGGAAGCACTTCCCGATCCTGGCGGGCTTCCCGTTCAAACGGCGGGTGGGTGCGGTGCAGGCGGTCGACGGAGTCGACCTGACCGTGCGGGCGGGCGAGAGCTTCGGCCTGGTCGGGGAGTCGGGGTGCGGCAAGTCGACGACGGGGCGGCTGCTGACCCGTCTGCTGGAGCCGACCTCGGGCCGGATCGTCTACCGGGGCCGGGACATCACCCACGCGACGCGCAAGCAGCTCGCGCCCATCCGCTCCGAGATCCAGATGATCTTCCAGGACCCGTACGCGTCGCTCAATCCGCGGCAGACGGTCGGCGCGATCATCGCGGGCCCGATGGAGATCAACGGCATCAGCCCGCCGGGCGGCCACGAGAGGCGCGTCCGCGAGCTCCTCGACATCGTCGGCCTCAACCCGGAGCACTTCAACCGCTTCCCGCACGAGTTCTCCGGCGGCCAGCGCCAACGGATCGGCGTCGCACGCGCGTTGGCGCTCCAGCCGAGGCTGATCGTGGCGGACGAGCCGGTCTCGGCGCTCGATGTCTCGATCCAGGCGCAGGTGGTCAACCTCCTCCAGCAGCTCCAGCGGGAGCTGGGCATCGCGTTCCTGTTCATCGCCCACGACCTGGCGGTGGTCCGGCACTTCTCGCAGCGGGTCGCGGTGATGTACCTCGGCAAGGTGGTGGAGGTGGGCGACCGCGCGTCGATCTACACCCGCCCCCGCCATCCGTACACGCACGCTTTGCTCTCGGCAGTCCCGGAGGCCACGGTGGGCGGGGAAGCGGATTCCGAGCCGCGCGAGCGCATCCGCCTGGCGGGAGACGTACCGTCGCCGGTCCACCCGCCGTCGGGCTGCCGCTTCCGCACGCGCTGCTGGAAGGCGCAGGAGAAGTGCGCGGCGGAGGAACCGCCGCTGGTACGGATCGGGGGCAACGCTGAGGGCCACCTGACGGCGTGCCACTTCCCGGAGGACCCGACGACGGCGGCGCGGGGCCAGGACGTGATCAGCACGACGGTACCGAACTGACCTCGCCCAGGACCCCGGGGCAACGGCCCGGTTTCAGGGCCCGATCTCGAACTCAGGCGGCTCCAGGCTCTTCAGGCATTCGGTCTTCGGCGCGGCCGGGGTGTCGAAGAACGAGACGGCGATCTCCTGGGCGCACTCCGACGTGGCGAACACCACATGCGGCTCGTAGGGGACCGTGACGACCTTGGCCTTGCTCAGCGTACGGGCGACGTACGGCCCGTTGTCCGCCCCGGTCTGGGCGTCGAAGCTGCCCGACAGGGCGAGGGTGGGGATGTCGCCGCGCGTGACGTCCCGGATCGAGGGCGCCGCCGCGGGCACGTTCCAGACGTCGCAGTCCGGGCGGAGGAAGGTGAGCTGCGGAGCCTGGGCCTGCACCGAGCGGGGGAACGACGGGAACGCTTCCTGTCCGCCCTTGAGCGCCTCCTCCTGGCTCTCGTACGGCGTCCACTCGCTGCAGAAGACGCCGTAGACGAGACCGTGCGCAACCCTTCCCATGGCCTGGGGACTGAGCTTGCCGCCCGCCCACTGCTGGGCGATCCGCTGCGGCTTGCCGTTCGCCAGCTCGTCGAGGGCGATGGGTACCTGGGGCGCCACGTGGGTGGCGGAGGTCATCCAGTTCACCAGGGCTCCGCCGTCCAGTACGACCTTCACCGGCTTGTCGTTGCCGGGGAGCCTGACGGTGGTGGTGACTGGCTTGGCCTCCAGGTCGCGGACGAGCTTCTCGAAGGTGGCCGACAGGTTCGGGTAGCGCTTGTTGCACGCCGGCTGGTCCGCGCAGGCCTTGAACAGGCCGTCGAAGCCCTGCCGGGCGCTGCTCCAGGTCATGGCTGACCCGGCTCTGGACGGCGGCAGTATGCCGTCGAGGCCCACCGAGCGGAGCCCCTCGGGGTGCAGGCGCATGTAGACCAGCGCCAGGTGGGTGCCGTACGAGATGGCGTACAGGTTCCACTGCTTGATGCCGAGCGCGGTGCGCAGGTCGTTGTAATCGGCCGCGCTCTCGGTGTCGTTGTAGGCACTGAGGTCGATCCCGCGGGCCGCCAGCCGGTCGTGGCAGGCCTTCGTGGCCTCGACGTGCAGGCGCTCGGTGGACGGCGCGTCGTAGACGAGGCCGACCGCGCGTGCGTTGAACTCGTCGATATTGGGGCAGAGGACGTTCGGCTCGGCCGAGTACGTACCGCGCTGGGACATGAGGATCACGTCGCGGTCGCGGTTCAGGCCGCCGTCGATCGCCATCTTCGCCTCCCCGACCGCGTCGTCCCCGGGTCCGCCCGCGAGCCACACGATGGGGTCGGGTTTCGGTGTGTCGGCCGCGGCGGGCACGATCGCGACACTGAGTCTGATCGTTTTGCTGCTTGGCTTGGCGCGGTTCTCAGGCACGGTGAGCGTTCCGCAGCGGGCCCCTTTGAGCTCGGCGATCGGTTCCGGCGTCTTCGGGCACGGGCCCGGCTCGTAGCGGGCGTCGCCCACCGTCCGGGCGGTCGTGCCGATCGGCGCTCCTGGGCTGGGGCTGGTGTCGGTGCGGGACTGCGCCTGGGCGGGCGCTGTGAGCAGGCCGGTGACGAGGAGACCGGTCGCCATGGCGGCTGACGAGGGCAGGAGTCGTCGTGCGGTGCGCCGACGACGGGGCGCTTGGTGGAGTGTCATCTGCCCTCCCGGTCATTTCGGAATGATCGTGAACGGTTCGGGCTCGAGATCGTCCACGCAACTGGTGTCGGGCGCGGTCGGGCGAGCGAGGAACGAGGCCAGCACGCGTTGCGCGCAAGGCGACTGCGGGACCACCCAGTGGCCGATTCCGGGGACCTGCACGGAGGTCGAGTTGGACAGGTTGCGGGCCACGCCCTTCGCCCAACTCGCCCCGGTCTTCACGTCGAACGTGCCGGAGATGACGAGCGCCGGCACCGAGCTGACCGTGGCCACTCGCTGGACCTTCGCACGGTCCGGAACGTTCCAGATCCCGCACACCGGGTACTGGAAGGGCAGCTGCGGCGGCTGGGCCAGGACCGTGTCCGGCCACCCGGGGAAGGCCTTCTGCCCGGCCTTCAGCACGTCGGATTCCGAGTACCCCGGAGCCCATTCACTGCACGCGATCGAGTTCGTCAGGCCGTGCGCGAACTCGCCGACCTTCTGGACCGAGCCGGCCGCACGGGCCTGCGCGAAGCGCTCCGGGTTCCCCTTGCTGAGTTCCTCGAGCGCTGCGGGCATGTCCTTGGGTCGGGGAGTGAAGGCGACGATCAGATTCAGCAGCGCGCCCCCGTCGAGGACGGTCTTGACCGGCTTCCCTCCGTCCTGCGGCGTGACGTTCAGCGTCAGGGGCTGTGCCTCCAGCTTGCGCACCTGGTCCGTCAGCAGTTGGGGCAGGTCCGGGTACCGGTCCTTGCAGGCGGGCTGCGCCGCGCACGCCTCGAAGATGTTGTGGATTCCCTCAGCGGCGCTGCTCCATCCCCACGGCAGGACCGCGCTCTGGGGAGGTGTGATCGAGTCGATCGCCACCGCGCGGATTCCCTCGGGGTGCAGGCGCAGGTACGTGAGCGCCAGGTCGCTGCCGTAGGAGTACCCGTAGACGTTCCACTGGGGGATGTTCAGCGCCTTGCGCAGGTCGGCGAAGTCCGCGGCGTTCTCGGTGCTGTTGTAGGCACTCAGGTCGACGCCGTCGGCCGTCAGACGGTCCCGGCACTCCTTCACCGCCTTCAGCATGAGCTGTTCCGCCCGCTTTGCGTCGTAGCCCAGGCCCACGGCCTGCGCGTTGAACCGGTCGATCTCCGGGCAGGCGAGCTTCGGCTGGTCGTAGAGGTTCCCGCGCTGGGCCATGATGATCAGTTCGCGGTCCTTGTTCAGGCCGGAGTCGATGAGGAACGGAATGTCGTCGAACGTGTCGGCACCGGGGCCGCCCGCCATGAACACCACCGGGTCCTGTGCGGGCTTCGCAGGGGTGCCAGCCGGAATGACCGCCACGGCCAGCTTGATGGTCCGGCCACCGGGGCGGGAGCGGTTCTCGGGGACCTCGAGGAAGCCGCACCGTGCGTCGCTCAGCGCTTCGATGGGCTCGGGCGGCTTCGGACAGGGGCCGGGCACGAACTGGGACGGGGCTGCCGGGCTGGGCCCTGCGGACTGGGCGGGTGGTGACGCGGCGCTGCTGGGTGTGGGGCCGATTGCTGCCAGGCAGACCAGAGCGGCCGCGGCAGTCACCGCGGTGATGCTGTGCTTTGGCATGTGACCTCGTTCCTCTGCCGACATCGACAGCGGCCCTGCCGAGGCCAGGCCGCAGCGGTTTGGGCGGAACGCGCCTTTTCGACGCTACCGGGTGGCGCGTTCGCGCGCATGCGGAGCGGTCGCAACCCGTGTTCAAGCCCCCACAAGGCGCATGTCGCCCGTCACCAACGTCCCGGGACAGCACAACTAGGGGCCCAGGCCCGCCGGGCCGAGCTCGAACCACACCCCCTTGCCGTCCCGTCCCCCCACACCGAGCGGCGCCCCCGGCCCGGCGCCCCACCGCCCGTCGGTCAGCACCTCCACCATCCAGAGCCCCCGCCCGCCCTCGCCGTCGGCGTCCATGTCCCGTATGACGGGCGGCTGGGCGTCGCCGTCGTACACGGTGACGCGGATGCGGGCGGTCGCGACGGAGAGCCATAACAGCGAGCCGATGCCCTTGGCGTGCACGCAGGCGTTGGTGACGAGCTCGGAGGTGCAGATCGTCGCGGCGTCGATGAGGGCGTCGAGCTGCTGGGAGCGAAGGACGGAAGCCACGAAGTCACGGGCTATGCGGGGCGAGGTCTCGAGCGGCGGACAGAAGAGGGTGTACGAATGCGGAACGCCGAGCCCGTCGGGTGGCCAGGTTTCGGGCATGGGGTATCAACTCCGTGGGGGGTGTGGGTCGTTGCGACCGGCCGGTGGCGATGCCCGCCGCGTCCGGACAGACGGGTGCTCTTCCAACTGCCGCAACCGTGTGCGTTCGTTGCACTACAGAAGGTAGGGCGCAAGGTTGCGGTGGCGCAACCTTGTGGCGGATATTCACCCTCGCCGGGGACCCGTGCCATGCTTGGCGCACAGCCGCTCAGGTGTCGCTACGGGAAGGGACGCATGCCGCCGAGAAGCAACCCCACCGCCCGGCAGGAACGCCTGGGCGCCGAGCTGCGCAAGATGCGCGAGCGCGCGAACGTCACGGCGCGCAGCGCCGCCGCCCTGCTGGGCTCGAATCCCATGCAGATGAGCCACGTGGAGGCGGGTCGCAGCGGCATCAGCGAGGACCGCATCCGCCGCCTCGCGGCCCACTGCGCCTGCGACGACACGGCGTTCATCGACGCACTGGTCGCCATGGCCGGTGAACGCGGCAAGGGATGGTGGGAGGAGTACCGGGGCGCGGTCGCACCCGCGGCACTCGACTTGGCCGAGCTGGAGCAGCACGCGACACACATCCGCACGCTCCAAGTCGTGCACGTCCCGGGCCTGTTCCAGACCGAGGACCACATGCGGGCCGCTTTCCGGTACGTCTCACCGGACTGGCCTCAGCCGGACGTCGACGCACACGTCGCGTTCCGCATGCGCCGCCAGCAGATCATTTCCCGAGAGTCCGCCACCCAGTTCGAGGCAGTCATCCATGAAGCGGCTCTCCGCTTCCACGTGGGCGGCCGCAAGGCGATTCGCGCCCAACTCGACCGCATCCTGGACCTGTCCGAGCTGGACCATGTTGCCGTCCAGGTCATTCCGTTCGACTCCGAGGACTTCGCCGGGGCCGGCTACTCGATGCTCTACGTCAGCGGTGCCGTGCCACAGCTCGACACTGTCCAGGTCGATACGGGACACGGTGGCGTCTTCTTCGACGCCGAGGCCCGGCTCAACCAGTACCGAGCTCGATATGACCGGACGAGGCAATCGGCCTTGTCGGAGAGAGCCTCCCGCGACCTCATCAACCGCATCAATCAGGAACTCTGAAGGGGCCCAGCGTGTCGTCATCACTCCGGTGGCAGAAGTCCTCATTCTCAGGCGGCGGTTCCGGCGACGACTGCGTGGAACTCGCCGCAACTCCGGCCGGCATCCACCTCCGCGAGAGCGACCGCCCGGCCTCTGTTCTCACCACTCCTTCCGTACGCGCCCTCATAGGCGCCATCAAGACCGGCAGGTTCGCCCAGTCAGCCGCCCCCCGTTCCTCATCGACCCAATGGCAGAAGTCCTCGTTCTCCGGAACGGGCGACGACAACAACTGCGTGGAACTGGGCGCATCCCGGACCGGGGTCCACCTCCGCGAGAGCGAGGCGCCGGGCACGGCCCTCACGACCACACCCCGCGCGGTGCGCGCGCTGATAGCCGCGATCAAGGCCGGCGCACCGCCCAGGACCTCGGCCTGACGAAAACTCCCGGCCGGAGAGTCCCCGCCCTCTACCCGACAGTCCGACCAGTCGGTACGTTGCATGCCAGCCAAGCAGCGCTGAGGCGACGATGGAGGGACCCCATGACCGAGCCCGTGCCGCAGATCGAAGGCCACTGTGACGAACGGTTCGCCGCGGTGCGCGCCGCCTTCGAGGCGAACTTCCGCGACCGTGACGAGCTAGGGGCGGCCGTGTCCGTACAGCTCGGCGGCGAGACCGTGGTCGACCTGTGGGGCGGCTGGGCCGACGCCGCGCGCAGCCGGGCGTGGGAGCGGGAGACCCTGGTCAACGTGTGGTCGACGACCAAGGGATCCACCGCACTCTGCGCGCACATCCTCGCCGACCGCGGGCTGCTCGACCTGGACGCGCCGGTGGCCACGTACTGGCCGGAGTTCGGGGCCGCCGGCAAGGACGCGCTCCCCGTACGCCATCTCCTCTCCCACCGCGCGGGCCTGGCCGGACTGCGCGAGACGCACACCCTCTCCGACCTCTACGACTGGGAGCTGACCACCGCGCGCCTCGCGGCAACCGAGCCGTGGTGGGAGCCGGGCACGCAGTCCGGCTACCACGCCATGACGTACGGCTTCCTGGTGGGCGAGGTGATCCGGCGCGTCACGGGTCTGCTGCCGGGCGAGTTCCTGCACCAGGAGGTGACCGGCCCGCTCGGGATCGACTTCACGATCGGGCTGCCGGAGAAGGAGGCCGGCCGCGCGGCCGAGCTCGTACACCCGCGCGCCGCGGAGGCGAGCGAACAGGCGGCGGTTTTCGCCCAGTTGCTGCCGGTCGCCCTGTCCGCCCTGGCCAACCCGCTCGTCGGCGCGACCGACGCCAACACCCCGGCGTGGCGTGCGGCCCAGATCCCCGCCGCGAACGGCCACGGCACGGCCCGGGCGGTCGCCGCGCTGTACGGCATCTTGGCCCAGCGGGGCCGCGCGGGCGACCACCGCGTCCTCTCGGTCGAGGCCGCGGAACGCGCCCGCGAGGGCCAGGGCGCGTGCCGGGACCTGGTCCTGGGCGCGGGCTTCGCCCACGACACGGAGGTCGCCCTGGGCCTCTGGCTGAGCGGCCCGAACGCGTCGTACGGCCCCAACCCCCGCGCGTTCGGCCACGACGGCTTCGGCGGCTCCTGCGGCCTGGCGGACCCGGAGACGGGCCTCAGCCTGGGCTACGTGATGAACCGCATGGGCCCCCACATCGCGAACGACCCCCGCAAGATGACCCTGATCGACGCGGCGTACAGCGCGCTGTAGCCGCAGCACGTACGGGGGAACTATGCCCCTTGCGCGGCGTCAGCGACTCTCGATGGTGAGTGTCTGCCCGGCCTTCAGATCCTCCACCTGGGCACCCACCAAAAGAACCTTGGCGGCATGGGGTGGATCCAGGATCTCCACTCGTCTGCCGTATCTATCTACCCATGACATGTGCAGCGACTCTGAAACACCTTCTATCGTAGGGCCCTCCTGGACCGTGAACCGCTGCCCCGGTCGAGCAATTCCTGCAATGCACCTGACTATGCAGACGGCATCTCTGGCCGATCGGCGTTCGATCGATTCGATCTGCAGTTTCGCTACCGCGTCACTCATAGCGGTAGGCCTCCTTGATGAATTGGGTGATCTGCTCGGGAGAGAGTTTTGGAATCTCATTGAGGAGTGGACTAATGTCGGCAAACGCAATGCGTCTCGGTATATGAATCCCCATCCCCTGCAGAATGTCGCGTGCTACAGATGCGGGGATTTGAGCGCTTGCCCTTTTCGTCAATTCTGATGCGGGGATTTCTAGCCCGACCTCGGCTTCCGCGCGTATATAGCCGTTGAAGGACGGAACATCGCCGAGAGCACTGCGGGGGAACAGCTGCACGATTGCATCACCAAACGGCTCTGAATGTGTTGCAAAGACGGTCGCCACGCCCGGGTCGGTCGATGTAGGGGTAACGCCAACATCTTGGGTTCCTGGGCTCCCATCGTATCCGCGCGTGGTCCCGCGAAATAGGTGCTCCTCTTCTGGGCAGGGCGCGAGCCCGAGGGGATCGGCCCAGGTGTGGGGGTTGACTACATAGGTGGTGGGGTTGGGCGCCGGCACGAGGCCCAGGGGATCTGGAGAGATGTAGCGCCCAGTCTCAGGGTCATAGTGCCGGTAGAAATTATAGTGGAGACCGGTTTCAGGGTCGAAGTATTGGCCAGGGAAGCGAAGAGGGGTGTATGTGGTACTTGTCGCCGCCCAAGCCGTAGCACCCCAGGTGGCGGCCCGGGTGCGCCAGGCGATTTCGCCATGCTCGTCTATAAGTTCGGTCGGAGTACCGACCAGATCAGTGATAATGGCGAAGAAGCGGCGATCGACTTCCTGCGGTGACGCATCAGCTGCTGCAATTTGTTCGGCCTGAGCAAGGGGGTGCAGGCCGTCGTGGTCCCAAGTGAGAATGATCGGATGCGGAAGGTCAGCGGAGCGCGTGATTTGTTCACAAAGGTTGGCGCCGTCCCAAGTGAAGTCGACTTGCTCCATAATTGTTGCGCCGTCGGGCGCCAGGCGCTGCTTGGAAATCCGGCGACCGAGGGGGTCGTAGGCGTAGCGCCAGACCATACCGTCCGGGGTCGTGACAGAGGTGAGGCGGTCCTCTGCATCCCATGTATATAGCCAGGTGTCCGGCTTACGCGAGAGTCGCATCTTCTGACGCAGGATGATCCGGCCCTGGGCATCGTGTTCGTACCGAATGGTGCCTGCGCGTGTGATACGGGTGCCGGAGTAAGTCCGGGGGCCGATGGCCTCCTGACCGGGGTGCGAAGCAGGCCAGGAAGCGACGCTCTGGTTACCTGCCTCGTCGTAGGCGTAACGCTCGGTCCAGCCAGTGGCGTGCACCGCCGTGACCCGGCCTGCCACGTCTAGATCAAAGCGGCGGCCCCCAGAGAGTTGGTCGTCGATACCGGTGAGATTGCCGTCCGCGCCATAGGTGTACGCGCGCTGCTGGATCGCGTGACCGCCGGTTCCTGTAACCAGTTGTTCGGTGAGGCGTCCTGCTGGGTCGAAAGCGTGGGTCAGGGTGATGGTGCCATCGAGTTGGCGGGTCACTTTGCGACCCACCGCGTCGTGCTCGAAGGTGAATGTGTGTCCTGCTGCAGCCAGTTCGATGGTGCGGCCGGCGGCATCGTACGTCCAGTTGGTGACCGATCCGGCGGGGGTCGTCCGGGTGGAGCGCCTACCGATCGAGTCGTAGCGGTTCCTCAGGGCCCGGCCGTTGCTGGTTTCCGAGGTGATTCGACCGAGGCGGTCGCGGGTATAAGACAGCGCCGCGCTCGGACTCACCGCCTGGATCAAACGTCCTTTCCTGTCGTGCTGGTAGCGGGTGACTACTCCTCCCGCGTCCTTGAGGGTGACGTTGCCGAGTTCATCGCGCTGAAAGCGCACGGTCTGGCCCAGGGCATTGGTCCGTGACGTGAGTTGCCCCACCGCATCATGTTCGTATGTGAGAGTTCGCCCGTCGAAGTCCGTCTCGGACACAAGCCGTCCAGCCGCGTCATAGGCGTAGCTCCAGTTCAAGCCCTGCGCGTTCTGGACACGAAGAAGCCGGAGGTCGGTGTCGTGGATGAACTCCTGTCGTGCGCCGTCCGGTCCAGTTCGGGCGGTGAGCATGTCGAAATGGGTGTACTCGAACGTTGTCGTACGGCCCCGTGCGTCGGTGTGGGCGATGCAGTTGCCTTCGCCGTCGTAAGCCCACGACTGCTCCGAGCCGTCCGGACCGATGAGGTGCAGGAGCTGGCCTTCCACCGACCACTTCAGCAACCTCGTGCTGCCAAGCGGATCCGTAATCCGGGCGGGGCGGCCAAGAGCGTCACGCGCATAGCTCGTGACAGATCCCAGTGGGTCAACGATGGTCATGGGAAGGCCGGCTTTGTCACGCGTGATCCTGGTGACGTTGTCATGGGCGTCGATCACTTCGATGAGAAGCCCCGCTTCGTCATATTCGAAGCGTGTCGTTGCCCCCAAAGGATCAGTGGACGACGTGCGATTACCGACTTCGTCGTAGGTGTGGCGCCAGGTCGCTCCGTCAACCCCGAGCACTGTCGTGGGCAACCCGAATGCGTTGTAGTTGGCGGCTGTCCCATAGCCGTCCGGGCGAGTGAGGGAGACGATGTTGCCCGCCTCGTCGTACGTGATCGTGGTTGTGTGCCCCAGCGGGTCCGTGACCGACAGGAGGCGTTCGTAGCGGTCGCGCTCGAAGCGGGTGACCGCGCCCAATGGGTCGATCTCCGCGACCACCTGAAGGGTCTCGTTCACCAGGTAGCGCGTGGTGTGGCCGAGTGAATCCGTGACCGCTGTGACGCGCAGGCCGGTCGCCTCGTCGCGTGCGTCGTAGTCGAAGCTGTTCCGCATGTGGCCCGCCGTGCCCGACTGGTAGACGCAGCGATCCAGCTCGTCATAGACGAAGTCGTAGTGGCTGTCGTTGGTGTCGGTCCACGAGATCATGCGGGCGCGCTCGTCGTAGCCGAACCGCAGCGGCTTCCCTGAGGAGTTGTAGATCTCCGCCAGGTTTCCGTTCTCGTAGCCATAACGGATCAGCTCCGTGTCGGATCCGTCCTCACCGCCACCCACCAGGTGGAGCGCCGTTATTCGGTCCGCTTCCGTCGTGATGCGTAGGTGGTAGCCGCCGTGGTGGACGATGCCCGTCGGGGCGCCTGACTCGTCGTACTCGAAGGTGATCCAGCGGCCGTTCCGGTCGTCGATCTGTTCCAGCAACGCCAATTCGTCACCGTGGTCGGCGAAGTGCCAGACCTGGCCGGTAACCGGGTCACTGACCCGGTAGCCGCCGTCCACCTCGCGGTCCAGCGGCCAGCGTGGACCCTCGAAGGGGAGTGTGGGTACACCAGGGGCGGGGTGCGGGTAGCACAGCAGCAGGCCGTCCTCGCGGACGAAGATGACGCCTTCGGAGTCGATCTCCAGTCGCTGGTCGGCCGTGCTCGCCCAGCTCGGCCCCAGCCATCGTCCCGAGTGGTACGACGACTCGTAGCACCTGGTGAATACCAACGGCAGTGCGCCAGGCAGCGACGCATCGGTCTGCGTGAGCGTCATCCGGCCGGTGGCCGCGTCGACCGGGTCCTTGACCTCGGTCTTCTCCTTCCGGCTGTGGTTGTTCGGGCCATTGGCTTCGGTGTCGCTACGCGGGCCCTTCGGCCCGTCCACCGCGCTCCCGCCCCGGCCCGCTCCTCGCCCCGCGAGCCGCTTCGCGAGGCCCGCGCCCTTCGGGCCTACCGCTTCCGGGAGCATCCGGCCGGCGAACTCCAGCGGGTCCTTCTTGAAGGTCTCCCACGCCTGCGTCAGGGCGCGCTCCGGCTGCGCGGCCGTCGAGACCAGGCCCGACAGCGTCATGCTCGCGTTCTCCATGAACGCGGCCGGGTTCTTGATGTTGTGGAGGTCCATCGGGTTCAGGCCCCGCGCGAAGTTCACCATCCCGCCGGCGCCCTTGACCACGCCGGCGCCGAGGTGGAGGAGTTCCACGCCGGCAGCCGCGTTGAAGTCCTGGAAGGTGTCGACGGCCCGGTCCAGCGGGGGCCGTTCCGCCGGGGCGTGGGTCAGGGCCGCGTCGAGCACCCGCTGCACCGTCTCGGACGCCGTGTTCCGCTGGCGGCGTACCTCCGCCAGGATCTCCTGGGCCCGCTCCTGCATGCTCTCGCCCGGGTCCCGGAAGGCCGCCAGGGGCGGGCCCGGGTCCTTGCCCGCCGCTGCCGCCGCCTCGTAGGCGTCAGCCTTGTCCTCATATGCGGCGACCGCCTTCTGGGAGGCCTCCCGGCCCTGCAGATAGAGGTCGATCGCCTGCTGGGCCTTCTCCTGGGCCCACATCACCGTGTCCGCGTACGCGTCCAGCGCCTGCCCCGCCGCCTCGCACGCGTCCGCCGCGTGCATCCACTTCGCCGGGTGCATCGCGAACTTGTCGCGGAACGCGGTGGCCGCCTCGCCCTTCCAGTGCGAGGAGTCGAGCGCCCTCATCCCCTGGCCGACCCGGTCGAAGGCGCCGAAGAAGTCCTTCAGGTGCTTCGCGCTCTCGCGGATCGCCGTGGGTGAGCCGTGGATCAGTTCGTTGGCCTGCTCGGTCTGGCCGAGCTGCTGCTCACCGACCTCCGCGCCGAGGTTGGTCGCGAGGTAGTCGCCGGCGTCCTCGACGGTGTCGGCGACTCCGTCCGCCCCGACCGCGCGGAGCGCTTCGCCACCCACGTCGGTACCGATGTCGATGCCCGTGCCGACGATCTTCTTTCCGACATCAATGCCGTCCTCGAGCGCTCCCAGGCCCGAGTTGGCCAGGTCCCTCCAGCCCATCAGCCTTCTCCCCCGTCCCCGCCCCGCTGCTGCTGTGCGGCCTGCGCCCGCGCCTCCGGCGACGGGCCGAAGGTCTCGTCGAGCTGCGCGTCGAACTCGTCGCGCATCCCCGTCCCGTCGATGCCCCGCTGGACCGCGTCCAGCGCCCCCACCTCGCTCGTGGCGACGTCGCGGCCGGCGTCTTTCCACCCCCGCGCCGCGTTTGCCAGGGCCTCCCGGGAGGACTCCTGACTGTGGTCGAAGTCGTCCGTGTACATGTTGTCGCCGAACACGTCGCCCCAGGACTTCTTGGTGATCTCGTCCTCGGTCGCGTACGGGTCGCCGATCCCCGCGTTCACCGCAACCTTGAACGCCCCCTGGATGTACGTCTCCTGCTCGTGGAAGACGCCCGCCGAAAGCCCCACCTGCCGCGCGAAGTTGTTGCCCTCCTGCACCAGGCTGCGTACGCCCCACTCCCAGCGCTCGCAGAAGGTCCCGAACTTCGCCGTCAGCCCGGCGCTGCCGGTCTCCATCCCCGTCAGGGCGATGTCGGAGAAGCCCCGGCCCATGCTGGCCTGGCCGATCATCCCCAGTTCCTTCAGTTCCGCGAGGGCCTCCGTCAGACCCTTGGCGATCAGGCCCAGCGCCTCGTTGGTCGCCGCCAGGTCCGGATCCGGCCCGCTCATGCGTCCACCGCCACCGCGTCCGGCACGATCCCGACGACCCGCGGGAAGAGGACGCCGTCCTCGTCGCCCGCGTCCAGGGCCACGCCGCACGGCCCGTCGACCAGAGGCACCATCGCGTCGAGGATCCGCGCGCCGAGGATGCGTTCGTACGTCCACTCCCGCGCGCCCTCGCCCCGGGCTCGGGCGAACGCCGCCAGGTGAGGTTCGTCCGAGAACGCGCAGATCCAGCGGATCCCGCCCCGCTCCGCGGTCCAGAACTCGCCTTCGGCGTCGAGCGGTACCAGTACTGCCGTACGCCTGAACTCCCCCAGCAGCGCCGCGAACTCCCGCCGCGCCCGCTTCTGCGCTTCCATGGGATCCGGGGGAGCCGAAGGTGCTCCCGCCGCCTCCACCACGTCCGCCAGGCGTATGCCGTCCCCGTTCGAAGTCATGACGGAAGGATCACACGCACCCCTTCACCATCGCAACGAAGGTCCGGTCAAGGCGGCTCCCCCAACTCCCCCTCCCCCGGCACCACATGCTTCTCCTCCGCGAAGTGGCACGCCGAGTCGTGGTGCGCCGGGCCCTCCGTCAGGCGGAACTCCGCCGGCACTGCCAGCAGCGGTACCTCCAGCGCGCAGCGCTCCTGGGCCTTCCAGCAGCGCGTACGGAAACGGCAGCCCGACGGGATGTTCGCCGGGGAGGGGACGTCCCCTGCGAGGATGATGCGCTCGCGGTGGTCGCGGGCGGCCGGGTCCGGTACCGGGACCGCCGAGAGAAGCGCCTGCGTGTACGGATGAGTGGGGTGGTCGTAGATCTGCTCGTCCGTGCCGATCTCGATGATGCGGCCGAGGTACATCACGCCCACCCGGTCGGAGATGTGCCGGACGATCGACAGGTCGTGGGCGATGAAGATGTACGAGAGGTCGAACTCCTTCTGCAACTGGTCGAGCAGGTTGATGACCTGGGCCTGGACCGAGACGTCGAGCGCCGACACCGGCTCGTCCGCCACGATGATCTCCGGCCGGAGCGCCAGCCCCCGCGCGATGCCGATGCGCTGCCGCTGGCCGCCGGAGAACTGGTGCGGGTACCGGTTGATGTACTCCGGGTTGAGGCCGACCACGTCCAGCAGCTCCTGGACCTTGCGCCGCCGGTCGCCCTTCGGGGCCACCTCGGGATGGATCTCGTACGGCTCTCCGACGATGTCACCGACCGTCATCCGGGGGTTGAGCGAGGTGTACGGGTCCTGGAACACCATCTGGATGTTCCGCCGGACCGCTCTCAGCGCCCGCCCTGACAGCCTGGTGACGTCCTCGCCCTTGTACCTGATGACGCCCGCCGTCGGCTTCTCCAGGCTGACCAGCATCCTCGCGACTGTCGACTTGCCGCAGCCGGACTCGCCGACGATGCCGAGCGTCTCGCCCCGGCCGAGGTCGAAGTCCACCCCGTCGACCGCCCTGACCGCGCCGACCTGCCTCTTGAACAGGATGCCCTGCGTCAGCGGGAAGTGCTTGACCAGGCCCCGCACTTCGAGAAGCGGCTCCGCAACAGGCCCGGCAGGCTCAGCAGGCCGAGCAGGCTCAGCAAGCCCAGCAGGCTCAGCCATGGAGGCACTCCTTCCAGAAGTGGCACGCGCTGCGGCGCTGTTCCGACACGGCGTACAGCGGCGGCACGTCCGTCCGGCACACGTCCTGCGCCATCGGGCAGCGCGGATGGAAGGCGCAGCCGGGCGGGATGTTCATCAGGTTCGGCGGCAGGCCCTTGATCGCGTACAGCTCCTGGCCCTTCTGGTCCAGGCGCGGGATGGATTCGAGCAGTCCGCGGGTGTACGGGTGGGCCGGCGCCCGGTAGATCTCGTGCACCGGGGCGGTCTCCACGATCCGGCCCGCGTACATCACCGCGATCGTGTCGGCGACGTCCGCGACGACACCCAGGTCGTGGGTGATGAGGATCAGGCCCATGCGCAGTTCGCGCCGGAGTTCCGCCAGGAGGTCCATGACCTGCGCCTGGACAGTGACGTCCAGGGCCGTCGTGGGCTCGTCCGCGATGATCAGGTCGGGCTCCAGGGCCAGTGCCATCGCGATCATGATGCGCTGGCGCATACCGCCGGAGAACTGGTGCGGATAGTCCCCCACCCGTTCCTTCGCCGCCGGGATGCGCACCCGTTCCATCAGCTCGATCGCCCTGCCCCGGGCGTCCTTGCGGGACAGGCCCCGATGGACGGTGAACATCTCGCCGAGCTGCGCGCCGACACTCAGCACCGGGTTCAGCGACGACAGCGCGTCCTGGAAGATCATCGCCATCCCGGCGCCGCGCACGGCCCGCCGCTCGTCCTCCCGGAGCTTCAGCAGGTCACGGCCCTGGAAGAGGATCTCGCCGCCCGTGATCCGGCCGGGCGGCATGTCGAGGATGCCCATGACCGCCTGCGCGGTGACGGACTTGCCGGAGCCGGACTCGCCGAGCACCGCGAGCGTCTCGCCCTCGCGTACCGAGCAGTTGACTCCGTTGACGGCCTTGGCGATCCCGTCGCGGGTGCGGAACTCCACGTGCAGGTCGCGCACTTCGAGCAGTGCGCCGCCCTCAGGTGCGCCGCCTGCCCGGACCTCCTTCTCGCCGTTCACCGCGCTCACCGGGACCTCACCTCAGCTTCGGGTCGAGGGCGTCGCGCACCGCGTCGCCGAGCATGATGAACGCGAGGACGGTGACCGCGAGCGCGCCCGCGGGCCAGAGCAGCATGTGCGGGGCGTTGCGGATGTACGCCGAGGCCGAGGAGATGTCGATGCCCCAGGAGACGGCCGGCGGTTTCAGCCCGACGCCGAGGTACGACAGGGTGGCCTCCAGCGCGATGTACGTACCGAGGGCGATGGTCGCGACGACGATCACCGGGGCCACCGCGTTCGGCGCGATGTGCCGTAGCAGCATCCGGGAGTTGCCGGCACCCAGCGCCCGCGCCGCCTGGACGTAGTCGTTCTGTTTGGCAGTGATGACCGAGCCGCGGGCGATACGGGCGATCTGCGGCCAGCCGAGCAGCACGATGAAGCCGATGACCGGCCAGACGGTGGTGCTGGTGATGACGGAGAGGAAGACCAGTCCGCCGAGGACCACCGGGATGCCGAAGAAGACGTCGGTGATGCGGGACAGTACGGAGTCCCACCAGCCGCCGAAGAATCCGGCCAGCCCGCCGAGGACGCTGCCGAGCAGCGCGACGCCGAGGGTGGCGCAGACGCCCACGGTCACGGAGGTCCGGGCGCCGTAGACGGTACGCGTGTACACGTCGCAGCCCTGGCCGTTGAAGCCGAAGGGGTGGCCGGGCTGGGAGCCCTCCTGGGCCTTGGCCAGGTCGCACGAGAGCGGGTTGCCGCTCGCGATCAGTGAGGGCCGGATCGAGATGATCACCAGGAAGACGATGATCAGGCCGGAGATGATGAAGATCGGGTTGCGGCGCAGGTCGCGCCAGGCGTCCGACCAGAGACTGCGCGCCTTCTCCCCCGACCCCGCCGCGCGCGGCCCGCCGTCGGGCGCGGGGCGCTTCTCCAGGGTCTCGGCCTCGGAAGCGGCCAGGTCCATGGCGCCGCCCATGCCGGTGGGGGCGATCGCTCCATCGCTGAACTCGCGAGGCTGCTCAGGCATACCGGATCCTCGGGTCGAGAACGGCGTACAAGAGGTCGACGATCAGGTTGGCCACCAGGAAGACCAGCACGAGCACGGTCACGAAGCCGACCACGGTCTGCGAACTCTGCCGCAGGATGCCCTGGTAGAGCTGGTAGCCGACGCCGTGGATGTTGAAGATCCGCTCGGTGACGATCGCCCCGCCCATCAGGGCGCCCACGTCCGTACCGATGAAGGTGACCACCGGGATGAGTGAGTTGCGCAGCAGATGCCGGCTGATCACCCGGTGTCTGGGGAGTCCCTTGGCGACGGCCGTACGGACGTAGTCGGCGCGGGCGTTCTCGGCGACCGAGGTACGGGTGAGCCGGATGACGTACGCCAGCGACACCGAGGCGAGCACCAGGCCGGGGACGAGCAGTTCGTCGAAGGTGGCCTCGCTGGAGACCGACGGCTTGATGACGCCCCACTTCACCCCGAGCAGCAGTTGCAGCAGCAGGCCGGTGACGAAGGTCGGGATCGAGATGACGACCAGGGTGAGGAGCAGCACGCCGGTGTCGGCCGGGCGGCCGCGCCGCAGGCCCGTCACCACGCCCAGGCAGATGCCGAGGACGATCTCGAAGACGATCGCGACGAGGGTGAGCCGGATGGTGACCGGGAAGGAGTCGGCCATCAGCTCGGTGACCTTCTGGCCGTTGAAGGCGGTGCCGAAGTCGCCGGTGAAGAGGTTGCCCATGTACGTCACGTACTGCTGCCACACCGGCATATCGAGGCCGAACTCCTGGCGGAGCCGGGCCGCCGTCGCGGGGTCGCACTCCCGCTCGCCGCACAGCCCCGCGATGGGGTCGCCCATCACGTTCACCATCAGGAAGATCAGCAGTGTGGTGCCGATGAAGACCGGGATCATCTGCAGCAGCCGCCGGATCACATAGCGTCCCATCGGACCGCCCCCCTCCTGGCGTCAGCTGACCTTGATCTCGTTGTAGACGGGGACGCTGAACTGATCGAGGGTCACGTTCGAGAGCGTGTCCGCGTAGCCGGCGCTGCCGTTCTGGTACCAGAGCGGGATGGCCGCCATGTCCTCGGCGAGGACCCGCTCGGCGTCCTGGAACGTGGCGACGGCCTTGGCGTTGTCGGTCTCGGCGTTGGCGCGGTCGATGAGCTTGTCGAACTCCGGGTTGCTCCACTTGCCGTCGTTGGACGAGGCGTTGGTGTAGTAGAGCGGCTGCAGGAAGTTCTGGATCAGCGGGTAGTCCATCTGCCAGCCGGCCCGGAACGGCCCCGACATCTTGCTCTGGGTGATCTGGTTACGGAAGTCGGCGAACGTGCCCACCGGGTTGCCGACGCACGCCTTGTTGTTGCCGAGCGCGTTGTTGATGCTGTTGCAGACCGCGTCGACCCACTCCCGGTGGGAGCCGGTGTCCGTGTTGTACGTGATCTTCAGCTGGCCGCCGGGGATGCCGCCGCCCTCGGCGATCAGCTTCTTCGCCTCGGCCGGGTTGTACTCGCAGGCCTCACCGCACAGGCCCGCCTTGTATCCGCCGTCCGCGCCGAGGACCGGTGAGGTCCAGTCGGTCGCGGGAGTGCGGGTCTTCTGGAAGATAGTGTCGGTGATCTGCTTGCGGTTGATCGCCCGCGAGATGCCCTTGCGGACCTTCTCCGCACCCGGCTTCTTCCAGGCCGCGTTGTAGTAGGGGAAGGCGAGGGTCTGGATGATGCCGGCCGGGGTGTTGATGTACCGGTCGCCGAGGTCGGCCTGCACGTTCTTCAGCTGCGAGGCCGGCACGTCGTCGACGAGGTCGAGGTTTCCGGCCGTCAGGTCGGTGTAGGCGGTGTTGTTGTCGGTGTAGACCTTGAGGTCCACGCCGGCGTTCTGCGCCTTGTCCTCCCCGGGGTACTCTTCCCACTTGCGCAGGCTCATCTGTGAGCCCTTGGTGTAGGACTCCACGGTGTACGGGCCGTTGCCGACCGGCTTGGAGATCCAGGCGTCGTGGTCGTCGAAGAAGGCCCTGGGCAGCGGCACGAAAGCGGCGTACCCGAGGGTGTCGGGCCAGGTCGAGAACTTCTGCGTCAGCCTGACCGTGAAGGTCCCGGGGCCGGTGACCCTGAGCCCGGAGAGCGTCTCGGCGGTGGGATCGCCGGATTCGGGGTGGACCTTGTCGTAACCCTCGATGTAGCCGAAGAAGTAGGCGTTGCGCTGGTTGTTCCGGACGTTGGCCCCGTAGTTCCAGGCGTCGACGAAGGACTGCGCGGTGACCTTCTCCCCGTTGCTGAAGGTCCAGCCGTCCTTCAGGGTGACGGTGAAGTTCTGCGAGTCGGTGGTCTCGATGCTCTCGGCGACCATGTTCACGGCCTCGCCGGTCCTGGGGTCGTACTCCTTGAGGCCGCGGAAGATCATGTCGAGGACCTTGCCGCCCTGCACCTCGTTGGTGTTCGCCGGCTCCAGCGGGTTCTGCGGGTCTCCCCAGGAGGAGCTCACGATGCCCGCGCCGTCACTCCCGCCGCCGCTGTCACCGCCGCCGCAGGCGGTCGCCGCGAGGGCGACGGCCAGCGCGCATGCGGCCCACTTGGCGTGCGTGGCTGCGGGCATGGAGTGCCTCCTCAGGGTCCCAAGTCTCACTCAGGCCCAAATTGCACCCCAGAATGTCCGTGATAGCACGTTATTGACCGATGCCCGGCGCGTCCGGCCCGCCCCGGGCAGGCCCTACACCTCCAAGGTCACCTCCCAGGTGTCGACCGCGAAGTGCAGCCCCATGCCGTGCGCCTCGTAGAGCCGCAGCGCACCGGTCTCGTTGAGCGTGTCCACGCCGAGGCCGAGGGTGGTCCGGCCACGGGCCGCATACACCCCGAAGGCATGCCGCAGCAGATACCCGCCGAGCCCCCGGCCGCGTACCTCCTTGCGTACGCCGAGGTTGCGCACCCAGGCCATCGCCGCCCGGTCGTCCCTGCTCAGCAGGGCGGCGACGTCGCCGCTGCCCTCCAGGGAGGCGATCCACACCAGCGACCAGTCCAGCCGTGCGGCGTCGAGGTCGTCGAGCCACTGCCCGTACGTCCGCACCTGGTGGTCGAAGTGCTCGGCGAAGGTCTCCTCCAGCAGCGCGTGCACGAGCCGCCGGTCGGCCTCGTCCGTACAGTCGCGCAGGCTCACCCCGGCCGGCGGCTCGGGGACCGGGTCCTGTGCGGACAGCCCGCGCGCCATGACCTGGTAGCGGCGCACCCGCTGCCAGCCGCGACGCGCGAGCATCGCGGTGTCGGTCGTCGGCTCGGCGTTCAGGTTGAGGTGGACGACCGCCTGCCCGGCCCCGTTGGCGGCGGCCTTGTCCCGTGCCCTGGCCTCCATGAGCGCGAACAGCCGCTCCCCCGCGGCCTGATGATCCGGCAGTACGTAGTGGTCGGTGTCGATGCGCTCGGCGCCCGAGTCGTCCCAGAGCAGGCCGTACGCGACCAGCCGCCCGCCCTCGAAGGCGAGCCAGGAGTTGTTGGCGAGGTCGGCCTCCGGATGGACGAGGTCGGCCTCGACACTGTGCAGATCGGTCTCGGGCCGGCCGATCTCGATGGTGTCGATCTCGTTGAGCAGCCTGCAGATCTCCCGGGCGTCCCCGGGCCCGGCGGGCCTCACGGTCAGCACGCGTACACCGTGCGGTGGATTCCACAGTCCATCGGGCCACTCTCGGGCGGCGGTGGCGACGCGCGCAAGTCGGTTTCGCGGCGGTGGGCGGGGGCTGTGCGACGGCTTCACCCCCGGCCGCGTCGCAGGTCGAACGCGCTCTCCGGCAGGTACTCGGCAGCGGCGGCCGGTTCGCTGCCGGCCTTCTTCCTGACGGGGTTCCAGGCCCGCTCCGCCGCGTCGTCGCCGGTCCTGGCGGCCACGTCCTGCCGCAGCTGCGGCAGCAGCGCGTAGAAGCGGTTGCCCGGGCAGTCGGTGGCGTTGAAGTCGCGGTGCCCGTAGATCTCGGAGGACGACATCCCGTACCGCAGGCAGATCTCCGCGCACAGCTCGACCAGCGCGGAGTACTGGAGGATGCGCGGCTCGACCGAGCTGTACGTGCCCTCGTTCTCGATGCCGATGGACGCGGTGTTCTGCCCGATGCAGTGCGCCGCCTCGACCTGCCGGGCGCCGGCCTGCAGCTCGGTCAGGCTGCGGTGCCGGCCCTCCGTCACATAGCCGCCCCGGCTGATCGTGAAGTGCTGGCCGGTGTCGCTCCAGCCCTGCATGTCCATGTGGTACGTCTGGATCGCGCGCGCCAGCGCGAAGGCCCGCGCCCGCGAGTAGTCGGTGACGTTGGCCGTGGCCGTGTGATGCACGATGATCCTCTTCGGCGGTGCGGAGAGGACCCTGACCGGACTGCTCGGGGGTCTGGCCCCCCACGCCGAGCAGCTGACGACGGCCGGCCCGGCGGCGGCGTGCGCACGTCCGGGTACGGCAAGCGGCACGAGCGCGGCCGCCCCGAGGGCGAGCGCACCGGTGAACATGGTCCGGCGGGAGGGGCGGGATTCTTCGCTGGTGTTCTGACGTCCATTCAGCACGCGCTCATTGAAGGGGGCGCGGGTGCGCGCATCACGCAGGCGCCCCGGCGGAGGAGCGGCAGAGACCGTATCGGGTGATCATCGGACACCGGCCGGGACGGACGAGGGCGCCCGGGCCGACTGCTCGGCCCGGGCGCCCTCGTACTCGTACTCCTACAAGAAGCTACGCCGCGTGTACGACGTCCTTCTCCTCGGCGAAGTGGCACGCCGACTCATGCGCGGCCGGGGTGTCCTGGCCCGCGAACCGCGCCGGGATCGCGAGCAGCGGCACCTCGGTGGCGCACTTCTCCTCGGCCTTCCAGCAGCGGGTGCGGAAGCGGCAGCCCGACGGCGGGTTGGCCGGCGAGGGCACGTCACCGGTGAGGATGATCCGCTCGCGGCCCTCGCGGGCGTCCGGGTCCGGAACCGGGACCGCCGACAGCAGCGCCTGGGTGTAGGGGTGCGTCGGGTGGTCGTAGATCTGCTGGTCGGTGCCGATCTCGGCCATCTTGCCGAGGTACATCACACCCACCCGGTCGGAGATGTGCCGGACGATCGACAGGTCGTGCGCGATGAAGACGTAGGAGAGGTTGAACTCGTCCTGGAGCTTCTCCATCAGGTTGATGACCTGCGCCTGGACGGAGACGTCCAGCGCCGACACCGGCTCGTCGCAGATGATGATCTCCGGGTTGAGCGCGAGGCCGCGGGCGATGCCGATGCGCTGGCGCTGACCGCCGGAGAACTGGTGCGGGTACCGGTTGATGTACTCCGGGTTGAGGCCGACGACGTCGAGCAGCTCCTGCACCCGGCGGCGCCGGTCGCCCTTCGGGGCCACCTCGGGGTGGATGTCGAAGGGCTCGCCGATGATGTCGCCGACCGTCATCCGGGGGTTGAGCGAGGTGTACGGGTCCTGGAACACCATCTGGATGTTGCGCCGGACCGCCTTCAGCGCACGCCCGGACAGCTTGGTGATGTCCTGGCCCTTGTAAAAGACCTCGCCCGCGGTCGCGCTCTCCAGCGTCATCAGCAGCTTCGCGACGGTGGACTTGCCACAGCCGGACTCGCCGACGATGCCGAGGGTCTCGCCCTGGTAGAGGTCGAAGGAGACCCCGTCCACGGCCTTGACCGCGCCGACCTGCTTCTTGAACAGGATGCCCTGGGTCAGCGGGAAGTGCTTGACCAGATCGCGCACCTGGAGGATCGGCTCACCACGCTGGGCGGGCGCCTCGATGGCGGCGACCGACGCGGCCTCGTCGGCCGCGTCCACGCTGTCCACCGCGGTGACGTTCGGGGTGGCGTCCACAGGCCCGGTGCTCTTGCTGAGCTCAGCCATGGATCGTCTCCTTCCAGAAGTGGCACGCGCTTCCGCGGCCCGGCAGCTCGCCGCCGTCCCGCTCGGTGACCGGGAGCAGGGCCGGGATGTCCGTACGGCAGATGTCCTGTGCCGACGGGCAGCGCGGGTTGAAGGCACAACCGGTCGGAATACGGGTGAGGTTGGGCGGCAGGCCCTTGATCGCGTAGAGCTCCTGGCCCTTCTGGTCCAGGCGCGGGATCGAGTCGAGCAGGCCGCGGGTGTACGGGTGCGCGGGCCGCTTGTACAGCTCGTGCACCGGGGCGGTCTCCACGATCCGGCCCGCGTACATGACCGCGATCTTGTCCGCGACGTCGGCGACCACGCCGAGGTCGTGGGTGATCAGGATCAGGCCCATGTTGTACTCGCGCTGCAGCTCCGCGAGCAGGTCCATGACCTGCGCCTGGACGGTCACGTCGAGCGCGGTGGTCGGCTCGTCCGCGATGATCAGGTCGGGCTCCAGGGCCAGCGCCATGGCAATCATGATGCGCTGGCGCATACCGCCGGAGAACTGGTGCGGGTAGTCGTTCACCCGCTCCTTGGACGCCGGGATGCGCACCCGGTCCATCAGCTCGATGGACCTGGCCTTGGCCTCCTTCTTGGACAGGCCCAGGTGGACGCGGAACATCTCGCCCAGCTGGTAGCCCACGGAGAGCACCGGGTTCAGCGAGGACAGCGCGTCCTGGAAGATCATGGCGATCTTCTGGCCGCGGATCCTGCGCCGCTCCTCGTTGTTCATCCTGAGCATGTCCTCGCCGCGGAAGAGGATCTCTCCCTTGGGGATCCGCCCGGGGGGCATGTCGAGGATGCCCATGATCGCCTGCGCGGTCACGGACTTGCCGGAACCGGACTCGCCGAGCACCGCGAGGGTCTCGCCGGCGCTGACGCTGTAGTTGACGCCGTTGACGGCCTTGGCCACGCCGTCACGGGTGTGGAACTCCACGTGCAGGTCGCGGACTTCGAGCAGCGGGCCGCCGTTGTCGTCCGTACCGGACGAGGAAGGAACACTCGCCGTCTTATCGATGATGGTCATGTACGCCTCCCTCAGCGCAGCTTGGGGTCGAGGGCGTTGCGTACCGCATCGCCGAGCATGATGAACGCCAGAACAGTGATCGACACCATGACCGACGGGATGATCAGGACGAACGCGGCGTTACGGAGCTGCTCCTGGCCCGACGAGATGTCGACACCCCATGAGACGGTCGGCTCGGCGAGACCGATGCCCAGGAAGGACAGCGTGGCCTCGGCCGAGATGTAACCGCCGAGCGCGATGGTCGCGACGACGATCACCGGCGCCATGGCGTTGGGCAGGATGTGCCGGAGCAGGATGCGGGTGGTCGAGGCGCCGAGCGCCTTGGCCGCCATCACGTAGTCCGCCTGCTTGATGGTCATCACCGAACCGCGGGCGACACGGGCGATCTGGGTCCAGCCCAGGAAGGCCAGCGCCAGGATCACGACGTAGAGGTGCCGTTCGGTGAACGAGGTGAGCACCACCATCGCGCCGAGGATGAAGGGAACGCCGAAGAAGATGTCGGTGATCCGGGACAGGATGGTGTCCCAGATGCCGCCGAAGTAACCGGCGAGCATGCCGACCACGGTTCCCAGCACGGTGACGATCGCGGTCACGCACACGGCCACGGCGATCGAGGCGCGGGCCCCGTAGATGACGCGTGCGTAGATCGAGCGGCCCTGGATGTCGTAACCGAACCAGTCCTCCTGGAAGAAGTTCCCCCAGTTGGGCTTCTGCAGATAGTGCTTGGCGAGGTCCGCGTAGCGCGGGTCGGCGCTGGTGAACAGGCCCGGCGCTATCGCCATCGTCAGCAGGATGACAATGAGGACTCCGGAGACCAGGAACAGCGGGTTGCGGCGCAGGTCGTGCCAGGCGTCCGACCAGAGACTGCGCGGCTTGCCCATCTTGGCCACCGGCTGGTTCACCGGGGTCTCGACGGCGGGCTGGTCCTTGACGGTGTCCTTGAGAGCCTCAGGCATAACGGATCCTCGGGTCCAGGACCGCGTAGAGCAGGTCGACGAGCAGGCTGGCGACGAGATAGACCACCACGATCAGGGTCACGATGCCCACGACGGTGGAGCCTTCACGGGTCCTCAGCGCGGAAAACACGTTGTAGCCGACGCCCTGAACATTGAAGATGCCTTCGGTGACCACCGCGCCGCCCATCAGGGCGCCGATGTCCGTGCCGAGGAAGGTGACCACGGGAATCATGGAGTTGCGCATCAGGTGTACGCCGATGATCCGCCGGCGCGGCAGCCCCTTGGCCACCGCGGTGCGCATGTAGTCGGAGCGCAGGTTCTCCGCGATCGAGGTACGGGTGAGGCGGGCGACGTACGCCAGCGACAGTGAGCCGAGCACGACAGCCGGCAGGATCAGCTCGCTCGATTCCGCCACTGCGCTGACGTTGGGGTCGACCCAGCCCAGCTGGTGGGCGAAGAAGAACTGGGCGAGGAAGCCCAGGACGAACGAGGGGACCGAGATCAGCAGCAGCGTCAGGACGAGCAGGCCGCGGTCCCGGAGCGTGTCGGCCTTCAGACCGGCGAAGACGCCGAGCGAGATGCCGACCAGCACGGTGAAGGTGAAGGCGAACAGGGTGAGTCGGATCGTGATCGGGAACGCTTCCGAGATGATGTCGGCAACGGGCCGGCCGCTGGCGATCTGGGTACCGAAGTCGCCCTGGAACAGGTTGACCAGGTAGTTCCAGTACTGGTGCCAGAGCGGAAGGTCGAGACCGAGTTCCTTCTTCATGGCAGCGATCTGAGCTGGATCGACGGTCTGCTCTCCGGCGAGCGCGCGCACGGGATCACCGGGCAGCGCGAACATCATGGAGAAGACCAGCAAGGTTGACCCGAGGAAGACCGGGATCATCTGGAGCAGTCGCCGCGCGACATAACGCCCCATGTTTGCCTCCGATATGGATAACTGCAGCCCCAGGGGCCGCTACCTGGATTCAGGGAGCGGCCCCGGGGGCCTACCGCCAGTTGCGGTGGCGGGTGACGGCCGAGTGGGGGGTGGCCCGCAGGCTGTTTACTTGACGACGGTGACTTCGGTGATGTTGAAGTCGCCGTGGAAGTCCACGGTCACGTTGTCAACGGCCTTGGAGTGGCCACCGTTGATCTTGTACTCCCACAGCGGGATGGCCGGCATCTTCGTCAGAACCAGCTTCTCCGCCTCCTGGTAGAGCTTGATCGACTCTTCCAGGGACTTGGCGTTGTCGGCCTTCTTGAACGCGGCGTCGACCGCCTTGTCCGAGAACCGGCCGTTGTTCGCCTCGGCGGTGGTGCCGTAGAGCTCGCGCATGAAGTTGGCGTTCACCGGGTAGTCGGCGACCCAGCCACCGCGGTACATCGACTTGACCTGGTTGTTGTCACGCGCTTCCAGGTCGGTCTGGAAGTCCGGCTTGGCGTCCGGGATGCACTCGACACCGGTGGAGTTGCGGATCGACTCGCAGACCGCGGTCACCCACTCCTTGTGGCCACCGTCGGCGTTGTACTGGATCCAGAACTTGTTGCCCGGGATGCCGCCGCCCTCGGTTACCAGCTGCTTGGCCTTGGCCGCGTTGAACGTGAACACGTCGCTGCCCAGGTCCTGCTTGCCGGCGACACCCTCGGGAATGAAGCTGGTGGCGGGCTTGCGGGTGTTGTTGAGGACGGTCTTGGTGATCGTCTCGCGGTCGATCGCCATGGACAGACCCTGGACGACCTTCGGGTCGATGCCCTTGAAGGTCTTGGAGTAGAAGACCGGGACGAGCGTCTGCATGGCCGCGTACGGCTGCTCGATCGCGCGGTCGCCGAGGTCCTGCTTGTACTTCGGCAGGTCCTTCGGGCCGACCTGGCGGATCATGTCCAGGTTGCCGGAGAGGAGGTCCTGGTACGCGGCCTCGACGGTCGCGTAGTTCTTGAAGAGGACACCCTTGTTCTTGGCCTTGTTCGGGCCCTGGTAGTCAGGGTTGGCCTTGACCTGGATGAGCTTCTTGTGGTCCCACTTCTCGAAGATGTAGGGACCGTTGCCGACCGGGGCCTGGCCGAACGCCTTGGTGTCCTTGTAGAAGACCTCGGGCAGCGGCGCGAAGGTGGTGTAGCCGAGCTTGTACTCGTAGTACGGCACCGGGTTGGTGAGCTCGATGGTGAAGGTGGTCTCGTCGACGACCTTCAGGCCCGACATCTTGTCGGACTTCGGAGCGCCCTTCTCCGGGTGCACGTCGGCGTAGCCGGCGATGTCCTCGAACCAGAAGGCGTTCTGCTGCTTGTTGTTGATGTTGGCGTACCAGTTCCACGCCTTGACGTAGGAGTCCGCCGTGACGGGGGTGCCGTCGTGGAACTTCCAGCCCTTCTTGAGCTTGACCGTCCAGGTCTTGGAGTCGGCCGACTCCACAGACTCGGCGTTGGTGTAGACGATCTTGCCCTGCGCGTCGAAGTCCAGCAGCTGGGTGAACAGCGACTGGATGACATAGCTGCCGAGCGACTCGTTCGTGTCGGCCGGGATCAGCGGCTTCTGCGGCTCGCCGACATCGATGGAGACGTAGCCCGCGGGCTTGCCCTTCTCCTTCGAAGCCGTGTCGGTGTCGTCGCTTCCGCCGCCGCACGCCGTCGCCGACAGAGCCACGACAATCGCACCTGCGACCCACTTGGCGCTCTTGGCACCACGCATGGGTTCCTCCTCATGAGTCCACTGATCACTACAAGAGGGGGACTTGCACACGTCGCCGACACCCCTGACGGCGAAGAAGCAGTACCCCGAGTGTGCTCGTGAGTCGGCGCTCCCCACAGCGCGTGACCCATTGACCCGAGCTCAATGGAGCCAACTATTAAGTACGTCCGAGCCGTAAACCACACTTAAAGGGTCTCGTTTTGACAACATCGCCCGCTATCAGATGCCCGAAATCCGGACAAAGTGATCACAGACAGACACCCGCGAAACGGACTGTTAACGCAACTTCCGGATCGTGATAGCCGCTATGCGGACACGTGCTCGTCGGCCTTCTACCAAAAGAAGTTGACCCGGGGCCAGTCTTCTGTCAGTGATCGATTCCATCGGAATGCAAAACGGCCCGGCCCCCACGAAGGTTCCGTGGGGGCCGGGCCGTTCGCACTGACAGTCCGTCAGCGGTGGTCGGTTCAGCGCTTGGCGCGCGACGCGGCGCGGCCGCGCTCCTTCTGGTCCAGGACGACCTTGCGGATGCGCACGGTCTCCGGGGTGACCTCGATGCACTCGTCGTCGCGGCAGAACTCCAGCGACTGCTCCAGGGACAGCTTGCGGGGCGGCACCACGTTCTCCGTGTTGTCCGCCGAAGCCGCACGCATGTTGGTGAGCTTCTTCTCCTTGGTGATGTTCACGTCCATGTCGTCGGAACGCGAGTTCTCACCGATGATCATGCCCTCGTAGACCTCGGTGCCGGCCTCGACGAAGATCACACCCCGCTCCTGGAGGTTGATCATCGCGAACGGGGTCACCGAACCGGAGCGGTCGGCCACCAGCGAACCGTTGTTACGGGTGCGCAGGTCGCCGAACCACGGCTCGTGGCCCTCGAAGATGGAGTGGGCGATGCCCGTACCGCGGGTCTGCGTCAGGAACTCCGTACGGAAGCCGATGAGGCCGCGGGACGGCACGATCCACTCCATGCGGATCCAGCCGGAGCCGTGGTTGGTCATCGTCTCCATACGGCCCTTGCGGGTCGCCATCAGCTGCGTGATGGCACCGAGGTGCTCCTCGGGCGAGTCGATCGTCATGCGCTCGATCGGCTCGTACGTCTTGCCGTCGACCTGCTTGGTGACCACCTCGGGCTTGCCGACGGTCAGCTCGAAGCCTTCCCGGCGCATCTGCTCGACGAGGATGGCGAGCGCCAGCTCACCGCGGCCCTGCACCTCCCAGGCGTCGGGACGCTCGGTGGGCAGCACGCGGAGCGAGACGTTACCGACGAGCTCGCGGTCCAGGCGGTCCTTCACCAGACGGGCGGTGACCTTGTGGCCCTTGCCGCCCTTGCCGACCAGCGGCGAGGTGTTCGTACCGATGGTCATCGAGATCGCCGGCTCGTCGACCGTGATCAGCGGGAGCGCGATCGGGTTCTCGGGGTCGGCCAGGGTCTCGCCGATCATGATCTCCGGGATACCGGCGATCGCGCAGATGTCACCCGGGCCCGCCTTCTCGGCCGGCTTGCGGGTCAGCGCCTCGGTCATCATCAGCTCGGTGATGCGGACATTCGACATCGTGCCGTCACGCTTGATCCACGCGACGGTCTGGCCCTTCTTCAGCTCGCCCTGCTCGACGCGGCAGAGGGCGATACGGCCGAGGAAGTTGTCGGCGTCCAGGTTGGTGACGTGCGCCTGGAGCGGGGCGGACTCGTCGTACTCCGGGGCCGGCACGTGCTCCAGGATCGTGGTGAAGAACGGCTCCAGGTTCTCGCTGTCGGCCGGGACGGTGCCGTCCTCCGGCTTGGTCAGCGAGGCGACACCGTCACGCGCGCACGCGTAGACGATCGGGAACTCGATCTGCTCCTCGGTCGCGTCCAGGTCCAGGAACAGGTCGTACGTCTCGTCGACGACCTCCGCGATCCGGGAGTCGGGACGGTCCGTCTTGTTGATGCAGAGGATGACCGGCATCTTCGCGGACAGCGCCTTGCGCAGCACGAAGCGGGTCTGCGGCAGCGGGCCCTCGGAGGCGTCGACCAGCAGGACGACCGCGTCCACCATGGACAGACCGCGCTCGACCTCACCACCGAAGTCGGCGTGGCCGGGGGTGTCGATGATGTTGATGGTGACGGGGCCGCCGCCGGCCTTCGGGTGGTACTTGACCGCCGTGTTCTTGGCCAGGATCGTGATGCCCTTCTCACGCTCCAGGTCGTTCGAGTCCATCATGCGGTCGTCGAGGTGCTCGGCGGCGTGCGCGGCGAAGGCGCCGGCCTGCTTCAGCATGGCGTCGACGAGGGTCGTCTTGCCGTGGTCGACGTGGGCGACGATGGCGACGTTACGAATGTCGTGGCGCGTGGGCATACTGGCGGCGCTTCTCCCGGAATCGTGGATGGCTTCGCGTACGGTCCGGCACGCGTGCCTGCCGGGCGAAACCACCACGGCCTTACCCCATGGTACGTGGCGCGGGAGCAACCGACCGCTCGGGGGTCTGTCAAGAGGCCGGAGGGCTACAGATGGGCGGGAAGCCCCGGGAAGGGGTGGATCATGCAAAACCACAGGTCAATGGGTATGCACGACCTTGCCCGCCGGCCGAGCCGACGGGCAAGTGACTTGAGCAGGTTCTGAGCTTGTGACCGGCGCCGGACCGGCGCTCTCTCCGGCCTACCGGTGTTTACCGGTTTTTATCGGCTTTGCGCGGGCCGGCCTTCTTGAATCCGATGTCCTGGTAGCGCGGGGTGGCCAGTCCGAAGGCGCCCGCGTTGGCCAGGCCGGGCTTGGCGGCCACCAGCTCCGGGCGCTGGTAGAGCGGGATGGATCCGGCCGCGGCCCAGATCCGGGCATCGGCCTTGCGCATCAGCTCACGGGACTCGTCCTCGTCCAGCTCGGCCAGCGCCTGGTCGAAGAGCTGGTCGATGTGGTCGGTGCCGACCCGGGTGTAGTTCTGCTCCACCAGCAGCGAGCCGTCTGCGGCCGGCTCGGGCTTGGCGAAGATCGGCCGGGCGTCGGTGGCCGGGAAAGCGGTGGCCGGCCAGGAGTACAGCGCGAGGTCGTACTCGCCCGAGGCGATGTGGTCCTTGAAGAAACTCTGGTCCGCGACCTTGACGATCTCCGTGCGGATGCCGATGGAGTCCAGCATCCGCGCGATCCTCGCGCCCACGGCCCGCAGGGCCTCCGAGCCGGGGCCCGAGGGGAGCACGAAGCGCAGGCTCAGCGCCTTGCCGTCCTTGGCCATCACCGCCCCAGCCGGTCCGGCGGGAGCCGGGGCCGCGGTGCCCTGCGGTGCATACGCGCCGGCGACGGGGTGCTTCGCCTCGGCGCCCGGCCCGTCCGGGGCCTCGCGCACGGCGGCAGGCAGGGCCGGCGCGAGGACGTGGGTGGAGTCGGTGCCGTTCGCGCGGTCGGCGGGCTTGGAGTCCCCGTCTCTGGCGGCCCCGGCGGCCCCGGCAGTCGTCGCGGCCCTGGCGGCTGCTGCGGCCTCGGCGGCCTTCCAGTGCGTGGCGGCCTTCCCGTCCTCCTGGCCGACGATGTACGCCCCGTCGTCCGCCGAGTCGGCGTTCCGTCCGGCGTTGGGTCCGGCGTTCGGCTTCGCGCTCCTCTTGGCGTCCGGCTCGGCGCTCTTCTTGGCGTCCGGCTCGGCGCTCGGCTCGGTGCTCGGCTTCTTCCGCGCGGCCTCGCCCTCGTCCGCCCGGCTGCCGGCCTTGGTGTTCTCCTCCTCGCGCACCGGGCCGCCCCGCCGCCACCCGGCGTCGGCCAGCAGCGCCTGAGCGGCCTCGGTGTCCTGGCTGCCGAGGGCCCCGCTGCCGTCCGCGTATGCGCGCTGGCCGGCCAGCGCGAGGTGGCTGCCGAGCGGTTGCGCGGGCAGGCCGAGCGGCTTCAGGACGAGCTCGGCTAGCTCCTTGCGGTCCAGCGCGCGGGCCACCGCGCGGCGTACCCGCTCGTCGGCAAGCGGGCCCGAGCTGCCGTTGAGCGCGAGCTGGGTGTAGGCCGGTTCGAGGGACTTGCGGACGACGAAACCGCCCGGTGCGGGCACGGCCTTGTCGATCTCGGCCAGGTCGATCCTGCCCGCGGCCAGCGCCGCCGGCCGCTCGGCCCGCGGCACCGCCGTGAACACCAGGGTGTCGAGCTTCGGGGGCAGCCCCCACCAGCGGGCGTTGCGGCCCAGGGTGACCGTGCCGGTCTGCTTGTCGACGCTCTTGAGTACGAAGGGTCCGGCTGTCGCCTTGAGCTCGGTGCGGGCTCCCTCGTTGAAGGCGTCCGGGGTGCTGGTGACGTCCTTCGGGTAGAGCGGGGTGAAGAGTGACTGCCAGTCGGCGTACGGCTTGCTGAAGGTGACCTTGACCTCGAGGTCGTTCCCGCCGCGCTCGATCTTCTCGATCCGTTCGTAGCCGGCGTTGCGGGCGGTCCAGTACGCAGAATCCTTTCCGCTGAGCGCGCGCCACTGGGCCAGGAAGTCGGGCGCGCCGATCTCCCGGCCGTCGCTCCATACCGCCTGCTGGTTGAGCTTGTACAGGACGACCTGCTTGGGCTCGCTCTCGACGACCTTCGCGGACTCCAGATAGTCCGGGTTGAGCACGGCCCGGCCGCGATCGTCCAGGGTGTACAGGGCGGGCAGTACGGCGCCGGCGATGCGCCCGGTGGCGGCGTCCGCGTCGGCCTGGAAGGCGTTCAGCGTCTCCGGCATCGCGTCCACGGCCCAGCGCAGCGCGCCTCCGTCAGCGACCAGCTCCCGGTTCGCGGCGCCGATGTCCTGGACCGCGGCGGCGGCTTCCTCCTCGTCGCCACCCGTGGTGCAGCCGGCCAGCGCGGACAGCGCGAGTGCGCCCGTGATGAGGAGCGCTGCGGTGCGGCGCCTGCTGGCTGCCGTACCGCGCGGGACGCCGACGTGGGACATGGCTGATACCTCCGGGGCGGATGCCGGGTTCATGCACGTTTGGCGGTATATGGAGCTGATCACACCGACTCTTTCGCCCTCCAATGAAGGGGACGACCCCGGACGACCGTCGGCGACACGTCGGGGCGCGGGCCAAAGGCCACCCGTGCGGCCCAACGGTGAAACGGGCGTCGCGCCGTCGAAAGAGACAAAATGGCGGAAAGGTACGAACAGCCTGGGGGCGCACTCCAGGTGCACGCGCCACCAATCGCTGCACATCCCTTCACAACGGGGGATGTGACGCGCGACACTCTCAGGCGCATGCGGAACCCCGGGGACCGCCCGGTGCCCCGCATGCCACCGCCCCCTGCGGAAGTGAGGACACACCATGTCCCAGCAGGACGACCTGACGGCAGTTCAGCGCCGCCTCGACGAGCTGGCCAACCGCGTCGGGGAGCTGGAGCAGACCGTCGACCGGCTCCGCCTCACCGAGCCGTCCCGGCCCGCCCAGCCTCAGCCCGAGCCACCGCGCCCCGATCTGGTCCACATCCCCGACACGCCGTACAACAGCGCGCTGTGGACGGACTCGGACGACGAGGGCCTCGGCCTGCGCGACCGGCACGCGCCCTAGTAGGTCGTGTCCGTAAGGTCTCGCCCCCCAGCCCCACTCCACGACGGAGTCCTCGTTGGCCACAGGCACCGAACCCACCCCAGTGAATACGGCGGGCGGCGGCGGCGTGCACGACGCCTCGCGCGCCGCCATCGCCGCCCCCCATCTGCGGACCGACCGCTGGTGGCTCTCCCCGGCCCTGACCGCGGCCGGCCTCCTCGCCTTCGTCGTCTACTCGACCTGGCGGGCCTTCGCGAACGCCGACTACTACGCGGCGCCGTACGTCTCCCCGTTCTACTCGCCCTGTCTGGCGGAGAACTGCGAGCCGATGCGGGCCGGACCCAACTGGGAGATCTTCGGGAGCTGGTGGGGCCTGTCCCCCGCCCTGCTGATCCTGATCTTCCCGCTCGGCTTCCGGCTGACCTGCTACTACTACCGCAAGGCCTACTACCGGGGCTTCTGGGCCTCGCCCCCGGCCTGCGCGGTGGCCGAGCCGCACAAGAAGTACACCGGTGAGACCCGCTTCCCGCTGATCCTGCAGAACATCCACCGGTACTTCTTCTACGCGGCCCTCCCGGTCGCCGGCATCCTCACGTACGACACCGTGCTCGCCTTCCGCGACGAGCACTACGCGTGGGGCCACATGGGCCTGGGGACCCTGGTCTTCCTGGTCAACATCGTGCTGATCTGGCTCTACACCCTGTCCTGCCACTCCTGCCGGCACATCATCGGCGGCCGGCTGCGGCACTTCTCCAAGCACCCCGTCCGCTACCGGATGTGGGGCTGGGTCGGCCGGCTCAACGAGCGCCACATGCTGCTCGCGTGGACGTCGCTGATCAGCGTCGCCGCCGCGGACTTCTACGTGTACCTGGTCGCCTCCGGCGCCTTCGACGATCCGAGGTTCTTCTGAATGGGAGGGGCTGGATGACGCAGCTCGAACGGCAGCCGTGGGACGTCGTCGTGGTCGGCGCCGGCGGCGCGGGACTACGGGCGGCCATCGAGGCACGGGAGCAGGGCGCGCGTACCGCGGTGATCTGCAAGTCCCTCTTCGGCAAGGCGCACACGGTGATGGCCGAGGGCGGTATCGCGGCCTCGATGGGCAATGTCAACGAGCGCGACAACTGGCAGGTGCACTTCCGCGACACCATGCGCGGCGGCAAGTTCCTCAACCAGTGGCGGATGGCCGAGCTGCACGCGCAGGAGGCACCGGACCGGGTCTGGGAGCTGGAGACGTGGGGCGCGCTGTTCGACCGTACGCCCGACGGGAGGATCTCCCAGCGCAACTTCGGCGGGCACGAGTACCCCCGGCTCGCCCATGTCGGCGACCGGACGGGCCTGGAGCTGATCCGCACGCTCCAGCAGAAGATCGTCTCGCTCCAGCAGGAGGACTTCCGCGAGTTCGGTGACTACGAGGCGCGGCTGAAGGTCTTCCAGGAGTGCACGGTCACCCGGGTCCTCAAGACTGTGCCCGACAGCGGCTCCGCCGCGGACTCCCGTGTCTCCGGCGCCTTCTGCTACGAGCGGGAGTCCGGCCGGTTCTTCGTACTGGAGGCGCCGAGCGTCGTCCTCGCGACCGGCGGTATCGGCAAGTCCTTCAAGGTGACGTCGAACTCCTGGGAGTACACCGGCGACGGCCACGCGCTGGCGCTGCTCGCGGGCGCGCCGCTGCTCAACATGGAGTTCGTGCAGTTCCACCCGACCGGCATGGTCTGGCCGCCCTCGGTGAAGGGCATCCTGGTCACCGAGTCGGTACGCGGCGACGGCGGCGTCCTGCGCAACAGCGATGGCAAGCGGTTCATGTTCGACTACATCCCCGACGTCTTCAAGGACAAGTACGCGGAGTCGGAGGAGGAGGGCGACCGCTGGTACGAGGACCCGGACCACAACCGGCGTCCCCCCGAGCTGCTCCCCCGCGACGAGGTCGCTCGCGCGATCAACTCCGAGGTCAAGGCCGGACGCGGCTCCCCGCACGGCGGGGTCTTCCTCGACGTCTCGACCCGGATGCCCGCGGACGTCATCCGGCGGCGCCTGCCCTCCATGTACCACCAGTTCAAGGAGCTGGCGGACGTCGACATCACGGCGGAGGCCATGGAGGTCGGCCCGACCTGCCACTACGTGATGGGCGGCATCGCGGTGGAGTCCGACACCGCCGCCACCGTGGGCGTGCCCGGGCTCTTCGCGGCGGGCGAGGTCGCGGGCGGGATGCACGGTTCCAACCGGCTCGGCGGGAACTCCCTCTCCGACCTGCTGGTCTTCGGCCGGCGCGCGGGACTGCACGCCGCGCGGTACGCGACCGGGCTCGGCGCCGTCCGCCCCGTGCCGGACGAGGCCCAGATCGACGCGGCGGCGGCCGAGGCGCTGCGCCCGTTCAGCGCGGAGGCCTCGGAGCCGGGCCCGCCGGACGGCCGGCCGGCGGAGAATCCGTACACCCTGCACCAGGAACTCCAGCAGACGATGAACGACCTGGTCGGGATCATCCGGCGGGCGACCGAGATGGAGCACGCCCTGGAGAAGCTGGGTGACCTGCGGGCACGGGCGCGGCGGGCCGGGGTGGAGGGGCACCGGCAGTTCAACCCGGGCTGGCACCTCGCCCTCGACCTGCGGAACATGCTGCTGGTCAGCGAGTGCGTCGCGCTGTCCGCCCTGGAGCGTACGGAGAGCCGCGGCGGGCACACCCGCGAGGACTGCCCGGACATGGACCGCGCATGGCGCCGGGTGAACCTGCTCTGCCGGCTCGCCGACCCCTCGGGGGGGCTGGCGGCCACCGATCCGGTGCAGGGTCAGATCGAACTCGTGAGCACGACGACCGAGCCCATCCGTTCCGACCTGCTCGCCCTCTTCGAGAAGGAGGAGCTGGTCAAGTACCTCGCCGAAGAGGAGCTTTTCGAGTGACCTCGAGCGCATCCAGCAGCTATACGGCCACCTTCCGGGTCTGGCGTGGCGATCAGGGCGGCGGGGACCTGGAGGACTTCTCGGTCGAGGTGAACGAGGGAGAGGTCGTCCTCGACATCATCCACCGGCTCCAGGCCACCCAGGCGGCCGACCTCGCGGTCCGCTGGAACTGCAAGGCGGGCAAGTGCGGTTCGTGCAGCGCGGAGATCAACGGCCGGCCCCGGCTGATGTGCATGACCCGGATGTCGGTCTTCTCGCGCGAGGAGACGATCACGGTCACCCCGCTGCGGGCATTCCCGGTGGTCCGCGACCTGGTGACGGACGTGTCCTTCAACTACACGAAGGCCAGGGAGATCCCCTCCTTCGTGCCGCCGCCGGGGGTGAAGGCGGGTGACTACCGGATGCAGCAGATGGATGTGGAGCGCTCGCAGGAGTTCCGCAAGTGCATCGAGTGCTTCCTGTGCCAGGACACCTGCCATGTGGTGCGCGACCACGAGGAGAACAAGGCGGCCTTCGCGGGCCCGCGCTTCCTGATGCGCGTCGCTGAACTGGACATGCACCCCCTGGACGCGGCGGCCGAGGCGGGCCTGGACAGGAGGAGGACGGCGCAGGACGAGCACGGGCTGGGCTACTGCAACATCACCAAGTGCTGTACGGAGGTCTGCCCGGAGCAGATCAAGATCACCGACAACGCGCTGATCCCGCTGAAGGAGCGCGCGGTGGACCGGAAGTACGACCCGCTGGTCTGGCTGGGCAACAAGATCCGCCGCCGGGGGGAGTGAGTGGCCATGGACTGCGAACGTGCGGATGCGCCTGAGCGCGAAGCCGTCAAGCGCCGCAAGCGGGCCTCGTTCCTGAACTGGCTCGCCGAGGGCGGGCTGCCGGCACTGACCGACCCGCCAACCCCGCCTACCGATCCGCGTCCGGCTGTTCCTGGATGCGCAAACTCCTGCTGCGCCGAATGAGATACGGGCACAATGGGACTTCTCGCCACTATGAGGAGTTCAGGAACGATGGACGACCAGCCTGCCGAACCTCCGCAGGACGAGAAGATCACCGCGAGCGTGACGGTCACGGGGCCGAGGGCCGCGATACTGCGGGACCTGGCCGCGGTTCTCGGCCGCACGCCTGAGGAGCTCATCGAGGAGTGGGCCACGGGATCACTGACGATCCCGTCCGAGCCCATCGGCGAGGATCCGCGGGTGCCCGAGTGGGGGCTGTTCGACGGGCCGGCCGATCTCGCTGCCCACACGGACGAGTACCTGCGAGAGGGCTTCGGCCGGTGAGCGACGTCCCGCCGGTAGCCGTCGTGGACACCTGCATCCTGGTCGCCGCCTACAACCGACGAGACAGTGATCACCAAGCCGCGGTGGCGGCGCTCAACGCCCCGCGGATCCTGGTGGTCTCACCTCTGGTCCTGGCGGAACTCGACCACTTGCTCACCCAGCGCGCCGGAGAGCGCGCAGCGCTCGACGCGGCCACAAGGCTCGGCGCCCTCGCGCGTCTCGGGCGCGTTCAGATCGCGACGGTGAACGGTGGGCTGCTGGGCGAGGCGGAAGCGCTGATGACCGCGTACCTGGGACAGGCACTGGGCCTGACGGACACCGTCAACGCCGCCCTGGCTTGGCGTCTGACAAGGCCGGTGATCTTGTCCTTCGACCATCACTATAGCGACGTGATCGCACCTCGCGCACGGACCGAGCCCCGGCTCGAGGTGATTCCGGGGCCACACCGCTGAGCGGATGCCCTGCGGTTCGTCCGGTCGCGGGGGGACGTGACCGACCATAGCCTCCCCATGTGACGTTGCCGCTCGTGAGCCGTGCCAGGCTCCTCCTCGCCGTCCGGGCCGTCCTCGCCCTGCTCGTGGTGGGCTGGGTGGTGGGCGCCGGGGCCGGGGCTCGGGCCGAGGATCCGATCGTGCTGTCCCGGGAGGGGCAGATCACCGACCTGGTGGACGCGCTCGGAGACCGCCGCGGGGCCGTCGCCGCGTCACTCGACCGGCTGTACGACAGCGAGCGCGTGCAGCTTTTCGTCGCGTACGTCCGTGACTTCTCCGGCCGGTCCGCGCAGGGCTGGGCCGACGCGACCGCCGAGCGCAACGGGCTGGGGCAGAACGACCTGCTGCTGGCCGTGGCGACGCACGACCGGCAGTACGCCTACTCCGCCGGCCTGGACTCCGGGTTCACCCAGGAGCAGCTGCGGGACGTCGCCGCCACCGCCATCGAGCCCCCGCTGCGGCAGAACGACTGGGCCGGCGCCGCGATCGGTGCCGCCGAAGGGTACGCCGCGGTGCTGGCCGGCCGGCCCGTGCCTGCCCCGGCGATCACCCCCGGCCCGGCCGACCCCGGCGGCGCCGGCACCGGCGGGGAGAGCGGCGCCGGGGATCTGGTCCTGCCCGTGGTGGCGGTGGGCGCGGCCGGCGCGCTGGCGGCGTACGCGTACACCCGCAGGAAGCGCCGGGCCGGGACCCGGACCACGCCCCAGGGCCCCGGCTGGGGCGGAACGCGGGAGCCGCCGCGGACTCCGCTGCCGGAACTCGACGCCCAGGCCAAGCGGCTCCTGGTCGAGACCGATGACGCGATCCGCACCAGTACCGAGGAACTCGGCTTCGCCGCGGCTCAGTTCGGCGACGAGGCGGCCCGGCCCTTCACCGAGGCGGTCGGGTACGCCAAGAACGAGCTGACCGCCGCCTTCCGGCTCCGTCAGCAGCTCGACGACGCCTACCCCGAGGACGACGCGACCCGGCGCCGGATGCTGGAGGAGATCGTCGCGCGGTGCACGGAGGCCGACCGCCGCCTCGACGCCGAGTCGGCGGACTTCGACCGGCTGCGCGCCTTGGAGCGCAACGCCCCGCAGGCGCTGGCCGCCGCCGAGGAGGCGTTCAGCGAGCTGACCGGGCGTACCGCCACCGCCGAGGCCACCCTCAGCGCGATGCGGCAGCGGTACGCCGACTCCGCGGCCGCTCCCGTGGCCGGGAACGCCGGGCAGGCGGCGGACCGGCTCGAATTCGCCGGCACCGCCCTCGAACAGGCCCGGCAGGCGGTCGACGGCGGCGACAACGGCAAGGCCGCCGTGTTCGTGCGTGCCGCCGAGGGCGCGGTCGGCCAGGCCGCCACCCTCGTGGACGCCGTCGACCGCCGCGCCCAGGAACTGGCGGAGGCCGCGGGCCGGCTGCCCGGTGCGCTGGACGAGACGGAGACGGATCTCGCCGACGCGCGCGGGCTGCTCAAGGGGACGCCGGCCGGGGTGTCCACCGCCGACCTGCAAGGGCGTATCGGACGCGCCGAGGCCGTCCTCGCCGACGTACGGCAGGAGCAGGAGAGCGGCCGGTACGACTCCATCGACGCGCTGCGCCGGGTCGAGGAGGCCGACGCCGTACTGGACGACGCGCTGTCCGGCGCCCGTGAGCGGGAGGTGAGCGGCCGGCGCGCCCGGGCGCTGCTGGACCAGGCGCTGCTGACCGCGCGCAGCGCGATCGGCGCGGCCGCCGACTACATCACCACCAGCCGGGGCGCGGTCGGCAGCATGGCCCGGACCCGGCTTGCTGAGGCGCAGCGGCATCTGGAGCAGTCGCAGGCGCTGGCGGAGTCGGACGCCTCCGCCGCCCTGGCGGAGGCGCAGCGGGCCGACGCGCTGGCCCGCGAGGCGCAGTCCCTGGCCGAGCAGGACGTGCGCGGGTACAGCAGTCCGTACGGGGGAGGCGGCGTCGCCGGCGGGCGCGGGGGCGGCGGCATGGGCGGGGCCGTGCTCGGCGGAATCATCCTCGGCGAGCTCCTCGGCGGCGGCCGCCGCGGCGGAGGCGGTTTCGGCGGGGGCCTGGGCGGGGGCGGATTCGGGGGCGGGTTCGGCGGGGGCTTCGGCGGCGGGCCCGGTTCGTTCGGGGGCGGCGGCACCCGCGGCCGGATGGGCGGCGGCGGCCGGTTCTGACCCTTCTTCTCAGTCCGTACAAGGAGATCCCGATGACCAAGCAGACGATCCTCGGCCGTGTGACCCAGCTGGCGAAGGCCAACATCAACGCGCTGCTGGACCAGGCCGAGGACCCGCAGAAGATGCTCGACCAGCTGATCCGCGACTACACCAACAACATCGCGGAGGCGGAGGAGGCGGTCGCCACCACCGTCGGCCATCTGCGGCTCATGGAGCAGGACCACCAGGAGGACGTGGACGCGGCCAGGGAGTGGGGCGTCAAGGCGCTGGCCGCCAGCCGGAAGGCCGACGAGCTGCGGTCGGGGACCGGGGCCTCCGCGGACGCCGACAGGTTCGACAACCTGGCCAAGGTGGCACTGGGCCGCCAGCTCCAGTCGGAGAAGGAGGCGAGGACGGCGGCGCCGACGATCGCCGCCCAGACCGAGGTGGTGGACAAGCTCAAGGACGGCCTGGACCAGATGAGGGTCAGGCTCATCCAACTCCAGGCCAAGCGCGACGAGTTGGTGGCCCGCGCCAAGACCGCACAGGCGCAGAACACAATGATGGACGCGGTCAAGAACATCAATGTTCTCGACCCGACCAGCGAGTTGAGCCGTTTCGAGGACAAGGTGCGGCGCGAGGAGGCGAAGGCACTGGGCAGGCAGGAGCTGGCCGCCTCCTCGCTGGACGCGCAGTTCGAGAGCCTGGACAGCCTCTCGGACAGCACGGAGGTGGACGCACGGCTGGCCGCCCTCAAGTCGGGGCGGGACTCGTAGGGCGTGTTGCGAAAGTCCCGCCTGGCCCGCGACGCCTGGCACGCACGCTCGCCGCGTTGTCGGAGTCATCCAAGTACGTCCAGTACGAGGATGATCCTCCGCCTTGCGATCGCACGCACCAGACGCCGCGGGCCCCGCCCTCCGGGCGGACGGCGCTACTTTCGCAACACGCCCTAGCGGCTGTCCGGTCGATCCCGCGGACACGGCCAGGGCGATGGCACATGTCCGGTTGCGACTTACCCAGGGAAACACCTTTCCACGCCGGTTCCACTGCCTCACTATGGGCTCTTGTTTCCCGCTGGTAACAACCGGCGCGTCTCCGATGCCAGGCGGGTCGGCCGCGCCGTACTGAACGAGGAGTCGCGAGGGTGCCAGAACTCCACCAGGTCGGTCCCGATCCCGCGGACGAGCAACCGGTCTACGCCGCCCTGCCGGACGCCGAGCTCACCGAACGCATCCGCGCCGGTGCCCCGACCGCCCACCCCGCCACCCAGGAGCTCAAGCGCCGTCACCTGCCCGCGGTCCTGACCTATGCCCGGCTCTGCGGACGCAACCAGGTCGCCGGGTACCAGCTCGCCGTGCAGGCCTTCGACCTCGCTGCCCAGGAGACCTGCCGGGGCATCGAGCCCCTGGGCAACTGGCGTCACCACCTGCTGATGCTCGTTCAGCGGGTGGGCCTCAACTGGGCGGCCGGCAGCCGCCGTGACCGGCTCGAACCCGACTTCGCCGCATGGATCGACGACACCGCCGAATTCACCGCGCCGGGTTGGCCCGAGCCTCGCTGCCTCCGTCCGGAGGCGGCGTCCGCCCTGCTCACCGGCTTCTACCGGCTGCCGGAACTGACCCGGGGCATCCTCTGGTACGCGGTGGTGGACGAGGAACCGGACGCCACGGTCGCCGCCTTCCTCGGCGTCCACCCGAACCTCGTTCCCGACCTGCGGATCAAGGCGCAGGACGCCATGCGCCAGGCCTGTATCCAGGCGTCTCTGGAACGCGCCGGAGACCGGAGGTGCCAGGGGTTCCGCCGCATCATCGAGGCGGCGGCGCGGCCCGGGGACCGGCGGTACAGCGAGGATCTGGCGCATCATCTGGCGGAATGCCCCAGCTGCACCCGGCTGCTCGCGGAGCTGGCGCGGATGGCGGACGACCCGCGGGGCGTGTGTGCCGAGGGCCTGCTCCGCTGGGGCGGAGCGGCGTACGCGGCCGGCGGTCCCGTACGCGGCCTGCCCGACGCCGTACCGGCCCAGCAGGACCGGTTGGAGCCGACAACCGTCCTGCCGGCGCTCGCCGCACTGGCCAAGCCGCCGCGCGGCGAGAGGACGCCGCGGGCAGCGGGGACTCCGCGTGGCAAGAGGCTTCCGCGCAACGGCGCGCGGCGGCCGTCCCGGCCCGTCGTCCTGGTCGCGGTGGCGGTCGCGGCCACGGTGGCCGTCGTCGCCGGCACACTGCTGGCGACCGCCGCCGAGGACACCGCCCCGGTGCGCGACCTCGCGGAGGAGCCCCCGCTCCGGAACGCCTGGCCGACCGCGGCCGTGCCCGTCGCCGTCCCGTCGGTGAGCCCCACCCCCACGCCGTCGAAGAAGCCCACGCGCTCGCCGAGCCCCTCCGCCTCGCGCTCCGCCTCCGCGCCCGCCGCCGATTCCCCGGCGCCCGCCCCGTCGAAGAGCGCCCCGCCGCGGTCGGCGCCGATCGTCCCCGGGGGCGGCTACACCCGGGTCGTCAACGCGGATTCCGGACTGTGCCTGGACATCGTGGACGGCGTGATGCAGAACCGCACCGACGTCGTCGCGACCCGGTGCACCGGTGCCGCCACCCAGCAGTGGCAGCTGGACTCCATCGGGCTCCTGCGCAGTCAGGCGGACCCCGCCTACTGCCTGGACTCGCGGGGCGACACCGACCGCGGCGTCGGCATCTGGTCCTGCGCCTCCGTCAACGGCAGGAACGGCCTGAACCTGCTCTTCACCGTCGACGGGGCGGGAGCCATACGGCCCAGGATCGCGCCGGACTTCGCCCTGGAGCCCCTGGGGGACGGGGCGGGCAGCTCGCTCGACTTCGACCCGGCCGACGGAGACAGCGACCAGCGCTGGACCGCCGGCACGTCCTGAAACCGCCGGCGCATCCTGAAACCGTCGCCGCGTCCTGAAGCCGCCGCCCGCTCGGTCCGCCTAATACATGCTCAGCAGCTGCTCGACGGAGGGTTCGGCCACCGGTTCTCCGTCGGGAAGCGGGAGTTCGAACCACACGGTCTTGCCGCGCGGCGTCCGGCGGCTGCCCCACGCCGCGCTGAGCAGGCCGACGAGCTGGAGCCCGCGGCCGCCCTCGTCGGTGTCGCGCGCCCGCCGCCGGCGCGGCTGGACCAGGCCCCCGTCCCACACCTCGCAGACGAGCGTACGGTCGCGCAGCAGCCGGAGCCGGATCTCACCCTCCCCGTAGCGCAGGGCGTTCGTGACCAGCTCGCTGACCAGAAGTTCCGTGGTGTCCACCAGCGCTTCGAGGTCCCAGGCGGTCAGCTGGGCGCGGGCCAGTTCGCGGGCCCTGCCCACCGAGCGCGGTTCGCGCGGCAGCTGCCAGTCGCCGACCGCGTCCTGCGGCAGCCCCTGGACCCTGGCCATCAGCAGCGCGATGTCGTCCTCGCCGTGCCGTGTGTCGAGGGTGTTCAGTACGTGGTCGCAGACGTCCTCGAGCGATCGATAGGGGTCGGTGCGCAGCGCCGCCGTCGAGGAGTGGTGGCCGGACTGGGGGCACCTCCCTGGGGGCACCCCCGGACGGAGTCTGGGGGAGGTAGCTGGGGGAGGGCGGGAGGGATCGGCGAGCGCACCCCGGAGGCTGCGCAGCCCTTCGTCGAGCGGATGGTCGCGGGACTCCACGAGCCCGTCGGTGTACAGGGCGAGGAGCGCGCCCTCGGGCAGCTCCACCTCGACCTCCTCGAACGGCTCCCCGCCGACGCCCAGCGGCATCCCCGGCGGCACTTCGAGCAGCAGCGCGGGCCGGCTGGGCTCGCCGGGCTCTCCGGGCTCGACAAGGACCGGCGGCAGATGGCCGGCGTTGGCGAAGGTGCAGCGGCGGGTGACCGGGTCGTACACGGCGTACACGCAGGTGGCGAGGTAGACCTCGGAGAGGTCGGCGTCCCGGGACTGGAGGGCGGCGCGCGGTGTCTGCTTGCCCCCTCCGGGGGCGCCGAGGCCGCGCGCGATCTCGTCCAGCGCGGACAGCACCTCGGCGGGCTCCAGGTCCAGCAGCGCCAAGGTCCGTACGGCGGTGCGCAGTTCGCCCATCGCCACGGCGGCCCGCAGGCCGCGCCCCATGACGTCACCGACGACCAGAGCGGTGCGGTGGCCTGGCAGCTCGATGACGTCGAACCAGTCGCCGCCGACCTCCGTGGCCGTATTGCCCGGCAGGTAGCGGCAGGCGATGTCGAGCCCGGCGGCCTCGGGGTCGCCGGGCGGCAACAGGCTGCGCTGCAGGATCAGCGCGCGCTCGTGCTCCCTCCGGTAGAGGCGGGCGTTGTCGATACAGACCGCGGCGCGGGCCGCCAGCTCGACGGCGAGCGCCCGGTCCCGCTCACCGAAGGGCTCGCTGCCCTTGGTACGGGAGAACTGGGCGAGCCCGACGACGGTGTCGTGGGCGACCATCGGCACGGCCAGCGTGCACTGGATGAGGTCGTCGGGCGCCGGGCCGTCGATCAGCCGGGGCCGGGCGGTCCGCAGGGCGCCCGCGCACGGCGAGTTGAACGGATAGCGGTGGACGGCGCCCACCGCGATCGGGCCGGGGTCGCTGCCCTCCGCGGCGCACCAGGGGGCGGCCAGCGGGGCGTCGGAGACGGCACTGGCGAAGGCGACCCGGCGCAGTTCGGCGCTGCCACCGCCGTACCCCCCGGCGTGGTCGGATCCCATGAGGCCGGGGGCGGCCTCGTCACCGGCCAGCAGCCCCTGGTAGAGGTCGACGGAGGCCAGGTCGCAGAAGCCGGGGACGGTGACGTCGAGGAGTTCCCGCGCGGTGGTCTCCAGGTCCAGCGAGTTGCCGATACGGGCGCCGGCCTCGTTCAGCAGGGCGAGATTGCGCCGGGCGCTGGCGGCCTCGCGGGCGGCGAGGTGGCGGCGGGTGACGTCGGTGCCGAGGCCGGCGACCCCTACCGGCTGGCCGGTGCCGCTGTGCACCCGGTAGAGGTTGATCGACCAGTGCCTGCGGTCCTTGCTGCCGGGCGCCGCGCCGACGAGCTGCATGTCGGTGACGGCCTCGCCGGTCTCCAGTACGCGCTTGAGCGCGGCGGTCATCCGGTCCGCCTCGCCGCGGGAGAGGTAGTCGTGCACGGTCTTGCCGCGGTGGTCGTCGGCCGCGCCGCCGAAGACGGTGGCGAACCGCCGGTTGGCGCGCTGCACCGTCAGGTCCGTACCGAACAGCAGGAAGCCGAAGGGCGATTGGCCGAATATCGCCTGTGACGCGGCAAGGTCGGTCTCGATCCGCCGCAGTGCGCGGACGTCGACCACGATGCAGAGCGCGGCCCGTTCGCCGCTCTCGGTCCGGGTCGGCATCACATAGATCTCGGCGACCCCGTGCGCGCCGCGCCGGTCCGGCATCCGGAAGGGAACCAGGCCGGTCCACTCCTTGCCGTCGAGGATCTCCGCGACCTTGCGGTGTCCGCGGTCGCGCGCGTCGGCCGGCATGAACGCCTCGACCGGATCCTTGCCCACGGCGTCCCGGGCGACCAGACCGAACAGTTCCTCGGCGCGCAGACTCCACTGCTCGATCAGCCCGTCGGGCCCGATGGAGAAGGAGGCGACCCTGATGTAGTCATAGATCGAGCCAGGTGGACTGCTCTGCCACAGGGCGTTGCCCGTCGGCTCCTCGGGCGTTTCCACCTTCGCAGGTATTTCGCTCACGCGACCGTCCCCTCCAGCTCACCGCACCCGGACCGGCCTTGAACCGCAGTATTCAGCACTACGGCCGCCGGCGGCACGGCGTTCACGATCACAGCACGGTCTCGTTCGTTTTGAGCCGGTGAATGCGCGATCGTCGTCGTCCCTCGTGGTTGTTCCTCGTTGTTGTCCCTTCACTCTCCTAACCAGGCAGGGCGAGCTCGAACCACACAGTTTTTCCCGCCTCGTCATGCCGGGTTCCCCAGCGCCGCGCCGAGACGGCCACCAGATGCAGGCCCCGGCCTCCCTCGTCGTCGGCAGCGGCCCGGCGTTCCAGGGGCGGATCCGGCAGCGGATCGGAGATCTCGACGAGGAGGGCCGTAGGTGCGGGCGGATCGTCGCGTACGGACGGATCGTCGCGTACGGACGGTTCGGCGGCGGTGGGCGGGGGGTCGCCGGGGGGCTGGGGGGCACCGGCGGGCTGGGGGGCGGTCGGCGCGGGGACGGCATCCAGCCGGGCCAGCCGGACTCCGATGGGACCCGAGGCGTACCGCAGGGAATTGGTCACCAGCTCGCTGACCAGCAGCACCGTCACATCGCAGATCTCGTGGAGACCCCATGCGCGCAGGGTGGTGCGCACGACGTCGCGGGCGGCCCGCACGGCGTCCGGCTCGGCAGGGAAGGTCCACTCGGCGCAGTCGCCTCCGGTGTGGCTCAAAGCCGATCACTTCCCAGCCCACGAGCGGACCGATGTCCGGTTCATCAGGGGTATTTAGGCGGATTAATAGCCACATACCCTCTATTCCGGGCGGGCTACCGCGCCCGCGGGCGCACTGTGGCACTGACGGCGTACGCCGTCAGCCGCGCACCCCCTCGCGCAGTCTGCGCACCGCCTCGGCCACCGCGGGCCGGTCCTGATCCAGCCAGTCGACCTCGCCCACCTGGTCGGGGCCGAGCCAGCGCAGCTCGTCATGGTCCTCCAGCGGACGCGGCTCGCCGGAGAGCAGCCGGGCGGTCCAGACGTGCAGGACGTATCCGGGTTTCAGCGGCCACTCGCCGGGGATGCGCTCCAGCGCCTCCGTCTCGACGCCCAGCTCCTCGCGCAGCTCGCGTACGAGGGCCTGCTGCGGGCTCTCCCCCGGCTCGGCCTTGCCGCCGGGCAGCTCCCAGCGGCCGGCGAGCTCGGGCGGCGCGCTGCGCCGGGCCGCCAGCAACCGCCCCTGATGGCAGAGGGCTCCGCCCACGACGACGCGTACTGTCATGGGCGGAGCCTAAGTGATGGCCGGTGCGCTCAGTTGTGGGTCGCGCTCCGGCCGATGCGCTCGACCCAGTAGAGCTGCTTGTGCGCCCGGTCGTCGAGACTGTCGGCGATCTTCTGCGCCTCGGCGCGCGTGGCGAACCGGCCCACCCGGTAGCGGTTGCCGTTGTCGTCCTGACGTATCACCAGCCACGGCAGCTCGGCACCGCTGTCGTTCATTGCGTTTCACCCTCCGCCGTCGTGCGCACCTCTGAGAGTCCCCAGGAAACCGCAATCCGCATATGCCCGAGCTTACGCCCGACCTTTACTGAGCGGATACGGGTTTTCACAAAGAGGTACGGCTCACAGCAGGCATCCAGCCACTCGGCGGTTCGTGCGAAGGGGCGCACGACGGCGCGCACGACGGTGAACAGGACGGAGCGTCAAACCCCCTGCGGCGACAGGCCGGTGGCGTACTGCCCTGCTGCTCGCGGCGCTTGAGGCGCATGCCGTCGACGGACGGATCAAGAGCCCGGAAACGGCCGAAATCAACCCCCTCGCGCAACCCCCTCGACGGGGGCTGCGGTCACTTCAGGGCCGCAGTCACCTCACCGGCAGGTGATAGGCGACCCGGTACCGGTCCGCCGGGACCACCAGGTCGGCCGTTTCCACCGCCCGCCCCGACGCGTAGTACGTCCGCTCGATGACCAGCACCACATGCCCGGGAACCCCGCCGAGCGCCATGATCTCCTCCGCCAGACCAGGACGCGCGCCGACCTCCTCCGCCATGTTGTCCACGACGATGTCGATGGCGGCCATCCGCTCGACCACCCCGCACCCGCCGAGGGGTCCCTCCTCGGGCAGCATCACCGGCGTACGCCCGGTGACCGCCAGCGGCTCCCAGGACGTGGAGAGCATCATCGGCTCGCCCGCGTCCCGGAAGACGTACCGCGTGCGCATCACCCGGTCGCCCGCTGCGATGCCGAGCCGCGCGGCCACCTCGCGGCCCGCCTCCGCCTGCTCGCTGCTGGATTCCCAGGTGCCGCGCGCGCCCCCCTCCGCCTGCTCCTGCCGGAAGGGCGTCGAGCCGCCGCCCGGGCGGTAGCCCGTGCGGGCCACGCGGCGCGGTACGGGCTGCTCCCGTACGTACGTCCCGGACCCGGAGCGGCCCTCCACGAGCCCCTCGGCCATCAGCACCTTGCGCGCCTCCAGGGCGACGGTGTCGGAGACGCCGTACTCCTCGCGAATGCGGGCCTGCGAGGGCAGCCTCGTGTGCGGTGGCAGCGAACCGCTGACGATCTTCTGCCGGAGATCACTCGCGACGCGCAGATAGGCCGGCTGCTCACCGAATGTCACTGGCCACTCCCATCAGGTTGACAGACAGCAACAGCGTGGCAACCGTGGGTTGTTGACCGCAAGTGCAGGCCAAAGTTTCACTCGAAGTGATGACTTGGCCGGGTGAGACGCATGGATGACATGGATGAGACGCATTCAGGAACCATGTACGAACGAGGAGACGCAGCCGGGGGCGGACGCCGTAGCGCCCGCCCCCTACTTCACTTCCCAGTCAGCTTCCTGTCAGCTCACCCGCGCGTCAGAACTGCAGCGCCCAGGAGTCGATCTTGCCGACGTCGTAGCGGGCGTTGTCGTTCACACGGAGCTTCCAGGTGCCGTTCGCGGCCTCCGCCGAGGCGTTGACCGTGTACGTCCGGATGATGTTGTCCGCGCTGCCGCCGCTGCGGTTGTGCAGGGTGTAGACGGTGCCGTCCGGGGCGACCAGGTCGACCTTCAGGTCACCGATGTAGGTGTGCTTGATGTCGACCGGGACGCTCAGCGTGGCGGGCGCGTTGCCGGAGACTCCGCTGACGGTGACCGGCGACTCCACGGTGGCGTTGTCGTTGATCGCGTAGTCGGCGGTGTTCTCGAACTTCTTGCCGGGCGGCTGGGTGGTGCCGCCGCCGACGTACAGCAGGCGGTTCGGCGAACCGCTGCCCGGGCTGGTCACGACCCCGGTGGTGGCGGCGTTGACCAGCGCGGTCGACACCTGGGACGGGGTGGACGACGGGTTGTCCGCCAGGTACAGGGCGGCCGCGCCGGCGACGTGCGGGGACGCCATCGACGTACCGGAGATGCTGTTCGTCGCCGTGTCGCTGGAGTTCCACGCGGAGGTGATGGACGAGCCGGGGGCGAAGATGTCCAGCACGCTGCCGTAGTTGGAGTAGCTCGCCTTGGCGTCCGAGCTGGTCGTCGCGCCGACCGTGATCGCCTCACCGACGCGGGCGGGCGACTTGGTGGAGGCGTCGGTCGACTCGTTGCCCGCCGCCACCGCGTAGGTGATGCCGGAGGCTATGGAGTTGCGTACGGCCGTGTCGAGCGCGGAGTCCGCGCCGCCGCCGAGGCTCATGTTGGCGACGGCCGGCTTGACGGCGTTCTGGGTCACCCAGTCGATGCCGGCGACGACCTGGGCGGTCGTGCCCGAGCCCTGGTTGTTCAGCACGCGGACGCCGACGATCTTGGCCTTCTTGGCGACACCGTAGGCGTTGCCGGCGACGGTGCCGGCCACGTGGGTGCCGTGGCCGTGGCCGTCCTGGGCGGTGTTGTCGTTGTCGATGGCGTCGTAGCCGTAGGATGCCCGGCCGCCGAAGTCGCTGTGGCTGATCCGGACACCGGTGTCGATGACGTACGCGGTGACGCCCTCGCCGGCCTTGTCCGGGTAGGTGTAACTCTGGTTCAGCGGAAGGTTTCTCTGGTCGATCCGGTCCAGACCCCAGGACGGCGGACTGGGCTGGGTTCCGGAGACCGTGAAGACGCGGTTCTGCACGACCGAGTCGACGGCCGGGTCCGCGGCGAACTTCTTCGCCTGAGCCTCGGTCAGCTCGACGGCGTAGCCGTTGAGCGCCGCATGGTACGTCTTCTTGATCTTCGCCCCGAACTTCTTCGCCAGCGCCCGGCCCTCGGCGGATCCGGCGTCGGCCGCCGATTCGTCGAGCGTGACGATGTAGCTTCCGGCGATGGCACCCGGGGCGCCCGCGTTCTCGATCCGGCCTTCGGCGGCGGCGGCGTCCGCGGCGACGGCGGGGAGCGCGGTGACCGCGCCGAGTGCGAGGGCGGCGACGGCGGTCGCGCTGATGCCGGCAATTCTTCGCCGGGAATGACGCATCACAGACATGTGAGGGGTCCTCCTCATAGGTGGTGCGTTGCGGTGGGGGGTGCTGTGGGGGGTGCAGGGGATAGATCGACAGGGGCATGACAATCCGTCGCCACGGGTTCTGCGACGGCTCGCTGTCCGGCTGCCAGCGAAAGATTGACGCATGCATAGGAATCCCACAAGGGTTCTACACAGGCGTAACGCGCTTGCCACACCTCCGCCATGACACCACGTCACCAATGGCGACATAGGCTGACGCGTGCGACGCCACGGCCTCTCGCGACACGACTGCCGGACGGATACCGTCCACCCCGTCGCCGAGCCGATGGCCGCCGAGCCCGGCCGGCTGCCCGGGGCCCCTGGGACCTGCTTTTCTCTGCGCCCTCAGCGCCGCACAGATCGAGCCAACTCGGCCTCAGGACGCCCCGGACACCCGAGTCCGCGGCGCTGCGAGGCGGTTGACGGTCGGGCGGGGCGCATGTGACGGCTGTCACTCTCAGCGAGGACGCACACCGTAGCTCCGCCATTTCTCCACCGCTTCCCCAAGACTTCAGGGCTCATGTCCGATTCCCGCCAGCGCACCGCGGCGGCACTTGATGGACTGAAAGAGAGCCAAACACCCTCCGCGGTCGACAAAATCGTCTCCGGCTGCCCGCTTGCGGGCAAAATCCTTGGTGTTTCCGCGCCCAAATCCCTAGGATCCTGCCTCGTGTTCACTCGAAAAGCCCCGGCAGAGCCCGCGGCCTCCCTCGCCGGTATACCGCCCCAACCGCCACAGCCGTCCCACGCATTCCAGCCGCCCGCTGCCCGCCGGGTCTCCGGCGCGGTATGGGGCGCCCTCGCCATCGTCTACGTCCTCTGGGGCTCCACGTACCTGGGGATCCGTATCGCGGTGGAGACCATGCCGCCGTTCCTCTCCGCGGGCGGCAGGTTCATCGTGGCCGGCCTGCTCCTCACCGCGCTGGTGGCCTGGCGGCAGGGCCTGGCCGCCCTGCGCGTGACGCGGCGGCAGCTCGCCTCCGCGGCTGTGGTCGGCCTCCTGCTGCTCCTCGGCGGCAACGGTCTGGTCGTCCTCGCCGAGACCGCGATTCCCTCGGGCCTCGCCGCGCTCCTGGTGGCGGCGGTGCCCATGTGGGTCGTCCTGCTCCGCACCGGCTCGGGCGACCGGCCACCGCTGTGGACGTTCGGCGGCGTACTGCTGGGCCTGGCCGGTCTGGTCGTACTGACGGTGCCGGGACTGAGCGGCGAGGTGCAGCTCTCCGGCGTCATCACGGTCATCATCGCGACCCTGCTGTGGTCGGCCGGCTCGTTCTCCTCGGCGAAGATCCCGATGCCGGCGAACCCCTTCGCCGCCAGCGCGTACGAGATGCTCGCCGGCGGCCTGGGCTGCCTGCTGCTGGGCCTGACCCGCGGCGAGCACCAGGGCCTCGACCTGGCCGAAATCTCCACCCGGTCCTGGCTCGCCCTCGCCTACCTCATCGTCTTCGGCTCCCTGGTCGGCTTCACGGCGTACGCCTGGCTGCTGCACTCGGCCCCGCTGTCGCTGGTCTCGACGTACGCGTACGTGAACCCGGTGGTGGCCGTACTGCTCGGCAGCCTGATCCTGAACGAGCGCCTGACCTGGCCGATCGCCCTCGGCGGCGGAATCGTGGTGGCGGGGGTCTGCGTCATCGTCAGCACGGAACGCAGACGCTGAAGCAGCAGAAGGGGGCGCCGCGATGACGGCCTACTGGAATCCACTGGCGTCCGCGAGACGCATCGTCGAGGCTGCGGGCCGGGACTGTTTCACGGGCAACTGGGCGGAGCGGAACTGGCGGAATGTGCCTGGCCCGTTCTACGGAGCGGCAACCGACAGCATGGCCATCGGGAGGTTGGACGCACCGGATCACATCGCGTACGACAACGACTTCGGCGACGGCTTCGGCACGGAGTTCGTCTACCGCCAGCCCGTGAACGAAACCGAGGTCGAATCCCTCGTATCCGCCGCCCAGTTGGAGCTCTACAGCGGCTACGCGTGGGACGGTGACGAGCACTGGACCGTGGCCGCCGTACGCGACTGGTGGCGCAACCGGGGTCGGGTGCGCGCGTGGGCGGTCGATCTCGCCGCCGAGTGGAGCGAGAACACCCATCCGCAGTTCCGCGGCCATTACCACGACGCCGCGCAAGGCCTGCGCGACTACGTCACCTACATCGACGGCGGCCTTGCCTCATACCTGCGCGGCTACCACTTCTGGCTGTCGGATTCCCGCGAACCCCGCGACGGCGAAGCTCTGCCCGAGCTGTAGCGGCGGCGCGGCGTCCGAGGCGGCCCTATGCGGTTCACAGCGGCTTGCAGGCCGCTGTTGATGCTCCCTTGGCTTGGCCCGGAAGCGTCAGGCCAAACCAGTCACCCTTGGCCCGCAAGAGCCTGCACCGCTGGAGGCGGCACCTCCAGGATCGTCGCCGTGCCGCCTGGCCGAGCGCATTCGTACAGGGTGACGACGTCCCCGGGGGCAAGGCCGCGCCAATGTGTGGGATCCAGGGGCAGGAGCCGCACCGCGGCGCGACCACCCGGCGGGAGTTCCGGAGCGAACTCGACCCACATGGCGGCGATGCGCAGCTCGGACTCTCCCTCGTCCCTGCACGTGCCGATGTCCCACATCGGGCGGAGAATCCCGGCACCGGGGATCGGCGTGCGCCGGAAACTCTCGCCGGCAGACCTGAGGACGAGATCGGCGCGGATGATCCCCGCCCCCGCCTCGTAACTCCGCCACCGGCACCACGCCCGGCTCCGCTCCAGCCCCAGCTGCCCGGCCGCACGCTCCATCTCGTCCCAGAAGCCGGGCTGAACGCGGCTGCCGCCGAGCTCCTGAAGCAGGTCGAGCGCCACTTCCCACTCGTCGTGCGCGAGGTAGTCCCAGACGTCCGAAGCGGTGATGTCGTTCTCGGTAGCGAGGACTTCGGGCACCAGCAGACATGCACCTTCGAGTATCCGGACGACGTCCATGGGCCCGATTATGGAGGCTGCGGAAATCCATGCCACCGTTCCGTCGGCCGACCATGCCTGGCGGAGCCAAGAAAGTCCTCCTGGTCGAGGCCCAGCGCAATGACCAGGACCCTCGGCGCCTGCGACCAGCACGGCCAGGTCACCGACGGGCTGGAGCCGCGCAACGTAGAGCCGTACCAGGCCGCCCTCCTTCAAACGTCACTGGTCCAGGGCGTCCTTGGCCTCCCAGCGCAGCAGGTCTCCCGGCTGACACTCGAGCACCTCGCAGAGCGCGGCGAGCGTCGCGAAGCGCACCGCCTTGGCGCGGCCGTTCTTGAGCACCGCCAGGTTGGCGGGCGTGATCCCGACGCGTTCCGCGAGCTCGCCCACGGACATCTTCCGCTTGGCCAGCATCACGTCGATGTCGACGGCGATCGGCATCAGATCACCTCGTCCAGCTCGGCCTGCATTTGTGCCGCCTCGACGTCGCGTGCGACGGCCTGGGCGAGCAGCATCCGCAGCACGAGCACAATGAGCGCGACCCCCAGCACCGCGACGCCGACCCCGCCCACCAGAAGGACGATGCCCGGGGGGACGGCCTCCCCCGGCGCCAGGAGGAAGCCGAGCGCGAAGACCAGGAGGGCGGCCGCTGCGAACGCGCCGATCACGACGTCCACGTACCGGAAGGCGGCGTGGGAGAACACCGTTCCGCGTCGCACCATCGTCACCAGCCGCCACACGCAGATCAGGACGACCTGGACTGTCAGGACGCCCAGAACCGTGATCACGAGGAACGGGGTGCGCAAGTACGCGAGGTCCGCGTCGAGCTCCTTCAGGTCGATACCCAGCAGCGGCACCATCACCGCCTGCACGAACACCGAGCCGGCGAGCAGCACCACGATCACGGCGCGCAGCGCAAGCACTGTCAGCTTTCCCATCGCCCCTCCTTCGATCGAGCAACGATGGAAAGCTATCGTGATTCGATAGGTGCGACAAGGTCAGCGACAACCCAGCCCGCGGACGGGCGGCATGACGCCGACGAACCTGGAGACCGACGGGGCGGTCGAGCCGCTACGCCGCGCCTATCGAGCCTGCTGGAGGGGCGGCCCACCGGACCGGGCCGAGCGTACGCAGACAGCCACGACTGGCCCTCGGTATCCTGGCCAAGCTGACCGAGTTGGAGAGCGACCCACTCGGGTTCACGGTGGGATCCGCCGGATCGGGCTCAATCCACATAAGCCGGCCGCTTGCGGGCTGCCCCTCCACAGAGATCGCGATGGACTGCGTACAGGAGCGTTAAATCCCCTGCCTCGTGTCGCGAACACGGGCTCGCGCCCCCGCCGTCCAGTGTCCGACTACCGCTTCCGGTGTGGCCGGTTGCTGCCGGGCTCCCTGCTTCTGTGTGGCCGCGGGACCCGATCTGCCACTGACGCGTCCCCTTGCGGAGTGATCGGTCTGACTGCATGCGGTTCCCGTAGGTCGATGCCCTCAGTGCCTGGAATGGCTTGGTCACGCGATGGCGCCGGAGCTGAGCGGCGGGCGATTTCCGGCACGGGGAGAACACCGCGCCTGAGAAGCTCCTCCCCACTGATCAGTGGGGAAGCAAGGACGCGGTCGAGCAAAAGGGATTGGGCGGGTTGCACTTCGACCAGGTGCCATAAAACCGCCAGCACATGCTGAAGTTCTTCACTCCAAGCAGGAAGCCACTGGTCCGGGCGTATACGGTCCAGCTCGCTGCTCGCTTTGGGCGACGGGGGACCGCTTCGTCGCCTCAGCCAGCCGTCGAGTACGTTCTGCCCGCCGACCTGGTACCCGCGCACCCCGGGCGTCACCGGCCCGAAGACGCCGCTACCGAGACGCAGCTCAAGACGGTCGGGATCATAGAGGAATCGCTCAGGCATCTCGTGTCTGCCGACCTGTTTCCGGTACGTGATCGTCGGCAGCGCTGTCCCCCAGACCTGATCGGCACCCCTGGGCCGCCCGTCCTGCGGATCGATGAACCGTTCACCGAATGTCGAAGCCCAGATCACGGTCCTACCGATGCCAAGAGCCTCCGACCACAGTGCGGCATCCCCAGTGAGCGGCACGCGAACTCCTCGCGTTGTGAGTTCGTCCTGGAACCGTGAGGTGAAGTCAGGATGGGCGGTGACGGCGGCGATGTACGCAGCCAGATCTTCCGCAGAGACGTTCGGGTTGCCGTAGGAGTTACTCAAGTGCTGGAGCAGACCGGGGACTACGTTAGGTGTGCCATCCTTCTGCAGGAGGGACAGAACCCGGCCACCCCGGTTGTCGAAATGATCATGGTCTGGCAACAGGGCCGTGAAGAGCACGGCGGGCCCGGGGCCGAAGCTCTTGGAATGCTGCTCGACGATCCTTACCTGGCCGGGAATCCGGCTCTCCCACAGCTCTGGTGAGCTCCTGTCGAGGACTCTGTTGTCCGGAATAATCCACTGCCGATCGAAAGGGCGGTAGGCAACCGGTACCGGATCCGGGCAGGCAGAAGCCATATCCATCATCGACCGTTTCGGCAGTGGGCAGCCAGGCAAGGGCTTTATCGGCCGGTCGACGGTTCGGCTGTGCGTCTCCCGGAACAGGACACGCTTCTCCTCGACGCTCTGCTCCGCGGTCAGCCTCCTCCATCGGGCCCGCAGCGTTTCGTTGTCGGTGGAATAGACCCACGTGCGCTTCGGCAGTACGCCGGGCACCGCCCACGGCAGCAGGTCGCCAAGGGCCGGATAGGTATCCCAGTCGCCCTCCGCCGCGGGGGTGAACGGAGCCTGGGCGTCTGAACGTACGGGACGCCATAGCGCACTGTCAGGAGTGAGATCTTCAAGCTGCGCATACTTCTGTTCAGCTGTGCCCTCCAGGGCGACATATCTGATGCCGGCGGGCTTCTCGCCGCCCCCACTGCGGACGAACACGGCGATCATGAGCTGCTGTTGCACTCCGGGGAAGAGGCGTGTCCGCACCGGAGGCCGGATGCCCTCCGGGCTGAGGTCGATGATCCAGCCCTCCGAGCACGTACGGCGCAGGTACTCTCGCATGCCCCGAAAACCCGGGCCACTGAGAAAACCCGCGGTACTGATGAAGGCGACGATGCCGCGGTGCGATTCAGGACGGTGCTGGTCGAACACCTTGTAGGTGGCCCAGCGCCAGAAATACACATAAAGATTCTTGAGCTTGTTCTCCTGCGTGCCGTTCCTTCCCCTGAGACGAAAGGCGTCGAGCAGAGGCGCGATGCCTTCCTTCTCGGAACCCGCCTCTACCCAGCCTCCCTCACCTTCGGCCCTCTCCCGGTCGGGCGGGTTGCCGATCACAACGGTCACTTGCTGTTCCCGCTTGATCCAATCCGCTTGACGGCTGTTCTCGACCAGCGCGTCGTCGGCGGGCAAAAAGGCGAAGAGCGAGGACCTCTCGTAGGGGTCGGCAAGAGTGTCGGCGAGATGGAGCCGCAAGTCGTCGAGCCGTGTGCAGGTGTCCTGCTCACGAAGGGTCTGGGTGATCCTCATCTGGGCGACCGCGTACGCCGCCATCTGCCGCTCGAAACCGATCAGTCGCCCTGCCAGCTGCTCCACCGCCTCACCGCGGAAGCCCTGTCCCCGTCGGGCCCGCTGCTCGGCGACCGTATCGATGATCTCGCTGAGGAAGGTGCCCGTTCCCATCGCCGGATCGATGACGGTGACCTGACCATCGGCGAAGCCCTCCGCGCAGTCGAGCCGGGTTCGCAGCACAGTCTCGGTGAAGCGGACCATCATACGGACGAGTCGCGGAGGGGTGTAGTAAGTACCGGAACGTCTGCGCAACTCGGGGTCGTACTCCTCCAGGAAGTCCTCGTAGAGATAGACGTGGGCGTCGGGTCGCTGCTTCGTGATCGACTTCCAGTCGACGGCATCTACCACTTGGACCAGGGTGTCGAGGCGACGGGCGAACTCGGCATCCACCCTCTCTGTCAGCAGTTGCAGGGCGTGGCCCATGACCGTGTTCTCGACTTCCAACTCACCGGCCACTGCGGCGAGATCCCGCCCTGTCAGGCGCAGACCCTCGGTACGGGCGAGGAGCAGAGCAAAGGCGATGGTCTGCGTGTAACGGTCAGCGAAGATGTGGTCCGGGTCCGTCCCGTCGGTCGATGGGAGGAGAACCTTGCTCCAGTGATGGGCGAGCGCAGTGAAGGGCTTGTGAGCACGTCGCCGAGCCGGCGCGCTTTCCGGCGTCCGCCGCTCGATATCGAGTTGCTCCAGCACCTCTGCTCGAAGGTATTGGCACAGCGGAGCCATGGAAGTCACCAGTCGGCGGACGGTGGTGATCCGTTCAGGTTGCCAGCCGAGGAAGTCGCGCAGCAGGTCCCGCAACGAGGCGCCGTCCGGGTCAGCCGTGCACAGTCGGCTGCCGGCCCGGTACAGATCTCCTTCGAGCCGGACTGTCCGGAGGGGAAGCGGGCCACCCCGGTACAGGCACCACGTATGTCCGTTGGTGTAGAGGACATTGGGGAGCTGCCGCATCAACTCCCACTGCTCGCGATCACGCTTCGTGAAGCCATCCGGCGTGATGTCGTGACCGGGTGCCTTCAACTCCAGAAAGCCGGTGACACGTCCCCCGCTCTCCACGGCATAGTCGGGCCGCACTCTCGCTTCCGGGAGAGGGAATTCCGGATGCAGACGGGAGTTCAGTCTCCAGCGTCTGCCAAATGTCTCGACGAGCTTCTTCACCGGCGGGCTGAGGGATGCCTCGGTGTCGCTGAATCTCAGGCCCTCCCTGCACTCGGCTCCGAAGTCCGCCACGAGAGCCCGAATCCAGTCCTCCGGCACGCCGTCCCCCTCCAGGCTGTAGCCCTTTGCGGTGGCTTACCACCGGCTCATAGCTTGAGCCGCAGCAACAAGGCGGGGGAGCGCGCTCGCAGGGGCGCAGGGCGCATGGAGGGCGCGTTCTGGTGCCGATGGTCCTCGAGATACGGATGTTGAAGCAGTGAGGCGATCCGGCCAAGGCAGACCTCGTCGCCGCGCGCATATCGCAAGGTGCGAGTAGGAGCACACTGTTGACGGTGAATGCGTGCGCCTGCTGCCGGATGCGGAAATATACGTGGTTCAGCCACCTCCCATCACCGTTCACAGCGTGGACCTCAGCAGCTCCGTAGTTCCTGGGGCACTCGCGAGGTGAGAGACCTCGGGTTCCGCGGCTATCGGGGCTGCCACGCCCGTACGAGGTCTTCCGGCCCCCAGTGCGCGGTCAGCGGCAGGTCATCGGCCACCCCGCAGCGGGAGACCGCGACCAGTGGAGTATCCGGGGCGGTGCCGGGGACGGCGAGCACGTCGCGTACCAAGGCGTCGTACTCATGACGGCCGAAGGGCTGGGTCTCCAGCCACTTGACCGACCCGACGAAGTGCACCTGCCGAGCGACCTGCTCGCGGTCTGCACCGATGAGGTCGATCTCGGGGTTGTTCTGACGGTTCCACCAACCACCGATGGCCTCGGTCTCGGGCCACTCGTCATTGGGCATCAGCCGCAGCAAGGACTCGCGGATCAGTGGCTCGACCGCTCGCCCACGCCAAGTGGCCCATGACCGCTCGATGCGTTCCAGCGCCAAGTCACCGCGACCACGCTCGATGAGTGGGATCGCGCGTGCCAGGAAGGCCAGCCAGAACCGCAGATACGGGTCGGCGATCCGGTAGCGCTTGTTCTTGCTGTCCGGCTTGGCGGACAGGGGGAGGTCAGCGGCCAGGACTCGCTTGGCCTGCAGCATGGCCAGCAACGGGGAGAGCGTGCCGGACGGCAGCGAGCTGGCACCACCGGCCTGGGCTGCGATCGCGCTGAACGTGCGCTCGCCGCTGCCAACCGCTTCCAGTACGGCCCGTGAGTGCGAAGCCTCGGGGAATTCGCCCAGCAGGGACAGCTCGCCGGCCACCAGCAGGGGCGAGAGAGGATTGGCGACCGAAGCTTGCAAGAAGGCAGTACGCCCCATTCCCGGCCGCCATGCCTGCACGATCTCGGGGAATCCTCCAGTGATCAACTGGGCGTCGACGGCCCCTGCGGCATCCAGCTCGGTCATGGCCTGCACGTCGGCCAGGTTCAGGGGACGGACGGTCATTTTCGCTGCCCTGCCGAAGAACGGGCGCCCGTACGACTGCAGTGCCTCCATTACTGATGTATCGCTGCCGACCAGAAGCAGAAGCACGGGCTTGGCAGACAGGTGACGGTCCCAGACAGTTTGGAGTGCGCCCTCGAATTCCTGATCCTGCTCGACCAGCCAGGGCACCTCGTCGATCACCGCGATGCTGGGTGAGTCATTGGGTACCGCGAGCGCCAGCGAGCGCAGGGCCTGGTTCCAGTCCTGCACCTGAAGGCCGGCGACCAGCTCGGCCCCCGGCAGTAGCGACTGCGCGAGGGTCGCGGCAAAGTCGGCGCGCTCCGTTACGGGGTTACGCCCCCGGGTGGCCTGGAACACCATGTACGGCGCTTCCGAGCGGTCGCAGAACTCCTGGACCAGTCGCGACTTCCCCACTCGGCGCCGGCCCGTCATGATCACAGCCCGCCCTCGGGTGGCGCCAGCACCCTCTGCCACTGTCCGGTACTGCTCGGCCAGCAGTTCAAGATCTCCAACCCGACCTTGGAACTCCACGGCGCACCCCCCGGGGGCAATTAACGTAGGTAGATTATTACGTAGATTGAATCTTACTTCATCTCCAGCAGCCTAGTGGATCGAGGGCAGAGTCGGGTACGGACGCAGGGGACCAGGACTGACCGACTCCCGACATGTGTACACATGAGACACCTGGTACGCTTGAGTGTATGACGCAGCCTTCGCCCATAGAGTCCATCCGCGACGTACGCGCACGCTTGGCCGAGGTCGTGGAGCGGGCCGAACGGGACGACGTACCCACCGTGATCACGCGCCGAGGCAAGGAAGTCGCTGCCGTCGTGTCCATCGAGGTGCTTCGGAAGTACCAAGAGTGGGAAGAGCGCGAGATCAACCGGATCATCGACGAGCGCATGGCGAATCCGGCAGCCGGCATCCCGATTGAGGACATCATGAGGGAGACGCTGGCACGCAGTGAGTGAGTACCGCACCGTCTTCCGACCCGAAGCTCAGACAGAGCTACGCAGAATCCCCCGCGACATGGCGCTCCGCATCCTGGCCAAGCTGACCGAGTTGGAAAGCGACCCACTCGGCTTCAACACCACCGCACTCGTGTCCCAGCCCGAACGCCGCCGCCTACGCGGGGGTGACTACCGTGTCGTCTACACAATCGACAACGGTGAGCTGGTGGTGTGGGTCGTGCACGTCGGGCATCGCTCCACCGTTTATGACACCTGATCCTGCGCCAGGAACACGTGCGGTCGGCAGGATTCGCTGGAGGTAGCGCGCCACTGTCCGGGCCAGCAGTGCCGGGTTGTCAGTGGTGACTGCTTTCATGACGCCATGAGCACTGTGCACGAGATCGCGGCCCTCCTCCCCGACCCCGCCGAACTTCGCGCCCACCTGCGCGAGTTGGCCATTCTGGACGCCACGATCGGCGGCGATCCGCAGTTCTGCTGCTATACCTTCGACACGGCCTGGGGCCCCGGCGAAGAGGCAGCCTTGATGGAGAACGGCTCGGGGGACGACTTCTCCGTCCTCTTCACCCCGGCCGGCGTGCTCATACGCGGCTTCGACCACGAGTCGGAGATGAGCCCGTACGGGACGGACGACGAGCAGGTCTGGCCCGGTGTCATCGACGAAGTCCCCGGCGCGCTGCGCCCGCTCCTGGACGAACCCGCCTTCTGCGACGAGGGCATCGACGCCCCTCGGGTCACCGCCTGCCTGTGGCAGGAGACCGGCGACACCGCCTGGCGCACCGGCTCGGCCATCGCCTTCCCGCCCGGCAGCGAGGACCCGGACGGATCCGGCTTCCTCTTCCACCTCCTCGCCGACCGCTCCCCCGAGGCCATCCAGGCCCACTTCGAGGACTACTACGAGCGCCCCGTCCCCCTCGACGCCGTCCGCCACGTCCTCGCCGGACATCCCCTCACCCCTGCGATCACCGCAGCCCTCAACCCGGCCGCCCTCTCCGACAACGCACTGCTCCGCAGGAGCGCCGCGCATCCCGAGGTCGCCGCCTACCTGGCCTGTGATGGCGAGTTCGACCTCGCCCGCACCGACCCGATCGAGCCGATCGCCCTACCCAACAGCCTCCCGGTGGAGCCCGTCGCCGGCTGCAACGCGGGCGGCACCCACTACCTCTGTGGCCCGGCCGTCCCCGGCGGCCCCCGCCCCGTCCTCTACACCGACTCCGAGGGCCGGGCCTCCCTGATCGCCGAGTCGCTTGCCGAGGCACTGACTCTCGTCATCGTTCTCCCGTCCTGGCACGACGCCTTGGCCGGCTTCCGGCCCCCGACCCTCAACTCCGACTACCTCGACGACCACCCGGACCACCCCGCCGTCCGCGACCGCCTCCTCGCCGCCCTTGGGCTCCCCTCGGCCACCGAACGGGAAGTCCTGGACCACCTCCTCGCCACCGCCGCCCGCACCGTCCCCGACGGCTTCCTCCCGCACGTTCCCGACGAGGAGGACTCCGCCTTCCAACCGATGCTCGAACTGTTTGCCGAGTAGGCCCTCGAGTGCGGTGACCCTTCATCCGTAGGCCGAGCAACCACCGCGCTCGTCTGGGCCGTGCTTCCAGACGGGACGGGGCAATACCGCTTCCTGCGCGCCCGGATGAGACAACGCCGCCCGCCGGACAGCCGCCCGGATCGACAAGGAGCTGCGCCGCTCCACACCCGACCGGCAACGCGTCACCGGGACCCTGAGTGCCTCGATCGACTCGGTCGCGGCTGTCGTGCCTGTCGCGACGGTCTCATGGCAGCCGTCATGGCCCTCTCCGCCTGACCGCAGTGAACCCCGCCCAACTCCCGAGCGAGGGGAGAGGCTCGCTGCTCGCCCTCGCCCAGGATGCCGCGGTCCGCCAAGTCCGCGCCTCACATCTGCATGACGGAGGCGCGGACGATCCTCGTCGAGGCGATCGGCACCGAGGAAATCAGGCAGATCTGAGAAGCGGCGTCGGCTACGGAAGGCCCCTCTAGGAAGCGCTGCCCGGCTTTGTGATGAGCCATTTCAAGCTCCGGAACGACAGGTACGAGGGATCGAGGCGCCGGGCTTACCCTCCCCCGCAGGGAGCACCTGCACTTCCTCGGAGGGCACGGGGAAGGCGTCTCCCGATTCCGGGTCCCACAGTGTCACTTCGCCACCGATCACGCCGAACGTGCCATACACCTGCTCAGGGTCCAGGCGATGCCCGTACAGCGGAAGTTCGTCCAATGGCCCAATCGGAGTGACACAGACCGGCTGAGGAGCAGCACCGTAGTAGTGATCTGGCACTCGGCCTGATCGCCACTGCTGTACCGCCTCATCGCCGGCGGCCCCCGCGGGGTCCAGCACGGCCAGTACCCCCGTCAAGGTGAGCGCCATGGCCCCGGTCAGGGTCGCGATCGGGAGGAGCGGTCGCAGCGTACGGTGAGGGAGAACGGGCTGTATGTAGCCCCAGCAGGCCAAGGAGAATAGCGTCAGAGCCATCGAGATCCCCAACACGTACGCCGAAGCCAGGAACTGCCACACCTCCGCCACGTCTATCTCCTCCGCACGAACGTGAAACGCGGCCCCGTAAAACGTAAAAAGCACAGGGCTGAGGCCGCCAAGCGCCGGAACAACCACCGGCAGCAGCGCTACAAACGCCGCCACCAAGAAAGGTCTCCGACTCCCTGTACGAGCCAGGCGACGAATGCCGCCCGTGACGAACACCGCGCCTGCTAGGAGAAGGTGCACGCATAGAGCGGCAGCGGGATCAAAGAGCCAGGTCACCCAAGCTGTGACCGCGAAGAGCGCCCCGCTGGTTGCCAGCGCTGCCAGCCATGCGTGACTGCGCCGGCGACGGTGGACGACCACTTCCTCGTCCGCCCGGGCACCACCTCCGTCCCCGGTTGCCGAACCATCTGAGGTGATCAGGCTGGTGCGGCGGCGACGGACGGTACGGCGTCGTCGGACGAAGGGAAGCATGGTGATCGCGCACCACCACGTGAACAGCGCCCAGGCCACGAATGCAGGCAGATCCAGCCACCAAGGGCCAGAAGCAACCGGGATACCGAGCAGGCCCGCCGCCCAGCTCAGCGCCGTCGCCTTCACCACCCGCTGGTGACCTCGGGCAACCTGGGTCCGACGCATGCCGTTGTGGGCCTGCACCCGACGTGGAAACGAGGGACGCACCCTCCCCTCGCCGGCATGCCGCTCAGCGTCCTGATACGAGCCGAACAACACTGTTCCGGTGTCATGCAATCCCATGCGCCGCTCCCAGTTGAACATCCACTGCAACCAGCGATTGGCATGCGTGCTGGGTGGCGCACAAACGAACCACTGTGGTTCCTGGCGACGCTGTCTCCGCAGCAGCCGCGCACTCACGGGCCGCAGATCAAGCTCGGCATCGTCCGCCAGGTTCTTGACTTCCTGGACCGCCCACCGTTCCGGACGACGCCCGGAGTCACGCCTTACGGGGACGCCAAGCACGTAAACCGACTTCCGGACTGTCTCGCCCCGAGGAACTCCACCCGGAGTACGAGTATCCGGATACGCCCCCTCCTCAGCGTCAAGTACCTCCCAGCCCACCTCGTCGAACGATGCGCGTGCCCTTCTCCGGTGCTCGACCGGCCCTGTCAAAGCCACCTCCACCCGGACGGTGAGCAGCGCACCTCCGCGCCCCTGCCGTTGGTCTGTCTGCATACGTCTTCCCTTCGACGGAAGCGTCGATGGCCTGTCGGCAGTTCAGTGGATCCCCGCTGGTGCGCATCGCATCATCGAGCAGTGCGGCGATTCACCGTCAGTCCGGCGCAGCCACTGTGTAGGCGTAGCCGTCACACAGGCACCGTCCGCGAGCCTCCGCCAGGGCCAGCTTGGGAACGACGAAGGGGCCGAGCCCACAAGAGGGCTCGACCCCGAACCGACACGCTAAGGAATCGCTTTAACGTACAGGAATCAATCGATTACACGTTGAAGCGGAACTCCACCACGTCGCCGTCCTGCATCACGTAGTCCTTGCCCTCCATGCGGGCCTTGCCCTTCGCGCGGGCTTCCGCCACCGAGCCCGTCTCCACCAGGTCCGCGAAGGAGATGACCTCTGCCTTGATGAAGCCCTTCTGGAAGTCGGTGTGGATCACGCCTGCCGCCTCCGGGGCGGTCGCGCCCTTCTTGATGGTCCACGCTCGGGTTTCCTTCGGGCCTGCCGTCAGGTAGGTCTGCAGGCCCAGCGTGTCGAAGCCGACGCGGCCGAGGGTGGCGAGGCCCGGCTCCTCCTGGCCCATCGACTGGAGGAGTTCGAGCGCCTCGTCGTCGTCGAGCTCGATGAGCTCGGATTCGATCTTCGCGTTCAGGAAGATCGCCTCCGCCGGGGCGACCAGCGCGCGCTGCTCGTTCTTGAAGTCCTCGTCGACCAGTTCGTCCTCGTCGACGTTGAAGACGTACAGGAACGGCTTCGTCGTCAGCAGGTGCAGCTCGTGCAGCAGCCGGCCCTTCTCCGTGCCGGCCGTGATGCCCGCCGCGAAGAGCGTCGTTCCCTCCTCGAGGATCTTGCGCGCCTCCTCGACCGCGGCCAGGACCGCGACCTTCTCCTTCTGGAGACGGGACTCCTTCGTCAGGCGCGGGACGGCCTTCTCGACGGACTGGAGGTCGGCGAGGATCAGCTCGGTGTTGATCGTCTCGATGTCGTCCTTGGGCGAGACCTTGCCGTCGACGTGGACGACGTTCTCGTCCTTGAAGGCGCGGATGACCTGGCAGATCGCGTCGGACTCGCGGATGTTCGCGAGGAACTTGTTGCCCAGGCCCTCGCCCTCCGACGCACCGCGCACGATGCCCGCGATGTCGACGAAGTCGACGGTCGCCGGGAGGACGCGCTGGGAGTTGAAGATCCCGGCCAGCGTGGCGAGGCGGGCGTCCGGGACACCCACGACGCCGACGTTCGGCTCGATCGTGGCGAACGGGTAGTTGGCCGCCAGTACGTCGTTCTTGGTCAGGGCGTTGAAAAGGGTCGACTTGCCGACATTCGGCAGGCCGACGATTCCGATCGTGAGCGACACGTTGGCGACTTCCTGGAGTGCGGACTGGCGCGGCCCGAGTGGGCCGGTCCACCAGTTTACGGGCGTGTCGGGGTTGCCTCTCAGCCACATGACGTCGAACTCAGCGCCAAGCTCGGCCAAAGCGCGTGTCCAAAGCCGGACAGATGCCGTCCGGCGACCTACGTTGGTCGCGTGGAGCAACACACGAAGCGACCGTCTCGTCACCAGCAGCGACGTCGTACGTCGCTGCCCCCCACCGGTGCGCTCGGTGAGACCGCCGCTCTGTACCGGGTCGCGGCCGCCCACCCGGCACATCCGGTGCCACCCGTGCAGCCGCTGCGCAGGACGCCCCGCCCCCGGCTGACCGGGCTCGGCGGCGGACTGTTCGCGCTGGCCACGATGTTCCTGCTGGCGTGGGTCTGCTGGCTGCTGTTCGACGAGTCGATCCTGGTGTACGGGCTGCTGTTCCTGCCGGTGAGCGCCGCGACCGCGCTGTGGGTACGGCCCGCCGACCTGGTCACCGCGCCGATCAGCGTGCCGATCGCGTTCGCCGGCGGCGTCCTGCCGATCGCGGGCGGCACCGGCGGCTTCGGCGGTCATGTGATGGGGGTGGTCACCGCCCTCGCCCTGCACGCCGGCTGGCTGTACGGCGGAACGCTGGTCGCCGGCCTGATCGTCATCGTACGGAAGGTGATGATCATGAGCCGGCGCCGGTCCCGCCGACAGCCGCGGTACCAGCGGTACTAGCAGTACTAGAGGTACTAGAGGTACTAGCCGGCCTCGGCGGACCCCTGGCGGCCCGCGGCCGCCATCGCCGCGCCCACGATTCCCGCGTTGTTCTGGAGCTGGGCAGGGACCGTCTCCGCCCGGATGCCCTCGATCAGGGGCAGGAACTTGTCGGCCTTGCGGCTGACCCCGCCGCCGATGATGAAGAGGTCGGGCGAGAAGAGCATCTCGACGTGCGCGAGGTACTTCTGGACCCGGTGCGCCCAGTGCTGCCAGCTGAGGTCCTCGTCCTCCTTGACCTTGGTGGAGGCGTGCTTCTCGGCTTCGTGCCCGTGCAGTTCCAGATGGCCGAGCTCGCTGTTCGCGACGAGCCGGCCGTCGGTGAAGACCGCGCTGCCGATGCCCGTACCGAAGGTCAGCACGATGACCGTGCCCTCGTGGCCGCGCCCCGCCCCGAAGGTCATCTCGGCGAGGCCGGCGGCGTCGGCGTCGTTGAGGACGGTGACGGGCAGGCCGTTCAGCTCCGCGCTGAGCAGCTTGCGGGCATCGGTGTCGATCCAGCCGCTGTCGACATTGGCGGCGGTACGGGTGACGCCGCCGGTGACGACGCCCGGGAAGGTGATGCCGACGGGGCCCGACCAGCCGAAGTGGCCGACGACCTCCGCGACGCACCCGGCCACCTTGTCGGGGGTGGCCGGGTGCGGGGTCAGTACCTTGTGGCGCTCCTGCGCCAGGTCTCCACGGTCCAGGTCCACGGGAGCGCCCTTGATCCCGGATCCGCCGATGTCCACGCCGAAGATCTCCATGGACTCCACGGTACGGGCAGCCGCCCCTACTTCCCGTGCTTACTGGCCCGACAAGTCCGCCGCTTCGGCGCGCAGGTCGCGGCGCAGTTCCTTGGGGAGGGAGAAGATGATGGACTCCTCGGCGGCGGTGACCAGTTCCACGTCCGCGTACCCGCGGACGGCCAGCCACTCCAGTACGCCCTGCACGAGGATCTCCGGGACCGAGGCGCCGGAGGTGACGCCGACCGTCGTGACGCCGTCCAGCCAGGCCTCGTCGATCTCGTCCGCGAAGTCCACCAGGTGCGCGTCGCGCGCGCCCGCGCCGAGGGCGACCTCGACCAGGCGGACCGAGTTGGAGGAGTTCTTGGAGCCGACGACGATGACCAGGTCGGCGTCCGAGCCCATCTGCTTCACGGCGATCTGGCGGTTCTGCGTGGCATAGCAGATGTCGTCGCTCGGCGGCGAGATGAGCTGGGGGAACTTCTCCTTCAGCGCGTCGACCGTCTCCATCGTCTCGTCGACGGAGAGGGTGGTCTGGGAGAGCCAGACGACCTTGGACTCGTCGCGTACGGAGACGTTGGCGACGTCCTCGGGCCCGTCGACCAGGGTGATGTGCTCGGGAGCCTCGCCGCTGGTGCCGATGACCTCCTCGTGGCCCTCGTGGCCGATCAGGAGGATGTCGTAGTCGTCCTTGGCGAACCGGACGGCTTCCTTGTGGACCTTGGTCACCAGCGGGCAGGTGGCGTCGATGGTGGCGAGCTTGCGCTCGGCGGCCTCGTCGTGGACGACGGGCGCGACGCCGTGCGCGGAGAAGACCACGATGGAGCCCTCGGGGACCTCTTCCGTCTCGTCGACGAAGATGGCGCCCTTCTTCTCCAGGGTCTGCACGACGTACTTGTTGTGCACGATCTCCTTGCGGACGTAGATCGGCGCTCCGTACTGCTCGAGGGCCTTCTCGACGGCGATCACGGCTCGGTCCACGCCGGCGCAGTATCCGCGGGGGGCTGCGAGGAGGACGCGGCGGGCTGTTGTAGCAGTCATGCCCCCCATCGTAAGGGCGCGTCCGGCAGGCCGAAGATCGGCCGGCGGGAACAGACTGGGTTGCGTTGATGTCCTCAGCAGGCGTACGGAGGCAGAGGCGGAAGCAGAATGGGCGAGCCGGACGGGCGTACCGGTGCCGAGGGCGGGCGGCTGCGGCGGAGTCTCGGATTCCGGGATCTGGTGGTCTACGGGCTGCTCTTCATCGCCCCGATGGCGCCGGTCGGGGTGTTCGGGACGCTGGATGCCAGGTCCCACGGCGCGGTGGCACTGGTGTACCTGGTCGCGACGGTCGCGATGGCGTTCACCGCGTTCAGTTACGCGCAGATGGTGCGAGTCGCGCCGCAGGCCGGATCCGTCTTCACGTACGCGCGCAAGGGCCTCGGCGAGGGGCCGGGGTTCGTCGCCGGGTGGATGGCGATGCTCGACTACCTGCTGATCCCCGCCGTCGCCTACCTCTTCTCCGGGATCGCCATGGAGGCGCTGGTCCCCAGTGTGGACCGGTGGATCTGGACCGGGATCGCGGTGGTGGTGACCACCGGGCTGAACCTCTACGGCGTACGGGCGGCGGCCCGGGTCGGCTTCGCGGTGCTCGCGATGGAGATCGTGGTGCTGCTGGTGTTCGTGGTGTCGGCGGTGGTGGCACTCGTACGGGACGGGGCGCAGCGGGGCTGGCTGTCGCCGCTGACCGGCGACGGGTCGCTCGGCTTCTCGGTCGCGGCGGTGATCGGCGCGGTGTCGGTGGCGGTGCTGTCGTACCTCGGCTTCGACGCGATCGCCTCGTTCGCGGAGGAGGTCACCGGGGGATCGGCGAAGGTGGCGCGGGCGGTGCTGTGCTGTCTGACGCTCGCGGGGGCGCTGTTCGTGGCGCAGACGTATCTGGTGGCGCTGCTGGAGCCTGTGTCCTCGGCGGAGCTGGCGGCTGATCCGGCCCGGCAGGGGGCCGCGTTCTACGACGCGGTGGACGCCTCGGTGGGCCACTGGCTGCACGATCTCGTGGCGGTCAGCAAGGCGATCGGTGCGGCGTTCGCCGCGCTCGCAGGGCAGGCCGCGGCGGGCCGGCTGCTGTTCGCGATGGGCCGCGCGGGGCGGCTGCCGTCCCTGCTGGCCAGGACCGCGCACGGGGTGCCGCGCCCGGCGCTGCTGCTGGCCGCGACGGTCACGATGATCGCGGCGGTGTGGGCGGCCCGGCGGGACGACGGCCTGGACCACCTGGTGTCGGTGGTGAGCATCGGCGCGCTGACGGCGTTCACCCTGCTGCACGCGTCGGTGGTGGGCTGGTTCGTGGTGAAGCGGCGCGAGGGCCCGCCCCGGTGGTGGCCGCATCTGGTGGTGCCGGTGCTGGGCGCGGCGGTGACGGTCGCGGTGATCGCGGAGGCCTCGCACACGGCTCAGCTGATCGGGCTGGCCTGGCTGGCCGCCGGGCTGCTGGTGCTGGTCGTTCAGCGCGGTCGTGGCGGCGGAGTGGGAGGTGGCGCGGGTGGTGTCGGGGGTGGTGTCGGTGGGAGCCCCTAGTCTGCGTACATGGCTCTGAATACGTCGGCAGATGCGCCGCTGCCCGTCGGCCAGGTGTCGCGGCTCATCGGGGGGTGGATCGACCGCCTCGGGGCCGTGTGGGTCGAGGGGCAGATCACGCAGCTGTCGCGCCGGCCGGGGGCCGGGGTGGTCTTTCTGACGCTGCGCGACCCGTCGCACGACATCTCGATCGGCGTCACCTGCTACCGGCAGGTCTTCGACGCGGTGGCGGATGTGGTGTCGGAGGGCGCCCGGGTCGTCGTACTGGCGAAGCCCGAGTGGTACGCGCCGCGCGGGCAGCTCTCCCTGCGGGCCACCGAGATAAGGCCGGTCGGGATCGGTGAACTGCTCGCCCGGCTGGAGCAGTTGAAGCGGAGCCTGGCGGGCGAGGGGTTGTTCGCCCTCGACCGGAAGAAGGCGCTGCCGTTTCTGCCGCAGCTCGTCGGGCTGGTCTGCGGCCGCGCGTCGGCGGCCGAGCGGGACGTCCTGGAGAACGCGCGGCGGCGATGGCCCGCGGTGCGGTTCGAGGTGCGGAACGTGGCCGTGCAGGGGGTGAACGCGGTGACGCAGGTCGTCCAGGCGGTCAAGGAGCTGGACGAGCTGCCGGACGTCGACGTGATCATCGTGGCGCGCGGCGGGGGCAGCGTGGAGGATCTGCTGCCGTTCTCCGACGAGCAGTTGGTACGGGCGGTGGCGTCGGCCCGTACGCCGGTCGTCTCGGCGATCGGGCACGAGCCGGACTCGCCGCTGCTCGACCTGGTCGCGGACCTGCGGGCGTCGACGCCCACGGACGCGGCGAAGAAGGTCGTGCCGGACGTCGGCGAGGAGCTGGACCGGGTGCGGCAGCTCCGGGACCGGGCGCTGCGGACCGTGCGCGGGGTGCTGGACCGGGAGGAGCGGGGTCTCGCGCACGCGCTGACCCGGCCGGTGATGGAGCGGCCGCACCGGATGATCGAGGACCGCGAGGAGTTCGTCGACGCGCTGGTCGGTCGGAGCCGGCGCGTGCTGGGCCACCTGCTGGACCGTGCGGACTCCGAGTTGTCGCACACCCGGGCCCGGGTGGTGGCGCTCTCGCCGGCGGCGACGCTGGAGCGGGGGTACGCGGTGCTCCAGCGGGCGGACGGGCATGTCGTACGGGCCCCGGACGACGTTTCCTCCGGCGAGGAGCTGCGCGCGCGGGTCGCGGAGGGCGAGTTCACGGTGCGGGTCGCCGAGTGAGCGCCGGGCTCCCCCGCTCCCTCATCATCGTTGTCGTACCTCACACATAGGGTGGATCGCATGGCTGCCAACACGGACGCAGGGACAGCGGCGGCTGCCGCCGCGGGCCCGCTCGGGTACGAGCAGGCGCGGGACGAGCTGATCGAGGTCGTGCGCCGGCTGGAGGCGGGGGGCACGACGCTCGAGGAGTCACTCGCCCTGTGGGAGCGGGGCGAGGAGCTGGCCACGGTGTGCCGGCACTGGCTGGAGGGCGCCCGCGCCAGGCTGGACGCGGCGCTGTCGGAGCGCGGCGACGAACCCGGCGCGGTCGCCGAGGACTGAACGGCGTTGGGCCCGTCGCTAAGCCCTGCGGTTCAAGGGGGCGGGCGGGTGTGAGGTGTGTCACTCTCTGTATGTAGTTGAAATTTAACCTACCGGGCGGCGGTTACACCCGCCGTAAAGATCCGCCGCTTGTCCCGGAAGGTACCTCCGCAATGTCCCTCGTTCTTGACCCCGCCGCCCAGGACCTCCTCTTCCGTGAGGCCCGCAGCGCCAACACGTTCTCCGACGAGCCGGTGACCGAGGAGCAGGTTCAGGCGATCTACGACCTGGTGAAGTACGGTCCCACCGCCTTCAACCAGACCCCGTTGCGTGTCGTCCTGGTCCGCTCGGCCGAGGCCCGCGAGCGCCTGGTGGGGCACATGTCCGAGGGCAACCGCCCGAAGACCGCCGCCGCCCCGCTGGTCGCGATCCTCGCCGCGGACAACGAGTTCCACGAGGACCTCCCGCAGCTGCTGCCGCACTTCCCGCAGGCCAAGGACATGTTCTTCGCCGAGCGCCCGGTCCGCGAGCAGTCCGCCCAGATCAACGCCGCGCTCCAGGCCGCGTACTTCATCGTCGGTGTCCGCGCCGCGGGGCTGGCCGCCGGCCCGATGACGGGCTTCGACTTCGCCGGTGTCCAGAAGGAGTTCCTGGACGACGACCACACCCCGCTGATGGTCGTGAACATCGGCAAGCCGGGCGAGGACGCCTGGTTCGCGCGGAGCCCGCGCCTGGCCTACGACGAGGTCGTCAGCACCATCTGAGCCGCACGCCACAGCGCCGCACGCACAAGGCCGCCCGCCCCGGAATCCGGGGCGGGCGGCCTTGCGTGCGTACGTCCGCGAACCGAAGCCGGCTACGGCTCCGTCCGCAGCGCCGCCGCCATCTTCGCCAGCTGCTCGAACGACGCCGTACCCGTCACCACCGTCGTCGCGCCCTCGTCCCGGCGCACCAGCGCGTCGTACTTCGGGCCCTCCCAGCGCTGCCAGGTCTCGCCGCCGATCCGCTCCGTCCGCCCGGTCTCCACCGCGTTCTGGCTGACCTTGCGGATGTACTTGTCCGTCGGCGCGGTGGACTGCTCCACCGCCACGTACTGCCCGTCCGGGTCGAGGAAGCCCAGGTGCCAGGCGTTGCTGTTGCTGCGCTCGTACGTCACCGACGTCGGCTTCCAGTCCTTCGCCAGGCCCTCGGGGGCGGCGACCGGATAGGGGGCCGCCCGCCGGGCCGTGATGAGTTCGACGCGGTAGTCGACCGCCCTCACCGGGTCCGCTTCCTCGTCGTGCGGGATGAACATGTAGATGACGGCGACGAAGATGCCGATCACCGCCATCGACAGTGTCATGTCCCGCACCGTCTGCTTGCCTCGCATACCTGCCACGGGTCCATCGTCCCCCATGGCCGGCGGCCGGCTGCGCCAGGGGCCGCGCATTCCGAGCGGATGCCGATATGCCGCTCATACGTGCCCCCCACTGCTCAATTTATCGACGTACCGATAGAGTCGCAGCACCCTCTTTTCCGGCCGTCGTCGTACAGAAAGGTGCGCTCCGATGACCGAGCACAACAACTTGCCGTCCCAGCTCGAGGTCTCCCCCGAGGCTCCCGACCGCAACCTCGCCATGGAACTCGTCCGGGTCACCGAGGCCGCGGCGATGGCCGCGGGCCGGTGGGTCGGCCGCGGCGACAAGATCGGCGCCGACGGCGCGGCCGTCCGGGCCATGCGCACGCTCGTCTCCACCGTCTCGATGAACGGCGTCGTCGTCATCGGTGAGGGCGAGAAGGACGAAGCCCCGATGCTGTTCAACGGCGAGCGGGTCGGCGACGGCACCGGCGCCGAGGTCGACATCGCCGTGGACCCGATCGACGGCACGACGCTCAACGCCAAGGGCATGCCCAACGCCATCGCCGTCCTGGCCGCCGCGGACCGCGGCACGATGTTCGACCCGTCCGCGGTCTTCTACATGGACAAGCTGGTCGTGGGCCCCGAGGCCGCCGACTTCGTCGACATCACCGCCCCGACGTCGGTCAACATCCGCCGGGTCGCCAAGGCCAAGAACATGTCCCCCGAGGACGTCACCGTCGTCATCCTCGACCGCCCCCGCCACGAGGGCATCGTCAAGGAGATCCGCGAGACCGGCGCCCGGATCAAGTTCATCTCCGACGGCGATGTGGCCGGCTCGGTCATGGCCGTACGCGAGGGCACCGGCGTGGACATGCTGATGGGCATCGGCGGCACCCCCGAGGGCATCATCTCGGCCTGCGCGATCAAGTGCCTCGGCGGCACCATCCAGGGCAAGCTCTGGCCGAAGGACGAGGCGGAGCGCCGGCGCGCGCTCGACGCCGGTCACGACCTCGACCGTGTCCTGCACACGAACGACCTGGTCAGCGGCGAGAACGTGTTCTTCGTCGCCACCGGCATCACGGACGGCGAGCTGCTGCGCGGTGTCCACTACCGCGCCGAGACCGCCACCACCTCCTCGCTGGTGATGCGCTCCAAGTCGGGCACGATCCGCAAGATCGACTCGACCCACCGGCTGTCGAAGCTGCGCGCCTACAGCGCCATCGATTTCGACCGCGCCCAGTAGGTCGCGCCGCGGCACGGAAAAGACGCGGTAGTACGGAAGAGAGGGGCACCCCCGTTGTGCGGCGGGGGTGCCCCTCTTCTCGTACGTCGCGCTTCTTCTCGTACGTCCCGTTCCTCCGTCGGAGGATCAGCCGGCGGCCGCGATCGGGCCCGTCGACGCGGCGCTGCGCAGCTCCAGCTCGCGCCGCCTGCGCCGGGCCAGCACCACGCGGCGCTCGGCGGCCGTCAGGCCGCCCCACACGCCGTACGGTTCCGGCTGGAGCAGCGCGTGCTCCCGGCATTCGACCATCACCGGACAGCGTGCGCAGACCCGCTTCGCGGCCTCCTCACGCGACAGCCTCGCGGCCGTCGGTTCCTTGGAGGGGGCGAAGAACAGCCCGGCTTCGTCCCGGCGGCACACCGCCTCCGAGTGCCATGGTCCGGCATCTTCCCGAGCCGGCCCCCGCTGGCTCGGGACTGCGACGACCTGGGGGGACTGATGCGGCGGTTGCAGCACGGGTCTACTCCTGACGACGGCTTCGCGAGCGAGAGACGATGCAGGGGTCCCTACCCGCTGTGCGCGCGCCTATGCACTGAGTTCCGGTCCCCGGAATTTCGACCGGTTCTCAACCGACCCGGTTCCCGCCTCAGTGCCCGAGGTGTTTACGCATCCGGTCGTGCAGATCGACGAGGCGCTTGCCGCGCTTCGGCCGCGCCTCGATGTTCCCGAGGACCGAGTAGCCGCGGATCAGCACGACGGGAGCGTGCGGATCGGCCTCCTCGTTGGTCTTCACCTCGAAGTTCCCGAAGACGCCGGTGCCGAATCCGCGCAGCGTGATGTTCTCCGGTACCCGGACCTCGACACTGCCGAAGACCGAGACCGCGTCGATCTCGATCTGCTGCTGCTCGAACACCGCCTCGGTGAGGTCGATCTCGACGCTGCCGAAGACGGACACGACACGGGTACGGGAGCCCGGACGCCAGCGGCCCTTGCGGGTCGAGCTGCTGAAGACGGCGACCACGTTCTCGACGGCGACCGGCCCGGCGGCGACCGGCCCGACCGCCGACGGCCCCCACCCGGGCGCGGGCGCCGCAGGCCGGCGCGTACCCGCCGCGGGCAGGTCCCGTACCAGCGGCTCGAGTTCGCCGAGCGTCTTGGCCGCGTACACGCCGTCGATCCGCTCGGAGTGCTCCTCGGCGGTCAGCCGGCCCTCGGCCAGGGCGTCCCGGAGGATGTCGGAGATCCGGTCGCGGTCGGCGTCCGACGCGCGCAGGGCGGAGTGCTCATGCTTTTCCAGGTCCACCACGTCAGCATAGCCAGACACGATAGATCGCGATAGTGCCCACCGCGATAGTGCACAGTGGAGTGTGCGCGCCCGTCACTGAGCCTTACCTCACAGGCTCAGTGACGCCGCCAGGTCCTACCCTGGTTGACGCGCTGCCGATGGATGCCAGCGCCGCCGTCTGCCGACTGAGGAATGGCCGCAATGCCCCCTGTCTCCCGCCCGCCCAGCCCTGCGTTCACGTACACCGATCTGCTCCCCCTGGGCGAGGACACCACGCCGTACCGGCTGGTGACCTCCGAGGGTGTCTCCACCTTCGAGGCCGACGGACGTACGTTCCTCAAGGTCGACCCGGAGGCGCTGCGCACGCTCGCCGCCGAGGCCATGCACGACATCTCGCACTACCTGCGCCCGGCCCACCTGGCGCAGCTGCGCCGCATCATCGACGACCCCGAGGCGTCCTCGAACGACAAGTTCGTCGCCCTCGACCTGCTCAAGAACGCCAACATCGCGGCGGCCGGCGTGCTGCCCATGTGCCAGGACACCGGCACGGCGATCGTCATGGGCAAGCGCGGCCAGAACGTCCTGACGGCGGGCGGCGACGAGGAAGCCCTCTCGCGCGGCATCTACGACGCGTACACCAAGCTCAACCTGCGGTACTCGCAGATGGCTCCCCTCACCATGTGGGAGGAGAAGAACACCGGCTCCAACCTGCCGGCCCAGATCGAGCTCTACGCGGCCGACGGCGGCGCGTACAAGTTCCTCTTCATGGCGAAGGGCGGCGGCTCCGCCAACAAGTCCTTCCTCTACCAGGAGACGAAGGCGGTCCTCAACGAGGACTCCATGATGAAGTTCCTGGAGGAGAAGATCCGTTCGCTCGGTACGGCCGCCTGCCCGCCGTACCACCTGGCCATCGTCGTCGGCGGTACGTCCGCCGAGTTCGCGCTGAAGACCGCGAAGTACGCCTCCGCGCACTATCTCGACGAGCTGCCCGCCGAGGGGTCCCCGGCCGGTCACGGCTTCCGTGACAAGGAGCTGGAGGAGAAGGTCTTCGAGCTGACGCAGAGGATCGGCATCGGCGCGCAGTTCGGCGGCAAGTACTTCTGCCACGACGTCCGCGTCGTCCGGCTGCCGCGCCACGGCGCCTCGCTGCCCGTCGCGATCGCCGTCTCCTGCTCGGCCGACCGCCAGGCCGTCGCGAAGATCACCGCCGAGGGCGTGTTCCTGGAGCAGCTGGAGAAGGACCCGGCGCGCTTCCTGCCGGAGACGACCGACGAGCATCTGGACGCCGACGGTGACGTCGTGAAGATCGACCTGAACCGGCCCATGGACGAGGTACTGGCCGAGCTGACCAAGTACCCGGTCAAGACCCGGCTCTCGCTCACCGGCCCGCTCGTCGTCGCGCGCGACATCGCGCACGCCAAGATCAAGGAGCGGCTGGACGCGGGCGAGGAGATGCCGCAGTACCTCAAGGACCACCCGGTCTACTACGCGGGACCGGCCAAGACCCCCGAGGGCTACGCCTCCGGCTCCTTCGGCCCGACGACGGCCGGCCGGATGGACAGCTACGTCAAGCAGTTCCAGGCGGCGGGCGGCTCCAAGGTCATGCTGGCCAAGGGCAACCGCTCCCAGCAGGTCACCGACGCGTGCGGCACGCACGGCGGCTTCTACCTGGGCTCGATCGGCGGTCCGGCCGCCCGGCTCGCGCAGGACTGCATCAAGAAGGTCGAGGTCGTCGAGTACGAGGAGCTCGGCATGGAGGCGGTCTGGAGGATCGAGGTGGAGGACTTCCCGGCGTTCATCGTGGTGGACGACAAGGGCAACGACTTCTTCACCGAGCCGGCCCCGGCCCCGACGTTCACCTCGATCCCGGTCCGGGGCCCCGGACTGGCATAGGGCCTGTCCGGCGGATCAGGGCCGGACTGGCGTAACGCCTGCTCGTCGCCGGAGGGGCCGATGGTCAGCCCCTCCGGCGACCGCGGACGGGCCGCTACGCGAACCGCTGGTTCGCGGCGCCCGTGCAGGTCTGGAGCCGCAGCGGCTCCTTCGCGGAGGCGAGGGTCAGGCACAGTGCCGTCGCCGCCGCCGGGCGGATCGTGCCCGACTCGCGTACGAACTGCTGGTTGGCCCCGCCGTGGCAGTTCCACAGGACGACCGCCGTGCCGGCCGTGTAGCTGCCGCGGTACACGTCGAGGCAGCGGTCGTGGGTCAGCTCGGTGTGCACGGACTTGCGGCCGGCGTCGTACCACCAGCCCTGGTTGCGGGCGCCGTTGCAGTCCCAGCCGCCGACCTGTGCGCCGTTGCGGCTGTTGGCGCTGTACACGTCCAGGCAGCTGCCGGTGGACTCGTTCTTCAGCGGCTTGTAGGCGTCGTCCCAGCCGCCCGGGAAGAGCTGCGGCTTTCCGGTGCTCGCCGGGTCCGCGCAACTCGCCTCGGTCAGGCCCGAGTGGTAGAGCTGGGTCAGGCACGAGGCGAAGGCGGCGTGGCCCCGTACGTTCGGGTGGAAGGACTGGCGCACCGAGTTCGAGTCCGGCGGGAAGGGGTTGGTGACGTCGATGTAGAGGCCGCGCGCCCACGGGTCGTCCATGCACACCTCATGGCCGTGGAACAGGCGGGAGTTGTCGAGGTAGACCGCCCCGGACTGCTGCGCGGCCCGGCGCATCCCGCTCTGGAAGCCGGGTACGGCGGCGTTGCGGGCCCAGCGGGCGTCCTGGTCGTAGCCGGTGCAGCCACCGGGGATCTTGCCGGGGTAGCTGGGGTTGTCGTAGATGTCGGGACCGATCGGGCCGGGGTAGCCCATGACGACCAGCTTGTAGTCGCCGTCGGCGTAACCCGCCTCGCGCATGACCGTACGCAGGTCGGCGACCGTCGCCTGGACCTTGGGCACCAGGCCGTCGATGCGGCCCTGCCAGCCGGGCGCGTACTTGGGCTCGCAGGCGCCCTGGAAGGTGAACCACCGGGTGACGCAGTCGGTGATCACCGGGCCGAACTGGAGGTCGTCGTTGGCACCGGCGACCAGCAGCACCATCTTGATCCGGGTGTTGCGCGCCTTGATGGCGAGGTTGTCGCTCTGGACGAGCTCGTCGGCGTACTGCTTGCCGCCGCCGATACGGATGTTGCCGGTGTACGCCCCGGAGCAGGCCACGTTGTACGTGACGTCCGCGGGGATCCCGGTGCGGTGGATGGCGGCGTCGGGCGAGCGGTGGCACCAGTTCGACGGGCCGTTGGTGCCGGGTTCGTACGTGCCGACGCCCTCGCCGGAGATCTCGCTGTCGCCGAGGGAGATGAGGCCGGTCTTGCGCTCGGCGAGCGGGCGTTCGGCCGGACTGCCGTAGAGCTTGGTGGCCTCGGCGGCGCGGATGGTCTCGAGTGCGGGTGGCAGTGGGGTGGATGCGCGGATGGAAGCGGGGGCGGCCGGTGCGGGGGCAGCCTGGGCCGTGGGGGTGATTGCGGTGAGTCCGCCGAGGGCGGACGCGAGTGCCGCGAGAGCGGCGACGGTACATCTGAGTCTGGGTCTGGTACGTGCCATGTACGCCTCCCCGATGTCAGTGTTACCGCAGGTATTTACTGGCCAGTAGGAGACTTGGGAACACTTTTAACCAGACAATTGCTCAACTTTTCGGAGGTACGACGAAGATGACGACCGATCAGGACGACAGCGGGTACCGCACCGAGCACGACTCCATGGGCGAGGTACGGGTCCCCGCGCACGCCAAGTGGCGTGCCCAGACCCAGCGGGCGGTGGAGAACTTTCCCGTCTCCGGCCAGGGCCTGGAGCGCGCCCACATCGAGGCCCTGGGCCGGATCAAGGCGGCCGCCGCCAAGGTCAACGCCCAACTCGGCGTGCTGGACGCGGACATCGCGACGGCGATCGAGGAGGCGGCGGCCGAGGTCGCCGAGGGCCGCTGGGACGAGCACTTCCCGGTGGACGTCTTCCAGACCGGTTCCGGTACGTCGTCCAACATGAACACCAACGAGGTGGTCGCCACCCTCGCCACGGAACGGCTCGGCCGCGAGGTCCACCCCAACGACCACGTCAACGCCTCGCAGTCGTCCAACGACGTCTTTCCGTCCTCCATCCACATCGCCGCGACCGCCGCCGTGACCGGTGACCTGATCCCGGCCCTGGAACACCTCGCGGCCTCGCTGGAGCGGAAGTCCGCCGAGTTCGCGCAGGTGGTCAAGTCCGGCCGTACGCACCTGATGGACGCGACGCCCGTCACTCTCGGCCAGGAGTTCGGGGGCTACGCCGCCCAGGTCAGGGGCGGTGTCGAACGGCTGAAGTCGGCGCTCCCGCGCCTGGCGGAACTCCCGCTCGGCGGCACCGCGGTGGGCACCGGCATCAACACCCCGCCCGGCTTCTCCGCGGCCGTCATCGCCGAGGTGGCCCACACCACCGGCCTGCCGCTGACCGAGGCCCGGGACCACTTCGAGGCACAGGGGGCGCGGGACGGGCTGGTGGAGACGTCCGGCCAGCTCCGCACGATCGCGGTCTCCCTCACCAAGATCTGCAACGATCTGCGCTGGATGGCCAGCGGTCCCCGCACCGGCCTGGCCGAGATCAGCCTCCCCGATCTCCAGCCGGGCTCGTCGATCATGCCGGGCAAGGTGAATCCGGTGATCCCGGAGGCGGTGCTGATGGTCGCGGCGCAGGTGACCGGCAACGACACCACGGTCGCGGTGGCCGGCGCGGCCGGGAACTTCGAGCTGAACGTCATGCTGCCGGTGATGGCGAAGAACCTGCTGGAGTCCGTACGGCTGCTGGCCAACGCCTCCCGCCTGCTGGCGGACCGTACCGTCGACGGCATCACGGCGAACGTCGAACGGGCCCGGGAGTACGCCGAGTCGTCGCCTTCCGTCGTCACGCCGCTGAACAAGTACATCGGGTACGAGGAGGCCGCCAAGGTCGCCAAGAAGTCGCTGGCCGAGCGGAAGACCATCCGCGAGGTGGTCCTCGAATCGGGCTATGTGGAGCGCGGGGACCTGACCCTGGAACAGCTCGGCGAAGCCCTGGACGTGCTGCGTATGACCCGGCCCTGACCTGCTGATTCGCCCATGAACGGAATCTTCATGATCTGTACCGCAGCGCCCGGCCCCCTTCGCCCCTAAGATCTGCGCATGACAGGTACGACAGGCACTTCCCCCTGGTCGCCGGGAGACCACATCCTCTGGCGCTACCGCGGCAACGCCGTGGAGGGGAACGGCCATGTCCACATCTGCCGCCCGGTGACCGTCGTCGAGGACACCCCGGATCTGCTGGCGGTGTGGATGGCGCCGGGCACCGAGTGTGTGAAGCCGGTGCTCGCGGACGGAAGGACGCCCGTGCACCACGAGCCGCTCGCCACCCGCTATACCGCGCCCCGCACCACCGTCCGCTCGCGTTGGTTCGGTACGGGGGTGCTGAAGCTGGCCCGGCCCGGTGAACCGTGGTCGGTGTGGCTGTTCTGGGAGCGGGGCTGGCGCTTCAAGAACTGGTACGTGAACCTTGAGGAGCCCCGCACCCGGTGGACCCGCGGAGTCGACTCCGAAGACCACTTCCTCGACATCGCGGTGCATCCCGACCGCAGCTGGAACTGGCTGGACGAGGACGAGTTCGACCAGGCGCAACGGGCCGGACTGATGAACGCGGGTCAGGCCCGGCGCGTACGAAGAGCCGGGCGCGCCGCGGTCGAGGTGATCACGGCGTGGGGCCGGCCGTTCTGCGACGGCTGGCAGGACTGGCGGCCGGACCCGCGGTGGACCGTGCCGGTGCTGCCGGACGACTGGGACCGCACCCCGGCGCATATGACCTCATGAGACCCTTGATGCGCCCCCGGGGTTCAAACGTAGGATCGTCCTCCGTATGGCTGCGCAGCTGCAATGACGCTGCCGTGCAAGGACCTTGACCGAACGTCACAAGAGGAAACGAGAGGGGCCTTGAGGGAGGGAGTTGACGGTGTCCCTCCCGCTGAGCGGGTATACCGCGACTGAGTTGAGTGCAGCGCACATCAAGCGCGAACGGACGGAATCCCACGCGTGACGGAGTACCCGACCTCCCACGAAGGCCCGCAGCCCGGAGCTGCCCGGCCGACCGCGCCCGCGGACCCGCGCGGGGCGCTGCAGCGGCGTACCGGAACGGCCGCCGACGGCGTGCCCGCCCAGCCCCGGTCGGCCGCGCCGCGCTCCCGGCCCAGGGAGGACGGACCCGGCGCCGCCGCGGACGGCCACGGCAAGGCCGAGCCGCACAGCACAGCGGACGGACATGGCACGGACGCCCACGGCACGGTCGGGCACGGGACGGATGTCCACGGCACGGTCGGGCACGGGACGGACGGGCACGGCCTGGCCGGCGCCGGGGCCGTCCCCGGCGCCCGCGGTCTGGACGCCGACCCCGCGGGCATACGCGAGGACGCCGGCCCGGCCGCCGACCCCGCGGCGGCTCGCCGCGAGGGGGACCGGCTGCGGTTCGTGGGCGCCGCCACCCGGCGGATCGCCCGGGGCATAGACCTCGACGAGATCGTGCTGGGCCTGTGCCGGGCCACCGTACCGACGTTCTCCGACGCGATCCTGGTGTACCTTCGCGACCCGCTGCCGGTCGGCGACGAACGGCCCGCCGGCCCCGTGGTGTTACGGCTCCGGCGAACCGACCGGCTCCGCCCGATCGACGAGAGCACGGACAACGGCACGGACCCGGAGACCGAGGCCGCCCGGCAGCAGCTGTTCATGCAGACGGACATGCCCGCCGCCGAACTGTGCGAGATCCGGCCCGGCGGCGCGCTGGCCGAGGTGCTCCGCGGCGTACGGCCGGTGTTCGGCGCCTCCGCCGCCGCGCGCGCCGCGCTGACCGAGCTGCTGGGCGGCGACCATCCCGTACCCGGCGGGCACCGGGCGATCCTCGCCCCGCTGCGCGGCCGGCGCCGGGTGATCGGGGCCGCGGTGTTCCTGCGCCGCCCGGAGCGGCCCGCGTTCGAGCCCAACGACCTGCTGGTGGCCGCCCAGTTGGCCACCCACACCGCGCTGGGCATCGACAAGGCCGTGCTGTACGGGCGCGAGGCGTACATCGCCGACGAGCTCCAGCGCACCATGCTGCCCGACTCGCTGCCGCAGCCGACCGGCGTCCGGCTCGCCAGCCGCTACCTGCCGGCCGCCGAGACGGCCCGGGTGGGCGGTGACTGGTACGACGCGATCCCGCTGCCCGGCAGCCGGGTCGCGCTGGTCGTCGGCGACGTCATGGGCCACTCCATGACCTCCGCCGCGATCATGGGCCAGTTGCGCACCACCGCGCAGACCCTGGCCCAGCTCGACCTGCCCCCGGCCGAGGTGCTGCACCATCTCGACGAGCAGGCCCAGCGGCTCGGCTCGGACCGCATGGCGACCTGCCTGTACGCCGTGTACGACCCGGTCTCGCACCGCATCACCATCGCCAACGCCGGCCATCCGCCGCCCGTACTGCTCCACCTGGGCGGCCGCGCCGAGGTGCTGCGGGTGCCGCCCGGCGCGCCCATCGGCGTCGGCGGCGTCGACTTCGAGGCGGTCGAGCTGGACGCCCCGGCCGGCGCGACGCTGCTCCTGTACACCGACGGCCTGGTCGAGTCCCGGCTGCGCGACGTCTGGACCGGTATCGAGCAGTTGCGGGAGCGGCTGGCCGCCACCGCCCAGCTGACCGGGCCGGACCATCCGCCGCCGCTGGAGGCGCTGTGCGACGACGTCCTGGACATGCTCGGCCCCGGTGACCGGGACGACGACATCGCGCTGCTCGCCGCCCGTTTCGACGGGATCGCGCCGAGCGATGTCGCGTACTGGTTCCTTGAGCCGGAAGAGCGGGCTCCCGGGCGGGCCCGCCGCCTGGCCCGGCGGGCGCTGGCCCGCTGGGACCTGGAGGAGCTCTCGGACTCAGTGGAGCTGCTGGTCAGCGAGGTGGTGACGAACGCCGTGCGGTACGCGGAGCGGCCGGTCACGCTGCGGCTGCTGCGTACGGACGTCCTGCGCTGCGAGGTCGGCGACGACTCGCCGCAGCTGCCCCGGCAGCGCCGGGCCCGGGACACCGACGAGGGCGGCCGGGGTCTGTTCCTGGTCAACCGGCTGGCGCGGCGGTGGGGCGCGACCCGGCTGAGCAGCGGAAAGGTGGTCTGGTTCGAGCTGCCGGCACCCGCTCGTACCTAGGGGTGTCCGGGGGCGCGGCGGCTGACCGCCCACGCCCCCGCTCCCGGCCGCCCGGAGCCTCCCGGCCGCCCTGGCCCTACGGCCTCGGCGGCCGGAAGCTGTCCTCCCCGCCTCCCGTGTCGCCGCCGGTATCCCCGCCCGTGTCACCGCCCGTGTCACCGCCGGTATCCCCACCGGTGGTGTCTCCCGGCCCGCCGATGAGGCCGCCGGTCGGCTGGTCCGTCGGGTCGTCCGGGGAGAAGGTCGGGTCCGGCTCGTCCGTCGGCGTCTGCGTCGGGTCCGGCTCGTCCGTCGGCGTCTGCGTCGGGTCCGGCTCCTCGGTCTCGGTCGGCTCCTGGGTCGGCGTCGGGGGCGCCTCGACCTGGCCCATGTCCGTCTCCAGGTCGAACCGCTGGTTGGTGTCACCCCCGCGCAGGGCGTCCAGCGTGTACTGCTTCCAGATCCTGGCCGGGAAGCCACCGCCGTTGGCACGGCCGGAGTTGGCGGTTCCGGTCAGCGAGACCTGGCCGCCGCCCTCCTTGGTGGACTCGCCGAACAGCGCGACGACCGTGGTCAGTTCGGGCGTGTAGCCGGTGAACCAGGCCGACTTGTTCTGCTCGGAGGTACCGGTCTTGCCGGCCGCCTCGTAGGCGCTGGACCGCACGGCGCTCGCCGAGCCCTCGTTGACGACGCCCGTGAGCACCTTGGTGACCGTGTCGGCACTCACCCGGCTGATCGCCTCGCCGCCCACCGGCTTCGGCAGCTCGACCTTGCGGCTCTTGTGCTCGGCGGACTTCACGATCGCCGGGGTGACCTTCTCACCGTGGTTGGCGAGGGTCGCGTAGGCGGCCGCCATGTCCACGGTGCTCGCGCCCATCGGGCCCAGCGACATGGCCGGACGCTCGTCGAACCCGCCGCGGTCCTTCATGCCGAGGGCGAGCGCGGTCTTCTTCGCCTCGTCGGGCCCGACGTCCACGATCATCTGCGCGTAGACGGAGTTGAGCGAGTGGTTGGTGCCCTTCTGGACCGTGACGGGACCCCAGTCCTTGTCATCCAGGTTCTGCGGGGCGAAAGCGGTCTCGCTGCCCTCGACCGGCCGGCGGCTGGTGCCGTCGTAGACGGTGTTGGGTTTGATCGGCTTGCCGTCCTGGGTCACGGACTCGTTCTCCATGGCGGAGGCCAGGACGAACGGCTTGAAGGTCGAGCCCGGCTGGTAGTCGGAGCGGGTCGCGTTGGAGATGTAGTGCTGGGTGGCGTCGACTCCGCCGTACATCGCAACCACGTGCCCGGTCTTGGGGTCCACCGAGGTCGCACCGGCCTGCACGGTCGCGTCGACCTTGTTGTTCTTGCGGTCGAGCTTGTCCTCCAGCTGCTCCTCGACCGCCTTTTCCAGCTTCTGCTGCTTCTTGGGGTCGATGTTGAGCGTGATCGTCCAGCCGCCGGCGTCGAGTTCCGCCTTGGAGATCCCGGCCTTCTCCAGCTCCGACTTGGCCGCCTCGACGAGATAGCCGGCCTGGCCGCTCATGCCGGGCGCCGCCTGGGGCTCCTTCGGCACGGGGAACTTCAGCGTGGCGCGCTTCGCCTCGTCCAGCCGGCCCATGTCGACCATGTGGCCGAGGACGATGTCCCAGCGCTCCTGGACGAACTTCCGGCCGGTCGGGGTGGCCGCGTGCCAGTCGTACGCGCTGGGGGCCTGGAGCAGAGCGGCGAGGTACGCGCCCTGGTCGACGGTCAGATCCTTCGCGTCGACGCGGTAGTACGCCTGGGCCGCGGCCTGGATGCCGTACGCACCGCGCCCGTAGTAACTGGTGTTGATGTAGCCGGCGAGGATCTCGTCCTTGCTCATGCGCTGGTCGACCTTGAGCGAGATCACCAGTTCCTTGAGCTTGCGGGTGACCGACTGGTCCTGCTCGAGGTAGTAGTTCTTGACGTACTGCTGGGTGATCGTCGAGCCGCCCTGCTTGCCCTGCCCCGAGAGGGTGTTGATCAGACCGCGGGCGGTGCCCTTCAGGTCGACGCCGGAGTCCTGGTAGAAGGTCTTGTTCTCGGCGGCGACGAAGGCCATCTGGACGTCTTTGGGGATGCGGTCGAGACCGACGATCGACCGGTTCACATCGCCGGTGCGGCCGAGGATCTTGCCGTTGCTGTACGTGTAGACGTTGCTCTGCATCCGGGCCTGGTCGTTCGGCTCGGGCTCCTCCACCGTGAAGTAGAGGACCACGAAGGCGCCCATCAGGAGCAGGCAGAGTCCGAAGAAGGTGCCCAGCACCTTCTTCCAGGTGAAGAAGCGGCGTATGCCGCCCGGCTTCTCCGCCTTCCTCGCCCGGCGCGCACCGCCCTGCTGTGCTCGTCGTGCTTCTGCTCGGCCCATGCTCCACTGCTCCGCTCGTGAACCCCCGACGTCAGCTCAGCAAGCTAACACCGCGCCTGTGGACAAAGCTCTGCCAATCCGGGCCTTCCGGACGTGACAATGAGCACCCGTGTCACTGGAACCGACTCCTGAGAGCTGTGCATGGTTGCGAGCCCGTGTAATCTGATATCACTTCGCTAGACCCAGAACGACCGAAACGGGGACCAGTCATGCCCGAGAACACCACCGCCGATCTCCCACAGATGCCCGCACCGCGGGTCCGCGAGTTCGCCGCCCGCAGCATCGGCGGCGGCCTCGCCCTGCTGCTCGGCCTGCTGGGCCTGGCCGCCGGCGCCGGCCTCGTCACCGGCGGCGCCGCGGCCGGTTCGGGCGGCGCCAAGGCCGCGCTGATCATCGCGGGCATCCTGGTCGGCATCGCCGCGTTCCTCGCGATGTGCGGGCTGAACATGGTGGCGCCGGGCGAGGCCCGCGTCGTCCAGCTCTTCGGCCGCTACCGGGGGACGATCCGCACCGACGGACTGCGCTGGGTCAACCCGCTGACCTCCCGCGCCAAGATCTCGACCCGGGTGCGCAACCACGAGACCGCCGTACTCAAGGTCAACGACGCCTACGGCAACCCGATCGAGCTCGCCGCGGTCGTGGTCTGGAAGGTCGAGGACACCGCGCAGGCGATGTTCGAGGTGGACGACTTCCTGGAGTTCGTCTCGACCCAGACCGAGGCCGCCGTCCGCCACATCGCGATCGAGTACCCGTACGACGCCCACGAGGAGGACGGCCTCTCACTGCGCGGCAACGCGGAGGAGATCACCGAGAAGCTCGCCATAGAACTGCACGCCCGGGTCGAGGCGGCCGGCGTCCACATCATCGAGTCCCGCTTCACCCACCTCGCATACGCGCCCGAGATCGCGTCGGCGATGCTCCAGCGCCAGCAGGCCGGGGCCGTCGTCGCCGCCCGCAAGCAGATCGTCGAGGGCGCGGTCGGCATGGTGGAGATGGCACTCACCCGGATCGCCGAGCAGGACATCGTCGAGCTCGACTCGGAGCGCAAGGCGGCGATGGTCAGCAACCTGATGGTGGTGCTGTGCGGCGACCGGGCCGCCCAGCCGGTCCTCAACACCGGCACGCTCTACCAGTGACGGACCCCGGCAGCCCGAAGGGCAGGCCGCAGCAGCGCAAGCAGGTGCTGCTGCGGCTGGACCCCCTGGTGTACGAGGCGCTGGCGCGCTGGGCCGGCGAGGAACTGCGCAGCGCGAACGCACAGATCGAGTTCGTACTGCGGCGGGCGCTGGCCGAGTCGGGCCGGCTGCCCGGCGGCACGGGCCCGATCCCCCGCCGCGGGCGGCCCCCCAGGGCCGTGGCGCGGGACGCGGCGCCGGAGGCTGCCCCGGAGGCGGATCCTCGTACCGAATCGTGACAATCGCAGCTGACCTGCGGAAAGAAACCGCAGGTCAGCTTCTCTACACACTGGGTATACATGGGGTGTATACGCAGTGTGTAGAGTGCTGCGCATGTCAATCGGCCACACCCTGCTGGGACTCCTGGAGTCCGGCCCACGCCACGGTTACGACCTCAAGCGCGCGTTCGACGAGAAGTTCGGACACGACCGTCCGCTGCACTACGGGCAGGTCTACTCGACCATGTCCCGGCTGCTGAAGAACGGTCTGGTCGAGGTCGACGGGATAGAGGCCGGCGACGGCCCGGAGCGCAAGCGCTACGCGATCACCGAAGCCGGCATCACCGATGTCGAGAGCTGGCTCGCGCAGCCCGAGAAGCCCGAGCCGTACCTCCAGTCGACCCTCTACACCAAGGTCGTCCTCGCGCTCCTCACCGACCGCAGCGCGGCCGGTCTGCTCGACACCCAGCGCGCCGAGCACCTGCGCCTGATGCGCGAGCTCACCCGGCGCAAGGTGAGCGGCGACTTCGCCGACCAGCTCATCTGCGACCACGCGCTCTTCCACCTCGAGGCCGACCTGCGCTGGCTGGAACTCACCGCCGCGCGCCTCGACCAGCTCGCCCAGGAGGTACGGAAGTGACCGGCCCGCTGCTGTCCGCCGCCCAACTGCGCAAGGCCTACGGGCCCACCCCCGCGCTCGACGGCGCGGAGTTCACCATCCGCCCCGGCGAGGTCGTCGCCGTCATGGGCCCCTCCGGGTCCGGCAAGTCGACCCTGCTGCACTGCCTGGCCGGGATCGTCCGCCCCGACTCGGGCACGATCACGTACGACGGCCGCGACCTCACCGCGATGTCGGACGCCGAACGCAGCGCACTGCGCCGCAGCGACTTCGGCTTCGTCTTCCAGTTCGGCCAGCTCGTACCGGAACTGAGCTGTACGGAGAACGTCGCCCTGCCGCTCCGGCTGAACGGCGTGAAGAAGAAGGAGGCCGAGCGCAAGGCACTGGAGTGGATGGAGCGCCTGGAGGTCGCCGAACTCGGCCACAAGCGCCCCGGCGAGGTCTCCGGCGGCCAGGGCCAGCGCGTCGCCGTCGCCCGCTCGCTGGTCACCTCCCCGCGCGTGCTCTTCGCCGACGAGCCGACCGGCGCGCTGGACTCGCTCAACGGCGAGCGCGTGATGCAGCTCTTCACCGCCGCCGCCCGGGACACCCGCGCGGCCGTGGTGCTCGTCACCCATGAGGCGCGGGTCGCGGCCTACTCCGACCGGGAGATCGTCGTCCGTGACGGCAAGTCACGCGACATGTCCAGCGGCACGTCCAGCGACACGTCCAGCGACACGGCGGAGCGCGTCGCATGAGCTGGGCCGACGATCTGAGGATGGGCGCCCGGTTCGCCGTGACCGGCGGCCGGGAGGGCTGGACCCGCACCCTGCTCACCGCCGTCGGTGTGGGCCTGGGTGTGGCGCTGCTGCTGTTCACCACCGCCGTACCGTCCGCCCTCGGCGCCCGCGACCAGCGCGGCGACGCCCGTAACGACTTCGGCGCGGGCATCACCACCGGGCCGGCCGCCGACACCATGCTGGTCGGCCGCACCGACAGCACGTACGACCGGAAAGACGTCCGCGGCCGGCTGCTGCTGCCCGAGGGAGACAAGGCCCCGGTGCCGCCCGGCCTGGCGAAGAACCCCGGGGCCGGCGAGATGGTCGTCTCCCCCGCCCTGGCCGACCTGCTCGACTCCCCCTCGGGCGAGCTGCTGCGCGAACGCCTCGACTACCGCATCATCGGAACCATCACCGACGAAGGACTGCTGGGCCCGCACGAACTCGCGTACTACGCGGGCAGCGACGTCCTCAAGGCGAGCACCGACGGCGTCGAGCGGATCAACGCGTTCGCCCCCATGGGCCCGGCCGAGGAGATGGACCCGGTCCTCGCCCTGTTCGTCGTCATCATCTTCGTCGTCCTGCTGATGCCGGTCGCGGTCTTCATCGCCGCCGCCGTGCGCTTCGGCGGCGACCGGCGCGACCGCCGGCTCGCCGCACTGCGCCTGGTCGGCGCCGACGGACGGATGACCCGGCGCATCGCCGCCGGTGAGGCCCTGGCCGGATCGCTGCTCGGTCTCTTCTTCGGCGCCGGATTCTTCCTGCTCGGCAGGCAGTTCGTCGGGGACTTCACCGTCGCCGGCCTCAACCTCTTCCCGGCCGACGTCGACCCGAGCCCGGCGCTGGCCGCGCTCGTCGGCGTCGCCGTCCCGGCCGCGGCGCTCGCGGTGACCCTCTTCGCCCTGCGCGGAGTCGTCATCGAGCCGCTCGGCGTGGTGCGCAGCAGCGTCCCGCGCAAACGCCGGGTGTGGTGGCGCCTGGTGCCGCCGCTCGCCGGGCTCGCCCTGCTCTACCCGCTGATGGGCCAGGGCCGGGACGGCGGGGACTTCAACCAGTGGCAGGTGACCGGCGGCGTGGTGCTGCTGCTGGTCGGAGTCACCGCGCTGCTGCCCTGGCTGGTGGAGTTCGTCGTGGCCCGGCTCGGCGGCGGCACGGTCGCCTGGCAACTGGCCGTACGACGGCTCCAGTTGACCAGCGGTACGGCGGCCCGCCTGGTCAACGGCATCGCGGTCGCGGTCGCCGGGGCGATCGCCCTGCAGATGCTGTTCGCCGGCATCCAGGGCGACTACACCAGGAACAGCGGGATGTCCCCGGACCGGGCCAACCTGGCCGTGTCCGCTCGCGACCTGTCCCCCGCCCAGACCCAGGAGCTGTCCCAGCGGATCAAGGCCGCCGAAGGCGTACGGGACGCGACGGCCCTCGCCTTCGCCACGCTGTCACCGACCGCCAAGGACCCGGCGGAATCGCTGTCGCTGACCATCGGCGACTGCGCCGCCCTCAAGGAGAACGCCCGGATCGGCTCCTGCCGTGACGGCGACATCTTCCTCGCCGAGGGCGGCGACGAGCGCGCGGCGGTGGCCCAGCACGCGCAGCCCGGCAGCCGGCTCGTGATCGACCCGAGCTACAGCGGCGGTGGCCCCAAGGGCGCCGAGATCGCGTGGACCGTGCCGGCCGACGCCCGACGGGTGCCCTCGCGGCCGGACCCCACCGGCTACGACCGCGGCGGTGTCCTGGCCACCCCGGGCGCGCTCGCCAAGGTGTCCGGCCTGCCGATGCAGTACACACTGTTCGTCAAGCTCGACCCGCGGGAGTCCGCCGCCGCCGACCGGGTGCGCAACCTCGCGTACGAGGCGAATCCCCTGGCGTACGTCATGACCGTGCAGGCGACCGAGACGTCGACCAAGTTCGCGAGCGTCCGCAAGGGCCTGTTCATCGGGGCCGCCGGAGTGCTGATGCTCATCGGCGCCAGCCTGCTGGTCTCCATGCTGGAGCAACTGCGCGAGCGCAAGCGGCTGTTGTCGGCACTGGTGGCGTTCGGCACCCGCCGGACCACGCTCAGCTGGTCGATCCTGTGGCAGACCGCCGTCCCCGTCGCGCTGGGCCTCGCCCTCTCCTCCGCCGTGGGACTGGGACTCGGCTCGATCCTGCTGAAGATGGCGGGCACGAGCTTCGGCGTCGACTGGATGTCGGTCGCCACCATGGCCGGCATCGGCGCCGGCGTGGTCCTGCTGGTCACCGCACTGAGCCTGCCACCGCTGTGGCGGCTGATGCGCCCGGACGGCCTGCGCACCGAGTGAGCCGTCCGCTCCTGGTGCGGACCCGCTACTCGGCGGGCCACACCGGGAGCGGCCGCATCGCCTCCCGCAGCGCGTCCGCGAACGCGGTGAACTCCTCCTGCCGGGCCGTGCCGGTACGCATCGCCAGCGCGATCCGCCGGGACGGCGCCGGCTCGGCGAAGTACCCGGTGGCCAGATGCTCGTTACGGCTGGCCTCCACCCGCAGCGCGGTACGCGGCAGCAGCGTCACCCCGAGCCCGCCCGCGACCAGCTGCACCAGCGTGGAGAGCCCGGCGGCGGTGGTCGTGACCGCGGCCCCATCGGTACGGCCCGCCTCCCGGCAAATGTCGAGCGCCTGGTCGCGCAGGCAGTGCCCCTCGTCGAGCAGCAGCAGATCCAGCTCGCGCAGCGCCTCGCGCGGGATGTCGTTGCGCCCCGCCAGCCAGTGGTCGCGCGGCGCGACCAGCACGAAGTCCTCGTCGAACAGCGGCAGTTCGGTCACCCCCGGCACTCCGAGCGGCACCGCGAGCAGCAGCAGGTCCAGCCGGCCGCCGGACAGTCCCTCCAGCAGCGACGCGGTCTGCTCCTCGTGCACCTGGAGGTCCAGTTCCGGGTACCGCTCGTGGATGAGCCAGAGCACGGTCGGCAGCAGATAGGGCGCCACCGTGGGAATCACCCCGAGCCGCAGCACCCCGGTGAAGGGCGCCCGCACCGCCTCGGCCTCCTCCATCAGCTCCCCGACCGCGTCGAGCACAGCCTTCGCCCGTACGGCGAGCCGCTCCCCGGCGGACGAGAGCAGCACCTTGCGGGTCGTACGCTCCAGCAGCTGTACGCCGAGGGCGTCCTCCAGCGCCGAGACGGCCCCCGACAGCGCGGGCTGGCTCATCCCGATGGCGGCGGCCGCGTCCCGGAAGTGCAGGTACTCGGCCACGGCGGCAAAGGCGCGCAGCTGCGCGAGGGTGGGCTGCTTGCTCCGGCTCGCTCCCCTATTGCTGGCAGAATTACTGACAGACACTGATAGGCACCTCCGATCACGATGACCCAGTCTAGCTATTTCCGTGATCAATAGCCGCCGTGCCACCATCGGTGATCCGTCCAACCCCCGCGGAAAAGCGCCCCCAAAAGGGGCCTTTCCTCGTTGCAAGGAGAGTTTGTGCTCACTGTCGGCGACAAGTTCCCCAGGTTCGATCTGACCGCCTGCGTCTCTCTGGAGAGCGGCAAGGAGTTCGAGCAGATCAACCACAAGACCTACGAGGGCAAGTGGAAGATCGTCTTCGCGTGGCCCATGGACTTCACCTTCGTGTGCCCGACCGAGATCGCCGCTTTCGGCAAGCTGAACGACGAGTTCGCCGACCGCGACGCCCAGGTGCTCGGCTTCTCCGGCGACTCCGAGTTCGTCCACCACGCCTGGCGCAAGGACCACGCCGACCTGCGTGACCTGCCCTTCCCGATGATGGCCGACTCGAAGCACGAGCTCATGCGCGACCTCGGCATCGAGGGCGAGGACGGCTTCGCCAAGCGCGCCGTCTTCATCGTCGACCAGAACAACGAGATCCAGTTCAGCATGGTGACCGCCGGTTCAGTGGGCCGTAACCCCAAGGAGGTCCTGCGGGTCCTCGACGCGCTGCAGACCGACGAGCTGTGCCCGTGCAACTGGAAGTCCGGCGACGAGACCCTGGACCCGGTCAAGCTGCTGGCGGGTGAGTGACCCATGGCCCTCGACGCACTGAAATCCGCGATCCCGGACTATGCCAAGGACCTGCGGCTGAACCTCGGCTCGGTCATCGGCAACAGCGACCTGCCGCAGCAGCAGCTGTGGGGCACCGTCCTGGCCTGCGCGATCGCCTCGCGCTCGCCGAAGGTGCTGCGTGAGCTGGAGCCGGAGGCCAGGACGAACCTGTCCGACGAGGCGTACACGGCCGCCAAGTCGGCTGCCGCCGTCATGGCCATGAACAACGTCTTCTACCGGACCCGGCACCTGCTGTCGGACCCCGAGTACGGGACGCTGCGCGCGGGTCTGCGGATGAACATCATCGGCAACCCGGGTGTGGAGAAGGTCGACTTCGAGCTGTGGTCGCTCGCCGTCTCCGCGATCAACGCGTGCGGCCAGTGCCTGGACTCGCACGAGCAGGTGCTGCGCAAGGCCGGCGTGGACCGCGAGACGATCCAGGAGGCGTTCAAGATCGCCTCGGTGATCCAGGCGGTCGGCGTGACGCTCGACTCGGAGGCCGTACTCGCGGCCGAGTAGTTCCCCGCACGCACGCGGTACGCACGCGAAGGGGCCCGCCCACCGGAACTCCGGTGTGCGGGCCCCTTCGTTCACTCGTACGGGTGCACGTTCCGTTACCGGACATGTGCGGGGGGACGGGCCTACGATGATGCTCTCGACACCAGCCATCAGGAGGCCCGCATGTCTGCCGCAGCAGTCGAGCACCCCTGGGACGGCAAGCCGGAAACTCTGCTCGAAACGGCCAACAGGCTCATGGAGCAGCACCCCGGCTACCGGATCGAGATCATCGGAGGCGTCATCACCGTGGCCCCACCACCGGACGGCCCGCACGCCCAAACGCTGACCGACATCATGATCCCTTTCCTCGCCGCAGGCCTGCACGGCGAGGAGAGCCAGGTCCTCCAGGCACTCGGCCTCTGGCTGCCCGGCGGACCCGAGGACTATGCCATTCCCGACCTCGTGGTGGTCGACGCCGATCTCGAAGAACACCTCGTCGAGAACAACTGCTACGACCCCGCCTGCTTCCGCCTGGTCCTGGAGGTGACCTCCAGCAACTACAACAACGACCTCAAGAACAAGGTCCGCGCGTACGCCGAGGCCAAGATCCCCGTCTACGTGATCGTCGACCGTAGGAACGAGCGGGTGCGCGTGCTGACGGACCCCCTTGCCGACGAGTACGACAAGCACGCGCTCTACGCGCCGGGCCAGCAGGTCACCCTGCCCGAGTCGATCGGCGCCAAAGTCACTCTCGACGTCACGGCCCTGCTGAAGGCCGGCGGGCTGTCGGTCACGACTTGAGCGTGCTCATCAGCTCCCGCATGTCCTCGATCATCAGCGTTTCCAGGCCGGACACATCGGGCTCCGGATAGTCGCCCTCGGGCTCCGCGTCCCCCGAGAAGCCCACGCTGACGGTGATCTGAAGGGTGAACACGGCCCCGCCGTCGCGCACTTTCAGCAGCGGCGGGCTGAGGTCGTCCTCCGTCACCAGAAAGGCCTGGTCCCCCAGGCCCGGTACCGCTTCCGGCTTCAAGCCGGCGGCGCCGTACCACTCGTTGGGCGTGAGGTCCGCTTCGAACTCCGCCGCCGGGTCCGTCTTCTTGTGCAGCTCGACCCCGATCCAGATTTCGTGGTCGATCGTGAACCCTTCCGTGTCCGCCGCCGCCGGCAGCAGGGGGACGGTGCAGTTCGCCCGGTCGAGGGCCGCGTGCTTGCGTACCGTCGCCAGCGGGCTGTCGATCTTCTTCCCGAGTTCCGCGGTCAGGGTCGACAGCTTCGCCTTCTCGCACAGCTGCTCGTCCACCTGGTAGCCGCGCGTGTCCGGCAGCCGTTCGGCGGCGCCGCCGAACGCGTAGAGCCCGCCCGCCCACACGGCGGATGCCACCACCGCCCCGCCCAGGGCCCACAGCCAGGGCCGCCGCGGCGAGTCCCGCTCCGCGGCCGGCGGCTCGACCGTTTCCGACAGTTCCGGCGGGCCGAAGTCCCCCACCATCTCCGGCTCTGAGATCACGCTCGTCCGTCCCGTTCCGCCGGGGCGCCCGCGACGTCCACCGCCGTCGCGCCGTGCGGGGACGGGCCGATGCGCAGGGCCTGTTCCCGGGAATGCGCCCGCAGGTAGCCGACGACCGTGTTGGTCACCGCCACCAGCGGTACGGCCACCACCGCGCCGCCGATGCCCGCCGTCAGGCCGCCCGCGGCGACGGCCAGGACCACCGCGAGGGGATGCACGCGGACCGCGCGGCCGAGGATGAACGGCTGCAGCACATGGCCTTCGAGCTGCTGTACGGCGAGTACGACGACCAGCACCATCAGCGCGGTGAACGCGCCCTGCGTGACCAGGGCGACCACCACGGCCAGCGCTCCGGAGACGACGGCGCCCACGAGCGGGATGAAGGCGAAGAGGAAGATGAACACGGCCAGCGGCACCGCCAGCGGGACATCGAGGAAGTAGATGCCGAGGCCGATGAAGATCGCGTCGATCAGGGCCACTATCACCGTGCCCCGCACATAGGCGGTCAGCGTGCGCCACGCGCGCGGGCCGGCGCCCGCGACGCCCGGCCGGGCCTGGCCGGGCACCAGCTTGAGCACCCACTGCCAGATGCGCTTGCCGTCGTAGAGCAGGAAGAGCGTCGAGAACATCGCCAGGAGCATGCCGGTGAGGATCTCCACCAGCACGGTCACGCCCTGGAGTCCGGCCGAGGTGATCTCCTCGGTGTTCGTCCCGACCGTGTCGCTGAGGTTGTCGGCGATGTCGTTGATCTGCTTGTCAGTGACATGGAACGGGCTGTCCAGTGCCCACTGCTTGAGCTCGTCGATGCCGTCCCTGACCCGGTCGGAGAGGTCGCCGAGGTTCTCCAGGACCTGCCAGACCACGAACCAGCCGACCAGTCCGATGATGACGAAGCCGGTGACGGCGGTGACGGCCGTGGCCAGCCCGCGCGGCAGGCCGAGTCTGCGGAGCCGGGCCACGGTGGGCTGGAGCAGGGCGGTGATCAGGAGCGCGGCGACGAACGCGAGGACGACCAGGCGGACCTCGCTGATGACGCGCATCAACACCCAGAGCGTGCCCGCCAGTACGAGCAGCCGCCAGCCCACCTCCGCCGCGACCCGCATGCCCCAGGGAATGGCGTCCATGGGTTGCGGCCGGGCCGCCACGGACGGCGCGTAGTCGGGCGGCGCGGGGACGTGGTCGCGGGCGGCAGCTTGGTCCTGGGCGGCGGTGTGGTCACGCCCCGGGGCGTGCTCGGGAGCCGGCGCGGCCGTACCGCGTCCGGTGTCCTGCTCATCGCCGGCGCGGGTCGCGTGGTTTCCGCGGTCCACGTCGTCCATGGCGGTGTCCGCGTCGTCGTCCGCGTGACTCGCGGCGCGACGCTCGTTGAGGCGCTGTTCCATCCGGGTCAGCCCGGCTCCGAGCCGGCCCAGCCACCCTGGCGTTTTTGGCATGCTGCTTCCCTTCCCCCGGGATGACCGTACACGCGCGGAGCCCCTCACCGTAGGACGGCGAGGGGCTCCGCGAGGTTGAGGTCGTCGGCCGGCCCCTTTCACGGGGCCTTCGGGCCTTCGGGCCCAGGGGCCGGGTACTCCCTAGTACCAGTGGTTGGCCTGCCAGAACGACCAGGCGCCGCACGGGCTGCCGTAGCGGTCGTCCATGTAGTTGAGGCCCCACTTGATCTGGGTGGCGGGGTTGGTGCGCCAGTCGGCACCCGCCGAGGCCATCTTGGTACCGGGCAGCGCCTGGACGAGGCCGTAGGCCCCGGAGGACGGGTTCTCCGCCCGGTAGTTCCAGGTGGACTCGCGGGTCACGATGTTGCTGAAGCACTGGAACTGGTCGGCCGGCACCATCTGGCGTGCCATGGCCTTGACCTGCTCAACGGTGTACGAGCTCTGCACCGAGAACGAGGACGCGTCGCGGGTCGCGGAACGGCTGGCGGCCTGCTGCTTGGCTTCTTCCTCTTCCTTCGCCTCGCGCTCGCGCTCTGCCTTCTCCTCGGCGGCTTCCTTCTTCGCCTTGGCGTCCTTGGCGGCCTGCAGTCGCGCGGCCTCCTCGGCGGACTTCTTCGCCGCGGTGTCCGCGGCGGCAGCCTGGGCGTCGGCCTGCTGCGTCAGGGACGCGGTCTGGACCTGCGCCTGCTCGCCAACGGGTATGTCTGTGAGGAGAGTCGTGCCGGCTGCGGTCGCCTCGAGGTCGTTCGAGGGCTGGGTGTTGCCCGAGGCAACACCCACGACGGCGCCGACTGTGGTGACCGCAGTGGCAGATGCCACGGCGAATCCCCGGACCGAGATCCGGCTCACACGGTGTCCTTCCAGCAGCTTCCGCAGCGGTGACCTCGCGGACGCAATCGTGCCCCTGGCGCTGGTCTCCATCTGATGACTGGTCACGGGAGACACGGGCCCGTGGGCAACTCCCCTTGCGAGGAGCGCCGCGTGGTGCTCGGGCGGCATACGGCTTACGGCTGTTGAGTTGTGTGGTGCTCCGTACCTCTGGAGGTACGGGTGTGCCGTATGCGGGGCCTGACGGAAGCAAGACTCTGCCGTAGGCCGAGGGCGGGAAGCAATTCTCCGTTGCGTGTGAAAGCTCACACCTCGTTTGTCCCAGGTGTTTTACGGAAAGTGGCGCGCAGCCCGGCGCCGCCCGGCTAAGCTCCTTCGCTTTGCCGGGCGGCGCCAACTGCCTTGCCCCTTTTGCCTGGAGGGTCCGTTACGAACTCCTACCGGAAGGGGGCGAAAGGTGCAAAGAACTACCCTTCCTCCAGCATTTCGGTCACGAGGGCGGCGATCTGCGAGCGCTCCGAGCGGGTGAGGGTGACATGCGCGAAGAGCGGATGCCCCTTCAACTTCTCGACCACGGCGACCACTCCGTCGTACCGCCCGACCCTGAGGTTGTCGCGCTGGGCGACGTCATGGGTCAGTACGACTCGGGAGTTCGCCCCGATCCGGGACAGAACGGTCAGCAGGACGTTCCGTTCCAGTGACTGCGCCTCGTCGACGATCACGAACGCGTCGTGCAGCGAGCGGCCCCGGATGTGAGTGAGCGGCAGCACCTCCAGCATGCCGCGGCCCAGCACCTCCTCGATCACTTCACGGCCGGCCACGGCGGACAGCGTGTCGAAGACCGCCTGCGCCCAGGGGCTCATCTTCTCGGCCTCGGTGCCGGGCAGATAGCCGAGCTCCTGCCCGCCCACCGCGTACAGCGGCCGGAAGACCATCACCTTCTGGTGCTGCCTGCGCTCCAGTACGGCTTCGAGGCCCGCGCACAGCGCCAGCGCGGACTTGCCCGTACCCGCCCGGCCGCCCATCGAGACGATGCCGATGTCGGGGTCGAGGAGCAGGTCGAGCGCGATGCGCTGCTCGGCGCTGCGGCCGTGGATGCCGAAGGCCTCCCGGTCGCCCCGGACGAGGCGGACGTTGCCTTCGGCGGTGATGCGGCCGAGTGCCTTGCCGCGCTCGGACTGGAGCACCAGGCCGGTGTGGACGGGCATGTCGCTCGCCTCCGGGACATACAGCGTGTCCTCGGAGTAGAGGAGGTCCACCTGCTCCGCCGAGAGCGACAATTCACTCATCCCGGTCCAGCCGGAGTCGGTGATGGCCAGTTCTGCCCGGTATTCCTCGGCGAGCAGCCCGACCGAGGAGGCCTTGATGCGCAGCGGAAGGTCTTTCGACACGACCGTGACGTCGTACCCCTCGGCCTGCAGGTTGCGTGCGACCGCGAGAATCCGTGAGTCGTTGTCCCCCAAACGGAAGCCGGCCGGGAGTACGCCGGGATCGGAGTGGTTGAGCTCGACGCGCAGCGAGCCGCCCAGGTCCCCGAGCGGGATGGGGGCGTCGAGGCGGCCGTACCGGATCCGGAAGTCGTCCAGCAGGCGCAGCGCCTGCCGGGCGAAGTAGCCGAGCTCCGGATGGTGCCTCTTGGCCTCCAACTCCGTGATGACCACGATCGGGAGCACGACTTCGTGCTCGTCGAAGCGGGTCACGGCGTTGGGGTCGGCCAGCAGGACGCTGGTGTCGAGAACGTAGGTGCGCCTGTCGGGCATGCGGCGCTTTGTGCTGGTCACCACGGAAGGACGTACCCCCTCGGATGAGGTCGGCTCAGGCCACGATGCATGGGCCGGGCGCCGACCCTCCGTCGCGTCCACGTGGTTCGTACGAACCGCACGGTCGTCCTGGTGCAAAGGGCCTCCCGGGTGGACGGCCCCATGCCGTCCACTGAGATGCGACGTCCTCCGACGATGCTTTTCGGACGTCGACCTGGAAGGGATATTCCCTCGAACACCCGCCGTCATGCCATGGCATATGACGGACGGTTCGTGAACGAGTGGTGAAGAAGGGGCGGACCGGGGAGCGGGGGTTCAGGAGCCGTAGCGGCGGTGACGGGCCGCGTAGTCGCGCAGGGCGCGCAGGAAATCCACCTTGCGGAAGGCCGGCCAGAAGACTTCGCAGAAGTAGTACTCGGAGTGCGCGCTCTGCCAGAGCATGAAGCCGGACAGGCGCTGCTCGCCACTCGTACGGATGACCAGATCGGGGTCCGGTTGGCCGCGCGTGTAGAGGTGCTCCGAGATGTGCTCGACATCGATGATCTCGGCGAGCTCCTCGAAGGAGGTGCCCTTGTCCGCGTGCTCCAGGAGCAGCGAGCGCACGGCGTCGGCGATCTCCTGGCGGCCGCCGTAGCCCACTGCGACATTGACGAGTATCCCTCCCCCAGAGCCTCCGGCCTGGGAGGTACCCCCAGTTCCCGCGGTGGCCTGCTCGGCCTCCTTCAGTACGGACTGGGTGCGGGCGGGCAGCAGATCGAGCGTGCCGACGTGGTGGACGCGCCAGCGGCCGTCGGCGGCGAGGTTGCGGACCGTGTTCTCGATGATGCCGAGGAGCGGGCGGAGCTCCTCCTCGGGGCGGTCGAGGTTGTCCGTGGACAGCATCCAGAGGGTGACGACCTCGACATCGGTCTCGTCGCACCAGCCGAGCATTTCCAGGATCTTGTCCGCGCCGGCCTGGTGGCCCTGCTCGGTCGTACCGCCGGACGCCTTCGCCCAGCGCCGGTTGCCGTCGAGGATGACGCCGATGTGCTTGGGCACCTGGGCGTGGTCGAGTCGGCCTTCCACCCGGCGTGCGTAGAGCCCGTACACCAGGTCGCGCAGGTTCACGATCTTCCAGCCCCTCCGTGCAATGACTCCGTGCGGTGTCCGTCCAGTCCCCCGGGCCGCCACATTACTGCGCGGGGCTGTCAGCGGCCCAACCCAGGTGTGTCACAAGTACGTGATAGGGAGGGAAGCGTGACTGAAACCTCTCTCCACGCCACCTACCGGGCAGATGCCGCGCGCTACGACTCCATGGAGTACCGGCGCACCGGGCGCAGCGGCCTGAAGCTCCCGGCCGTCTCGCTCGGCCTCTGGCACAACTTCGGCGACGACCGCACGCTGGACTCGCAGCGCGAGATCCTGCGCCGTGCGTTCGACCTGGGCGTGACGCACTTCGACCTGGCGAACAACTACGGTCCGCCGCCGGGCTCCGCCGAGCTCAACTTCGGCAAGATCTTCGCGCAGGACTTCTCGGCGTACCGGGACGAGCTGATCATCTCGACCAAGGCCGGTTATCTGATGCACGCGGGGCCCTACGGCGAATGGGGTTCCCGTAAGTACCTGCTGTCCTCGCTCGACGCCTCGCTCGGCCGCATGGGTCTCGACTACGTCGACATCTTCTACTCGCACCGTTTCGACCCGGACACCCCGCTGGAGGAGACGATGGGCGCGCTCGCGTCCGCCGTGCAGCAGGGCAAGGCGCTGTACGTGGGCGTCTCCTCGTACAACGCGGAGCAGACGGCGGAGGCAGCCGCGCTGCTGAGGGAGATGGGTGTCCCGGCGCTCATCCACCAGCCCTCGTACTCCATGATCAACCGCTGGACGGAGGACGACGGCCTGCTCGACACCCTGGAGGAGGCCGGCATGGGCTGCATCTCCTTCGTGCCGCTCGCGCAGGGGCTGCTCACCGGCAAGTACCTCAAGGGCATCCCGGAGGGTTCGCGTGCCACGCAGGGCAAGTCGCTGGACCCGGAGCTGCTCTCGGACGAGGTGGTGCGCCGGCTGAACGGACTCAACGACATCGCGCAGCGGCGCGGCCAGTCGCTGGCGCAGCTCGCGCTGACGTGGGTGCTGCGGGACGAGCGAATGACGTCGGCCCTGATCGGCGCGTCGAGCGTGCGGCAGCTGGAGGAGAACGTGGCGGCGCTGGCCGGGGCCAAGCTGACGGACGAGGAGCTGACGGAGATCGACTCGTTCGCGGTGTCCACGCCGGGCACGAACATCTGGGCGAACCGGGGCTGAGGCGGGCGGGACCCGGCCGGTTCCGGTCCCGGTTCACAGCGTGCTCATGGCCCGTTCACAGGAACGTGGGCAGAAAAACGGGCCGGTCCGTGGGGGGGATACGGACCGGCCCGAGGGGGGGTTTCCACCATAACCCCTCGTATGGGGAGTCGCGTGCACCGGCTCGCCGGGATTACGTACCGAGTACGCCCAGCAGTAGCCCGGCGAACGCCCCCGCCGCCATGAACGGACCGGAGGGCACGGCCGTCCTGCGGCCCGCCCGGCCCTGCGGCACAAGGCCCAGCCCGCATACGGCGCCGCAGTGGAAGCCCGCGAAGGCGCTCAGCGGCAGTACCCCCCACCCGTACCACCCAAGAGTGACCCCCGGCGAGAGCGCCGGCTTGACGTCGCCGAAGCCCATGCCGTTGGGGTTGGTCAGGAAGCGCGGATACGGAGACGACGGTACGCTCGGCCGGCATTCGACGCGGAGGGCTGGGGGACATGGGGCGGCGCTGGCAGGACGGCAAGGGAACGCTGACGGTCGGGGACGAGGGTGAGCGCGCGGGCGCGGGACAAGGCGCCCGGGTACGGCTGGAGATCGCGGCCTCGTACCGCGCCAGAACCCGCGGGCTGCTCGGCCGCGACGGTATCGACGGGGCGATCCTGCTGAGCCCGGCGGGCAGCGTGCACACGTTCCGGATGCGCTTCGCGATCGATGTCGCCTACCTGGACCGGGAGTTGAACGTCATCGCGGTTCGGACGATGAAACCGGGCCGGCTGGGCCTGCCCCGGCTGCGCTCGCGGCACGTACTGGAGGCGGAGGCCGGCGCGATGGAGCGCTGGGGCATGCGGCCGGGCGTGCGGGTGAGTATCGCCGCGGGGCCGTCTTCCTGACTGCGCGCCCTGGCGCCGCCAGATGCGGTGACAGGGGGCGGGGCCCAGCGGCGGCCGGCGTGGTTGCGTACGGCATCCTTGATCAGGCTTGATCGGGCTGGAGCTGGGCACGGCGGGCACGGAGAGGGGTAGGGGCCATGGGGGAGAACCCACATGTCAGAGCGCTGTCCGAGATCATGCCGCCGGCACACGGAGCCGACGAGCAGGTCGACTGGGCAGCCGCCGAGGCCGTCTGGAAGACCCGCTTCCCCGCCGACTACATGGCCTTCATGGCGACCTACGGCGGCGGTGGAATCAACGGCGAGGCCGGCGTACTGCTGCCGCTGCCGGAGCAGGGTCCGCAGTGGGAACCCGGCTCCATCGCGAGCGAGACGGCGAACGCCCGCTACACGTGGGAGACGGAGGGCGGCCGGAGCCCGCTCGACATCGACCCCGAATCCATCCTGGCCTGGGGCATCACCGCCGGTCCGGACATCCTGTGCTGGCTGACGACGGACCCCGACCCGGACCGCTGGCCGGTGCTGGTCGTCGGGCGGCACACGTCGTCGAGGTTCATGGTCCATCCGTACGGCATGGCCGAGTTCCTGCGCAGGCTCTTCCTGGACGACTTCGAGGACTGCCCGGTCAGCCTCGTCTTCTGGGACGGAGCCCCGCCGCGGTTCGTGCACTGGCGCGAGGAGCAGCGGCGCTGGCTGGCCGGACTGAACCCGGACACGGGCGAGCCGGACCCGTACGCCGGGATGCAAATCGACTGACTGGGCCGACGAAGACCGGCATCCTGTCCACATGCTGATCAGAGAAGCCACCACGGAGGACTGGCCCGTCATCTGGCCGTTCTTCCAGAAGATCGTCGCCGCGGGCGAGACCTTCACCTATCCGCTCGACCTGGGCGAGGAGGACGGCCTCGACTGGTGGTTGCTGTCGGCACCGAACCGTACGGTCGTCGCCGTGGACGACGCGGGTGTGGTCCTCGGTACGGCGAAGATGAACCGCAACCAGGCGGGCAATGGCTCGCACGTCGCGAGTGCCAGTTACATGGTCGACCCGGCGCATGGCGGGCGGGGCGTGGGCCGGGCGCTGTGCGAGTACACGGTGGAGTGGGCACGCGCGGCGGGGTACCGGGCGATGCAGTTCAACGCGGTCGTGGAGACGAACGAGTACGCGGTGAAGCTGTACCGGTCGATCGGCTTCGAGGTGGTGGGCACGGTCCCGGAGGGCTTCCGCCACCCGACGAAGGGTTATGTCGGCCTGCACATCATGCATTTGGCGCTCTGAGCGGGGCGGGGCAGGACCATCTATCGGCCAACCCTTGTCCGGTTTTTATCGGCGAGGTAGATCCATTACTCACGCGATGAAACCATGGGCGCGCAGTCAGCCGGCAACGCCATTCTCTTGCGCTTGACCACCGCCAGAGAACCACAACGGACTGCAGTCCGGGCTTTCACTCTTCATGGGAAGCACGGACGTCATCTTCTCGTGCCCCAGAGACACCACCCAGGGCAGCAGCCCGGGCAACCGGGGCCAATTCACTTGTGGGGGAACATGTTCATACAGAAGATCCAGCGTGCCGTTCTGGCCGGTTCCATTGCGTGCTCGTTCGCAGTCACCGCCACCACTACCGCTGCGGCTGCTCACGCTTCGCCGGCTCCGGCCGAAGTCGACACCATCACGGTGGACGGGACCGACTCATCGCTCACGGTGACCCTTGACGACGCAGTATCACCCGAGACGGCGGGCGAAGTCCGAGAGACGCTGGAAGACAGTCTGCAGGCCGATCCGGCAGATCCGGCAGCCACCACTGCCACCCCGCCCGGCTCGGTTGAGACGCTCACTCCGATGGGCGGCGACCCCGGGCCCAAGTACCGTGTCATCAAGTGCAGCACATCGAATACCGTCATCACGGACCGGAACGGACGATTCGATGTTCGGTACAACTGCCGACACAACAACGTGAACTGGGGATACCGCGTCTCCTCCAAGCTGGTCTCCATCGCCGTCGGCAACATGCAGGAGAAGGGCCTCTCCTGGTACAAGGGGAGCCGCAAGATTGGCCAGAACGCTCCGCACAACGTGCCGGTCGGGTACTTTTTGCACGGCACTCAGGGCGGCATCACCAGTGGTGACCTCCTCAGCTGGCACGACACGATGACCTTCCGCGTCAATGCCGGCGGTCGGCCCGGAACCGCGGTACTCAATGTGGGTGGAACCTTTGTCGTCGTCCGCTGATCTGCTCGCTCGTGTCCGAACGGCCGCTGAACGCGTGGCTCAGTCCCTCACCGACCTCAGCGACCACCGCGTCGTCGTGATGGCCGTGGCCGCGTTCGACGATTCGGTGCAGCAGGCAGACGCGGCTCGACTCCTCGGTCTTCAGCTCGACAACACCACGGACTACCCGGCAGCCGCGATCGACGTGAGCGTCGACGACGTGCCACTACGCGTCTTTGCCAACGCAGCGGCTGATGGACCGCACCTGACGTCGGATCTCGCCAACGCGATTGCCGACGTGGCCCAGGAGTACCTGGGCAGCGAGCCGTTTCCACCGTGCCCCGGCCACGCACACCCGATGGCGGTGTCGGTCGGGAACGGCCGGGTCTTCTGGTGCTGCCCCCACGACCGGGACACCGCACGGTGGGAGCTGTCGCTGTCCGAACTCTGAACGCGCGGCGTGCGGTGTGCGCCGGCGCGAGGCCCTGTGGCTTGCCAGCCACAGGGCCTGGCGCCCGTTGAGCTACCGTCAGGCGTATGCAGTTTGAGCATTAGAACTGCATTACTCGCTGGTCTCGCGGCGGAACAGGGCTGTCCAGAGGAAGGGTTCGCCGAAGCGGGGCGACTCGGGCGGTTCGCCGTGCATGCGGCGCAGTTCGACCTCCGTCAGGTCGGAGAAGATCCAGCGCAGGGACTCCGGTGTGTAGGCGAGGCCGCCATGGAGGCGGGACTGGCGATAGAAGTCGGAGTCGGGGAGTTCGGACCCCATCTCGCCGGATGCGAAGCAGCTGAGGGCCAAATGGCCTCCGGGGGCGAGGAGGCGATCGATGAGGTCGAGGTAGCTGATGCGGCGGTGCGGCGGCAGATGGTGGAAGCAGCCGGAATCGCAGATCAGGTCGTACGGGCCGCCCAGTTCGGTACCGGTGAGGGCGAAGGCGTCGCCGCAGTGGAATCGGACCTCGGCCCCCGCCTCGCGGGCGCGGTCCTCGGCCCAGGCGACGGCCGCCGGGGAGAGGTCGACCGCATCCACCTCGAAGCCCAGCGAGGCGAGATGGAGTGCGTTGCGGCCCGGCCCGCAACCCAGGTCGAGGGCACGACCCCCGGTGATCAGGCCGCGGTCGAGGTACGAGACCAGGTGCTCGTCCGGCTTGGCCACGAAGAACGGCACCGGCCTTGAGCGGTCCTCGTAGAAGCCGTCCCACCAAGAGGCCGCGCCGGCCGTCCATCGGTCGGCCTCCTCATCGAACAGGCCGTCCAGGAGCCTCAAAACATCGTCCACGGTGCGTATGTTCCGGTCCATCCGAACCCCTTTCCCCATCAGGCAATTATAGGTTCGACTGATACAAAATCCCAGGTCAGACAGGGTGACGGGACAGTGTCGCCAGCCCTGTAGAGGGCTCGGCCGAGGAGGGGAGGGGCCTCACCCGCAGGTGAGGTCGCACGCCTGCTGACGAACCCGTCGAAGGCCGCCACGGGGGCAATCCCAGCCGCCCCGAGCCGAGTTTCTGGGGTGATCCGCCGGACCGAGGCCACTGAACACAGCGCGGCCGCCCCGAGCCTCAGGTGGGGCCCCGCTCCCCGGGGCCGCCCGACACTCATCCGCACCAGCGGGACGGGGCGGACGGTCAGGGGTGGCCGTAGGCCATCGCGCAGCGACGCGACGCAGGAGCGCCCTTGACGGTCCGACCCGGCCCGCCATACTCACCAACCGGGCGGCCCCGGGTTTCGCCGCACAACGAACCCCGGCGGCCGTCACCCCCGTCCCCCCACCCCCCTCAGCGCCAGCGCCGTCGCTGCCGTCGCGAGCAGCCCTCCCGCGCCCGCCGCCAGGAAGACCACCGGCGGGTTCGTGGCGTCGAGCAGCACTCCACCCGCCAGGTACGAGACCGCCGCGGCCACCCCGATCGCCCCGTACAGGCTGCCGAAGACGCGGCCCAGCAGCCCCGTCGGCACCGTCCGCTGGATCAGGGTGTTCGTCGCCACGTCCATCGCCGCGATGCCGAGGCCGCGCGTCGCCTGCACGGCGAACGCAGCGGCCACCGACCAGGCCAGGCCGGTCAGCAGGTTGCCCGCGCTGCTCACCGCGAAGCCCACCAGCAGCAGTACGGTCATCGAGAGCTTCGGCCCCCGGCTGCCGAGCAACGCGTACCCCGCGAACAGCCCGATGCCGACCGCCGCCAGCAGCAGACCGACCGCGGAGTCGCCGCCGTTCAGCGTGTCCTTGGCCAGGAAGACCAGCGCGACGTCGTCGACCGCGTTGAACGCCACCACGGCGAAGAAGCCGAGCCCGATCGCCCGCAGCAGCGGAGTCGTCGTGATGTGACGCAGGCCGTCCTTCGTGTCGCTCCACACCGTCCTCGCGGTGGTCCCCTCGGCCGTCGCCGACGGCCCCCGCCGCCCCGCGGGCAGCAGGGCCAGCAGCGCCGCCGACAGCAGGAACGTGCCGGCGTCGACCAGCAGTACGCCTCGTACATCCAGCAGCGGCAGGAGCAGCGCCGCGACCAGCGGGCCCAGCGTCTCGCCGCCGTTGGTGCCCAGCCCCACGGCGGCGTTGGCACCCTCGAGGTCACGGTCGCGTACGAGCGAGGGAACGATCGCGCGCGAGGCGGGCTGGAAGATCTGGCCCGCGAGCGCACGCAGCCCGACGAGAAGGAGCAGTACGGGCAGGGCGGGCAGCCAGAGCGCGATCAGTGCCATCAGCGCCGCTTGCACCAGCTCACAGGTGATCATGACCCGCTTGTGGTCGAACCGGTCGGTGATCACGCCGGTGAGCGGCCCGAGCAGCGCCGGTGCGAAGTCGCCGACGAGCAGCAGCAGCGCCACCGCCAGGGCCTGCCCGGTGGAGTCCGCGACGTACAGCATCAGAGTGACGAGGCTCAGGGAGTCGCCGAGGAAGGACACCGTGCGGGCGGCCCACAGCACGCGGAACGGCCGGTTCGCGCGGATGAGCCGGAGCGCCCCGGCGGGTTTGGTTTCCACCCGGTGGATGTTCCCGGACAGCCCGACCACCGGGCCACGGGATTACTTACTCACCAACCGGATGGAGGGACTCGAGGAGGGTGAGTTCGTCCGCCGAGAGCCGCAGCGCGCCGGCGGCCACGTTGTCGGTCAGGTGGTCCGGATTGCCGGTGCCCGGGATGGCCAGTACGTGCGGTCCGCGCTGCAGCGTCCATGCCAGCCGGACCTGCGCGGCCGTCGCCCCGTGTGCGCGCGCGACGGCGAGCACCTCGGCACTGTCGGCGTCGCTTGCGCCCGCCTCTCGCCCGGCACCGGCGATGGCGAAGAACGGCACGAACGCGACGCCCTCCTCACCGCAGGCGTGCAGGAAATCGTGGTCCTCGGATGACGCGCCGACGCCGTAGGGGTTCTGCACGCACACCACCGGCGCGAGGGCCTGGGCCTCGGCGAGGTGGTCGGGCCTGGCGTTGGAGATGCCCAGGTGGCGGATGAGTCCGGCGGCGCGCAGGTCTGCCAGTACACCGAAATGCTCGGCGATCGAACCGGTCGTCTCCTTCCTCGGGACGCGCAGGTTCACCACGTCGAGGTGGTCGCGGCCGAGCTGGCGCAGGTTCTCCTCGACCTGGCCGCGCAGTAGGCCCGGGGTGGCCCACCACCACTCCCCCGACGGGTCCCGGCCCGGTCCGACCTTGGTGGTGATCACCAGGTCGTCCGGGTAGGGGGCCAGTGCGTTGTTGATCAGCTCGTTGGCGGAGCGCAGCGGCGAGAAGTAGAACGCGGCGGTGTCGACGTGGTTGACGCCGAGTTCGACCGCGCGGCGGAGCACGGTGATCGCCCGGTCCCGGTCGCTGGGAGACCCGTCGGCGTTCGCCGTCAGGCGCATCGCGCCGAATCCGATGCGGTTGACTGTCAGGTCGCCGAGCTTCCAGGTGCCGGCGGCCGCCGCGTTGATCGTCTTTGAGGCCATCACGGAAGTCTGACACCTCGCTCGCCGTAGGCGGCGGCCGCAAGCACCCCGCTTGGCATCGCTTGGCATGATGACGCGATGGAAGATCAGCAGAGAAGTGCACCTCCGCAGGTGGCCGACGAGCGTGCAACGCTCACCGGCTTCCTTCAGTACCAGCGCGAGACCCTGGCCCTGAAGTGCGCCGGGCTGACCACCGAGCAGCTCAGGGAAAGAGCCGTTTCCCCCTCGGGTCTGTCCCTGCTCGGGCTGATACGGCACATGGCCGAGGTGGAGCGGGGCTGGTTCCGCAACGTGCTGAACGACGAGCGGGCCAGGGCCCATTGGCCGGGGGGCCGGCCTGGAGAGTTCGCCGAGTTCGACATCGACTCAGCCGATCCCGACGAAGCGTTCAAGGTCTGGCACGAGGAGTGCGCGCGGTCCCGCGCGATCGTGAACGCCGCCGAATCCCTTGACACCCCCGGGCGTTACGGCGACGAGGTGTACTCGCTGCGCTACATCCTCACCCACATGATCGAGGAGTACGCGAGGCACAACGGCCACGCGGACCTGCTCCGCGAGCGCATCGATGGAACCACCGGGGAGTAGCTGAGCGCGTGGGTGATCAACTACGGGCCGGCGGGGCAGGTCCCGCGCCGCTCAGGCCGGTCCTTCCGCCGTCAGTTGGCGTATCGCGGAGTCCCAGGAGTACGGCAGGGCGCGTACGGCCTCGGGGAGCAGAGGCGCCTCCGTGTCGTCTTCCGTCGTCATCACGAGACTCCCAGGTACTCCACCGCACTGGACGACCAGACATGGGCCGGCGTCCCGGAGTTGCGTCAGGCGCCGAGTGCGCCGAGCAGCAGACCGGTCAGGGTTCCCGCCGCCATGAACGGCCCGAAGGGGATGGCGGTCTTACGGCCCCCGCGGCGCAGGGCGACGAGGCCGAGTCCGTACACCGAGCCGAACAGGAAGCCGGCGAAGGCGCCGACGAAGAGCACCGGCCAGCCGTACCAGCCCAGCGCTATTCCCAGGCTGACGGCCAGCTTCACATCGCCGAAGCCCATGCCTTTCGGGTTGATCAGGAAGAGGACGAAATACCCGCCGCCGAGGGCGAGTCCACCGAGGAGCGCGTTCGGCCAGGATCCCGCGGACTCAGGCAGCAGGGCCGCAACGCCCAGCAGCGCGGTGGTCGCGACGGCCAGCGGCAGGGTCAGGACATCGGGCAGCCGGTGGACAGCCAGGTCGATCGCGCCCAGCAGTACGACGACGGGGGCGAGCAACAGCCATACGACCAGCTCAGGCCGAGTACCGGTGGCCGCGGCGAGGGCGGCGCAGACCAGTGCGGTGACGAGGGGGGCGATGAGTTCGGGGGCGTAACGGGCGGCGGGCAGGGAGGCCGTGGGTGCGGAGGTGTCGGCCACGGCACCGGCCGCCGCACCGGCCGCGGTACCGGCCGTCACCGTCGTACGGGCCGCGCGGGCACGGCCGCAGTCGCGGCAGTGCGCACGGCCGAGCCAGCCACGGGCCGGGCCCGTGAGGGGGTGGCCCGCGTGGCAGGCATCGCGGGTGTCCTCCTCCGGCTCGACGGAGAGCCGGTACGCGGCACGCGGCACGAACAGCCCGGCGGCGGCACCCCATACGGCGGCGAGAATGATCAGCAGCGGTTCCACACTGCAGACCTTACGAGCGGTTTCCGGGCGCGTCATGGGCCCTGGGGCCCATGTGGGGCCCAGCTTTCAGCCGGCCCGTGTGCGTCCTCTCTGGATGGTGTGGACGCTGAGGACGGGGTCCGGTTCGGGGACGAGGGCCTTGGTGGAGACTGCCACGAGATGGGCCGGTGCGGAGCCGCTCTGCAGAGCATTGACGTACTCGACGACCTCCGCGTGAGCAAGCGCCGGAATCGCTTGTCGCAGCACGTGCATGGCGAAGATCCGACCGCGAGTTGCTGTCGTCCGGCGTATCTCGTCGTGCAGGTTGTCCACCGCTGTTCGTGTTGCCGTCTTCCGGATGCGGGTCCGGTAGTCCGCTTCCCACGCGCCGGTGACCGAGGACACCACACCAATCGAGTGCAGTCCGCCATCAACGCGATCGACGAGATACGGGCCATTGCCCACCAGCAGCTGAGAGGGGTCTCCCGTCCGCACATACTCCGCGGACTGGTAGGAGACAATCCACGCCAGTTCGTGCTCCTCAACATGCGCCACCAGCAACTGCCCCGGCGACTCACGTTCCAGCTGCGCCTCCACCAGCCGGACGGCGAATTCACGGTCGATCATTGAAAACCACCCCTGCCAGGAACGTCAGCCGGCCAGGACGCCGACGGCGATGCCCATCCAGACCAGGGTGACCAGCCCCACCGCGATACCCGAGAGCATGTAGCGCCTGACCGGCCCCCCAAACCCGGGCCCGGCGCTGGTCGCGGCCTTGGACGGGTCCGGGGCGTCCGGGTCGTAGGTGATGGTCACCGCGTCCCCCTGCCGGATGCGGCGCGCCGCGGCCTCGTCGAACTCGACCGTCCTGCCGTCGGCGGTCCGGAAACTGAAGGTGTGCACCACGCTCGGGTGGGTGTCCGAGTCGAACGAACTGGACTCCACCCGCACGCATACGCCCGGAGCCGTCACCCCTCGGCGCAGGATTCGGCGGATCCTCAGCGCACGGCGCAGGTAGTGAACGGTCAGCCAGCCGAAGAACGCGATGGCCAGCCCGAGTCCGAGTACGGCGCCAAGGTCGTCCATGGTCGGGCCGGCCCTCACTTGACGGTGATGCTGTTGACGAACGAGTCGATCTGCGCCTCCGTGAGCGAGCCCTTCACCGCGTTGATCCGGACCGCGAAGCAGGTGCCCTTGGAGTCCAGCCCGGCCACCAGCACACCGGTCATACGGGTCCCCTTCTTCGGGGTCCGCTCCTCCCCCGTGGACGTGAACTCGTAGTCGAGGCGCCTGGCTTCCGACGCCTCCTCGTCCCCGTGCAGCTGGACGTCGGAGTTGCCCTTGTGCGTGGAGCCGAGGCCCACACCGGCCCCCGCCGCGGCCTCCGCCTCCTCCGGGCTGTTCACGCCCGTCGCGAAGTCGAGCTGTACGGAGACCATGCCGGTCCGCAGGCCGCCCGCGGTCTGCAGCGCCACGGCGGCATTGTGCTTGCTGCGCTCGCTCGCCGGCTGCTCCTGGTAACCCTCGGGGTAGCCGACCGTCAGGCTCCTGGTGTCCAGCGTTCCCCACCCGTCAGGTACCTCCGCCGCGGTCCCCTTGGTGCCGCAGCTGGCGAGCAGAGCGCCGGCCAGCAGAGCAGCGGCGAGGGAACCGGCACCACGAGTGAGGGCGTTACGGACCTTCATGGAGTTGCTCACTCTCTGGCTCGTCGGGTGGCTTACGGGGTGCGAATTCTCTCTCAGCCCGCACAGTAGCTGTAGGGAACATACGCGCGGCTGCCGTCCGCACGGGGCGCCCCCAGGAACTGCGCCTCGCTCAGCGACTCGCTCTTCTTCTCGTTCGAGATCGAGAAGCCGAGGCTCGCGCCGAGGGAGATCTCGAATCCGTACTCCTCTGCGTTGATGGTGCCGTCGTACGCGATCCTGCTGGACATTCCCCGCTGGAACATCATCCGGTCGAAGGCGCTGTCGTTTCCGGCGGCCTTCGTCAGGTCGTGATCGGTGAACATGTACGTGAAGGGCGCCGTGTTGTCACCGGAACCGTCGAGCCAGGCCTCGGCCGTCGCACGGTCCTTGGCCACCTGCTCCTGGTCCCCCGGCTCGGGGTCCTTGTCGAAAACGACCGAGTTGGTCTCGATCTCAATCGTCACATCGCTGTCGCCGCCCTTGACCTTGCCCTTGCCGCCGCGCTTGTCGTCGTCCTTCTTACCGTTGTCGCCGCCGATGTCGGCCTTGTCGGACGTCCTGCCCTTCTCGACGGTCTGCGCGAGGTCGATCCTGAGCAGCTCGCCCGTCTCCAGATCACGCGTGACGGTCATGGCTCCGGTCCGGGCGTCCTGTGCGCCGGAGCCGCCCTTGACCGGCCCGGCTTCGTACGTGGCCTCCGTGCCGTAATCGAGCTTGGCGGTGTAGGTGTACGACTTGGTCTTGCGGAAGTTGTCGGTGGTGACAGTCACTCCGGGCGAGATCTTGACGTTGCCGCCGAGCGCGGCGGACAGCTTCTTGTCGTCGCCCGCGCTGATCTTGAGGCCGCCGTCGGCGGACACGTTGACGTCGGCCGAGGCCTGGCTGATCTGCCGGTCGTCTCCCAGCCTCTTCTCGATCCGGTCGCGCAGCTCCTCCTCCTTGGCCATCGGGCCCTTGCCGAAGAGGTAGAGGAGGCTGTTGCCGAGCCCACCGCCGCGGGCATTGCTGTGCCGGTTGCTCTGCTCCCACATCTTCAGCTCTTCGAGGTCCTCGCGAACCGCCTTCGCTTCTGCCTCACTCTTGAAGACCCAGGTGTCGCCATTGGTGACCTTGATCCCCGCGCCCAGGTCGACATCGGCCTTGCCGAGCTTGCCGAGCTTCACACCGGGGGTACTCCCGGTGACGCCGGCGGACGCCGCGTCGGTGAAGGTCAGGTAGACCATCTTGTCGTCGCCGTCCACCTTGCCGTCCTCGTTCACATCGGTCTTGGCCTGGAAGACCTTCTCCTGGAAGCCGTACTCCTCGCCCCACTCGAACCAGCCGATCTTGGCCTTGCCGCCGGATGTGTCGGTATCCGTGGAGAGGTTGCACAGCTTCGGCTCGAAGTCGGCATCTGTCTTCGGGCCGGTGCCCTCGGGGGTGGACGCGGTGCAGTTGCCGCCGACCGCCCGGCAGATGGCCGCGGCTATCTCGGCGGCTATCTGCTGTCCGATGCCGGTCGCGACGAGCGCCCCGACGGCCGCGATGACGACTACGAGGGTGCCGATGTAGTCGACAGCGGTCTGCCCCTGGTCGCCGAATCGCGTTCGTCGACGGCCACGCCCACGCCCATGGCCGTGCCCACGCTCATGCCCACGGCCATGCGTGCCTGGCTGCGGAATACCCTCGCCCTGCTTCACGGCATCTCCCGTACGGACTGCTGTCGCATCGACTGGTCAACAGCCGTCAGCCAAGCAGCGCCGGGGATGGGGCACATGGGCCCTGGGACCCCATGGTCACGGGTCGCGGGCCCAAAGTCCGGCGGGCCCGAAGACATGGGCCACCCAGGACCCAAACCGCAGGACCGGGGCCCGGGGCCCAGTCAAGGACGGGAGGGGCCGTCGCCGGGCTCAGTGACCCCGGCCGGGGAAGCCCTCGTCCGAACTCGTCACCGCCGCGAAGAGCACCACCGGCTCCTCCGCGTCCATCTGCCCGGCGCCGACCGCGAGCCGGCGGTCGCCGACCCGCCAGACCGCCAGGTCGTCGAAGTAGCCCAGCTCGCACAGGGCCGCGAAGAACGGCGGCATCGCCGCGCCCTCCGCGTCCAGCTCTGCGTACGGCTCCATCTCCACCCGCACGCGCTCACCCCAGCGCGTGTCGAGGGCGAGAATCACGCCCCACTTCTCGGACTCGAACTCCTCGTGGGCGGCGACGAGGGCCTCGCCGTCCTCGTCGTCCCAGAACTCCTCGCTCACCCGGAGCGCCACGATCGCGAAGTCCTCGCCGTACGCGGACCGGCCCGGATCCACGCAGCCCGGCCACGGCGGGGCGAACCCGGCCGTGGCCAGGGCCTCGATGGCGGCGACGCGGGCGTCGACGGCCGCCTTGAACTCCAGCGCGTCCCGGCCGGTCACAGCTTGGGCCGGTCCGCCGGGAAGGGCAGCGCTTCCAGCGCCCCGGCATCGGCCAGGATCCGCTGCGCGGCGAGCACCTCCTGCGTCACGGTGCCGATGGCGAGGACCGCTCCCCCGTGCCCGGCGTCCAGACGCCGCGCCGGGAAGTCCTCGGGAACCCGGGCCGCCCGGTTCGCGGAGAGGTGGACCGCCCATCCCACCCGGGGGTCCGCGGCGGACAGGCCGTACGCCGACTTGACCGCCTCGAACAGCTCACGGTCGTACACGAGACCGCAGTCCGCGTCCCACACGTCAGCCAGTACGGCCAGGACCGCATCGAACCGGCCGTCGAGCGGCGGGGCCTGCGCGCCGGGTCCGGCGAACAGGTTGAGCGTGGCGGTGAACGGCGTGTACTCGTCCGTCCCGCCGGCCGAGATCCGCAGCCGGGCGTAGCCGCCGTCCGGCTGCCGGCCCACCACGAAGCCCGTCCAGCCGATGAGGTCCGCGTCGTCCTGCGGATTGGCCGCCTCCAGCGCCGCGGCGAACTCCTTCGCGTCCGCCGGGACCGCCGGACCCGGCGCGGGGCCGTCCACGTCCCAGCGCCACTGGCCCAGCTCACCGCCGGACGCCGCGGTCAGCCTGTCGAGCAGGCTGAGCCAGCGCTCCGCCAGTACCTGCGGGCTCTCGCCGCGCGGTCCCCATTCGACCGTCACGATCACTTCGGTCATGGTGGATGTTCCTGCCTCTCCCCTGCTTCTGCCTACTTCTCCCAGGGCGTGTGCTTGACGATCACCCTGACACGAGCCTCGTCGAAGGCCTTCTGCGCCGCGTCGGCCGCCTGCTTGTTGGAGAAGTTCCATTCCACCGGCTTGCCGTTCGCGGCACGCAGCTGCCGCCGCGCCTGCTCCACGAACTTCTTCGCCTGTGCGGGCTCCAGGGTGCCATCCGGCCGGACCTTCTTGCCGTACCCGAACTTGGCCTCCTTGTACGTCTTGGTGGCCGAGTCCCAGCCGTCGAAGTCCACGTCCCGGCCGGTCTTCGGGTCCTTCACGGCGTACTCCTTGCCGCGCTTGACCTTGGAGACCTGTTCCTGGAAGCGCATCCAGTTCTCCATCTTCGGCCCGTACGCGACGGACTTCTTGGACTTCCACTTGCCGTCGCCGCCGTCCACGGAGCCCTTGCGCGGGTTCTTCAGGTCGCCGTACCAGGAGGGCTTCTTCCACTTCGCGACCGCCTTGCGGCCGGCCTCCTTCTCCGCCGCCTTCGCCGCGTCGGCGTCCTTCTGCGCCTTCTCGGCGGCGTCGATCTCCTCCTGGCTGGCGCCGTCGCAGCCCTTCGGCTTCCCGGTGACGAGGACGACGGGCCTGCCGTTGACGCGGTAGGCCGCCCGGAACTCGCCCGCGGCGTTGACCCCGCCGGCGAAGGACGGTGGCGTACCGCCGACCGGTATCCGGGCCGGAGCCGGGGCGGAGCGGATCACGCAGCCCTTGTCCGCCAGCTCCTTCGCTGCGTCGTCGGCGTGCTTCTGCGCCTCGTCGGCCGCCTTCTCCGCCGCCTTGACATCGCCCTTCTCAGCCGCCTTACGGGCCTTCTCGGCGGCCTTCGAGGCTTTCTCCGCGGCCTTGCCGAGTGCACCCAACTTGCCGAGCTTGCCCAGTTTGCCGAGCTTGCTGGCTACCTTGGCTCCGTTGTAGCCAGGGATGAAGAACGAGCCGACGTTCCAGACGACGTTCGAGGCCGCCCTCGTCTTCTCCCCGTTGTTCCACATGTCGCGGACGTCGTCACCGACGAAGATGTCGTCGCCGACCTTGACGACCGTGTTCACCGAGGCACCGCCCCAGTCGGTCAGCGCGTCGAAGTAGTCACCGTTCTCCCACTTCTCGCCGGCGTCCTTGGAGTCCTTGGACCACTGGTCGCCCAGGGCGCTGCCGTAGTCCGCCATCCCCGACCAGGTGTCGGCGCTGAAGAGGTCGCCGATGCCGGTGACGTCGCCCCAGAACCCGTCGACGAAGAGGCCCTCGCCGACCTGGCCGACGCGGTCGGCCGCGCAGGAGAAGAAGCCCCAGCCCCCGCAGTCCTCCTCCTCCTCGTCGCCGCCTCCGTCGTCGGCCGGCGCGTCCCCTTCCCAGCCGGGCTCGCCCTCGGCGGCGTCACTCCTGTCGTCGTCGGTGTCCTCGTAGACGACGCTGTCGGTGCCCTCTCCGGCCTGGGTGCCGCCGGAGCCGCCGCCGGTTCCGCCGGTGGACTCGCCTCCGGTTCCGCCGGAGCCGCTGCCGGTTCCGCCGGTGGACTCCCCTCCGGTGGCCGCGTCACCGCCGGACGCCGATCCCGAACCGCCGGAGGACCCACCGCCGTTCGCGGCACCACCCGAGCCGGAGCCATTGCCGCCGTCCGTGCCGCCTGAGCCGGTGGCACCCTCGGTATCCGCGCCCTCGGTGTCCGCGCCCTCGCCCGCCTCGACGTTCGTACCACCGTCGTCCCCGCCGCAGTCCGAACCGCCGACCGCCTCACAGATCTTCGATCCCGCCGTCTTACCGATCTCGGACGTGAACCCGGCCGTCACCAGACCGGCGATCACCAGGATCACCACAACCAGCAGTCCGATGTACTCGACCGACGTCTGACCGCCGTCACGACGCCACCGGATCATCCGGGAGAGGCTGAACGGCCGCCACTCCTCCCGCTCACGCTCCTCGAGCAGGAACCACTCACGCACCGGCCGCCGGCACAGCAGCACGATGATGACGACCGGCAGCACCAGCTGCGTCACACCACGGCCATCGCCCTCCCCCAGGATCCGCAACGCCCCGAGGATCAGCCAGCCCTGAACACCCAGCAGGCCCCGCCAGACCCACACTCCGCCCAGCCACACCCGCAGGGAGAGTACGAACCCGGCCACCCCGGGCGCAGCCGCGTACAGCAGCAGCCCAAGCAGCTCGCCGTCCACCGCATCCACCGACGACGCCGCAAGCAGCACCCCGAACGCGCCCAGCACCGTGAACCCGAACAGCACGCGAACCAGGACCAACGCCACCCGCAACGGCCGTGGCCTCGGCCGCCTGCCGGACCCGTACACGGGCGGCACCTGGGCGGCGCCCGAACCCCCGTACGCGCCCTGCAGCCCAACTCCCGTGAATCCGCCACCCGTTACAGACATGATCCGAACGCTACTTCGAGGCCGACGGACCCGTCATGGGCCCCAGGACCCAAAGCCGCAGGCTCTGGGCCCAGTTCGGCTGGATGCGCGCCGCCCTACCTCAGGGCGTTCGTGGCCAGCATCCGGACCTCGGGCCGCAGCGACTCATCGGCCGCGAGGCGGGTCGAGACCTCGCGACTGCGCGGTTCCTCGTTCGTCAGCCGGAGCATCCCCACCGCCTCTTCCGCGGCGGCGTCGCGTTGCACATACAGCTCGGCGAGGTCCATCGCCCATGGCGTGATCTCATCCAGCCGCCCACGGCCATAGCGACCGACCCAGTCAAGGGCTTCTCCGGAGATCCACGCCCTGATCCGTACGATCCACCGCTCGACGAAGTCCTCGGAACCGGCGTCCAGACCCGCGTCCAGACCCACCAGCTCACACTCGCGCTGCAACTCAGCCATCCGCTCCCGGGTAACCAGGCGTGCGTAAGGCATCAGCTCATTCAGCACGATACGGATCTCAAGCCACTCCGGCCGCTCAAACGCGTCTTCGTCCCAGTCACCTTCCCACCGGGGCGGCGGCTCGGGCCACGTAAGCCGTTCGGCAGGCAGCAGCGCCTCGAGCACCGCCCGCGCGCGGTCGACGTTCTCCCGGGTCACGGGAACCGCGTCGTACCAGTTGAAGCCCAGCCCCCAGGCTTCAGGCATCTCCCTCACCACGGCAGGCAGCAGCGGCTCCTCGCCCTCCGCGGACTCCTCCGCGGAGGCACGGTAACCCGCACGGCGCAGCCGGATCAGATACTCACGCGCCCTGAGCCTCTGGTCCTCGGACACCGACTCGTCGCGCACCAGACGCATCAGGGCCTGTTCACCGGCCGGCGCGCCCAGCGCATACAGCAAGTGCACCGCCGTATCCGACGCCCCGAGGCCGGCCCGCGCACAGCGCTCCGCCAATCGGACCGCCTCGGCACGTACGGCGGCGGACTGCAGACCGCCCTTCTCCGCCTGCTCCTCCAGGGACCGCAGCAGCTCATGAGCAGCTGAGGACAACTGCTCCCGGCGCCGCTGCCCTGCGAACACCTCCCTCTGCTCATCCGTGAGCGGCAGATCCGACTCGTGCTCGGATCGCTCGTAGAGGTCATGCAGCTCATCCGTCCAGACGAACCGCGGCGGCGGCAGGGCGTCGAGCGCCGCTCCCAGGGCGTCCAGATCAGCACGCTCGCCCATGGTCGTGTTCCGATCGCTCGTCATGAAACGCCCAGGTACTCCATGGCCGTCTTCGGATCCTTCATCTTGCCGGTCATCCGGGCTTCGTACTTCTCCGTGTCGGACTTGGCGTTCCACGCGGCTTCCATCTTCTTGAGCTGCGACGGCGATACATCCTGGCCGGCGATGCGCACCCCGACGTCGTGCCTCGCCATCTCGGACGCCGGGTTGCCCGGCGGCCGCTCCTTCGGCTTCTTGGCCGCCTTGTCCGTCTTGTTCTGCGGCTTGTACTGGAACTGGTCGAAGACCTGGTGCCAGTTGTCGTTGGACTCGATCTCGTAGCGTGCCTGCCGGCCGGGGTTCTTCTTCTGCCAATCGCCGAGCCGCTCGACCTGCTTGGGGAAGGAGTACTGGGTGGTCGCCTGCCCCCTGTTCTTGACCTCCACCACATGGGTCTTGCCGTCCTTGCCCCGGTAGACGACATCGACTTCCGGAATCCCGGTGACATCGATCTCGCCGCCGTTTCCGTCGGGCAGCTTGGAACGGTTCTTCTTCTCGTCGCCCACGCCCGAGTAGACGATGCTGCCTTCCGCGGCTTCGTTCTTCGCAACCCGACGGGTGACATTGGCTTCGGCCATGTTCTCGGCCAGCTTGTCCTTGTTCGTCGAGTTCAGCGCGTTCTGCGCCAGCTGCTGACGGCTCAGCGGGTCGACGTTCTTCTGCTGCAGAAGGTCGGTGAGCTCGTCGATGGCGTCAGCGGCATCCTTCTTGCCGATCTCCTTCTTGTTCGGGTCCGGATCGTCCTTCGCCTTCTTCAGAAGGTTGTCCAGCAGGTCCGGCTGTACGTGGACGCGATCCTTCGTGGCTTCCTCCATGGCGAGGCGGAGCACGTCGGCGCGCGCGTCCAGTGCCTGCTGCTGCGCATCGCGTGCGTCGGCGGCGGCATCGTCGTCGCCGCACTTCTTTTCGGCCACCACGAAGGCGAGCACGCCCGGCGAAGCCGCCAGGTCACCGCGGCCTGAACCGGACACGCCGAGGCTGCCGCGCGGCGCCTGCTGCTCCCCGTACGGGATGCGCGGGCCCATCGCGATGGTGCAGCCGGCCTTCTCCGCCTTCTTACGGGCCTCGTCCGCGTGCTTCTGCGCCTCGTCGGCGTGCTTGATCGCCTCGTCGAGGTTGCCGTCCTCCGCCGCCTTGCGGGCGCGCTCGGCCGCGTCGCCGGCAGCCTCGGCGCCCTTGGGCTTCTTCGGCAGGTTCTTGAGGTTCTTGATCGACTTCGGGCTGAAAATGCCGACGACGTTCAGGACCGTGTTGCCAAGCCCCGCGCCCCAGTTCCCCTTGTCGAAGTTCTCCTTGTCGACGACGGTGTTGACCGCGAGATCGCTGACGAAGCTGAAGGGGGTACTGACGACCTCGAAGCCGGCCTCCAGCGGATTCCCGTCGTTCCACGCACCGGAGATCCGGTCGCCGCGTTCCGAGAACCAGTCCGAGGAGTAGTCCTTGAGGCCCACCAGGCCGGCTTTGACCTCGCCGACCGGGTCCTTGACGAAGTCCCTTGTGCCCTTGACGAAACTCTTCGCGGGCGCCACGAAGAAGCCGCGGAAGTGGTCACCGAAGGTCTTGTCGTTCCGCTCCTGGTCGTTCTGCCACTCGTCCAGCTCGGAGCCGAGATCGTCCATCGGCCCGGGCGCGAGCTGGACGGGCCCGTCCCCATAGCCGTCCTGGGTGGTGTAGTCGTCGTCGCCACCCGCCGCGGGCGAATCTCCGCCCTGCACTTCATCACCGGGGCCGCCGTCCGGGCTGTCACCACCGGCCGGAGCGTCCCCGCCGGCCGGAGCATCCCCGCCGGCCGGAGCATCCCCGCTCTCCCCGCCGTCCGGGTCTCCGGTGCCGCCTTCCGGCTCCGTACCGCCCTCCGGGTCTCCACCGGCCACCGGAGCCGTACCGTCGTCCGCGCCGTCGCAGTCACCGCCGCCCCCGATGGAGCAGATCGCCGAGCTGATTTTCGAAGTGATCTCCGTACCGATCCCGGACACCACCAGGCCCCCGATGACGGCCACCACGACCACGAGCAGGCCGATGTACTCCACGGCGGTCTGCCCCTCGTCCCGGGGCCGCCACCGCATCATGCGGGCGAGGCTGAACGGCCGTGGTTCCGACCGCTTGTCCAGCGGGAGGGCGAACCACTCCCTGGATGCCGGGCGGCACAGCAGCACGATCACTGCCACCGGCAGCAGCAGCTGTGTCAGGCCGCGCGCATCGCCGTACCGCAGGGATCCGATCGCCTGCAACCCGACGAGGGCCGCAGCCGCGATCAGTGCCCAGTTGATGTACCGGCCGCCGGACCAGGCCCGGCGGGCCAGAAACACTCCCAGGACGGCGGGCAGCGAGTCGTAGACCAGCAGCCCGAACAACTCGCCGCTGTAGTACGGCACCATGGCCAGCACCGTCAGGACGTAGAGGAGCGTCATGCCGAACTGCGCGTACAGCAGCACCTGCGCCGCCTGTACGGTCCGCGGCAGTTCCCGGCGGCCTTCCCCCGGTACCCACGGCGTCCAACTCGCCCCACCCGCAGCCGAGCTGCCCAGCGAACCCGTACTCACTTGTTCCCCCCACGTACCAGACCTGCCACGTACGCTAGTGCGAACCGGGTCCTATGGCATGGGCCCCAGGGCCCAAAGTTGATGTTCGTCGGACCCAACAGCCGGTCCCAGACGGAGCATTCTTGCTCGCTCGGCTCACTCCGAGAACATGGCCGCGATCCAGGTCCCGTCGGCCGGCGGTACGAAGAAGTACCCGCCACCGGTGGTGAGGAGGTATTTGGCCATGGCCTCGTGTTGCAGTCGCTTCTGCACGTCCTCGAAGCCTTGTTCCAAGTCCCGTTGGAAGCAGGAGAAGATGAGCCCGGTGTCGCCGTCGCCGCGGTCGTAGCTGTAGCTGCGCCGCACGATCGGCGGCGGATTGCGCCGGTCGGGAGCCGCCAGTCGCACGTGCGAATCCAGTGGTGTCAGCTTCCCCGTGGGGTCGGCCGTGAGGTTCGGCTTCTCACCGACAGGTGTGCCATCCAGCCACCGCCCGTCGCGGCGGCGCCCGACGATCCGCTCCTGTTCGTGCAGGGAGTCTCTGTCCCACAGCTCGGTCGCCAGCCGGACAATCCGCACCACCTGATAACTCCCGCCGACCGCCCACTCCGGCTCCCCCTGACCGGCCCGCACCAGCGCCCGGTTTGCGAGCTCCCGCTCACTGCCCGGATTGCCGAATCCCTCGGTGAAATGGAACGGATTTCGCGTCAGCCCGGCGCCACCCTCGACCCGGTTCTCGGACCGGAACCCGTCAATCTGCCACCGGATCCGCCACCCTGGAGCCGTCTTCACCACGTGCTCCCAGGCCGCCTGGACGACAGCCTCGGTCCGCCCCGCAATCTGAACCAGCACGTGACCATGCGACTGAGCGGGGTCCAGGACGTCCCCGGCGAACAGCGGCATGGTCTTCAACTGCCGTGGCACTTCGACGGCACGCGGCAATAAATCGGCTCCCAGACCGATCCAGACGCTCGCCCCAGAGCCTCGCGCCCTGTCCACACCCTTCAGCAGGCTACGGAGTTCTGCACTCTCGCGCGCTGAGCCGTCCATGAGATCCAAGGCAACCAAGCGAGCATGCGGCGCAGGTAAGACCCCGCGAATGCAGTCCGGGGCATTACTGGCGCCGCCCGCTCCCGTCAAGATCCCGGAGTGAGCCGCGACGTACCCCCCTCCACCGAGAACCACTGCCGCGGAGGACGCCCCCAGCAACGTACGCCGCCTGAGCATGACCACCCCAATCGCGTTCTGGAACTCTCGGACCCTCACGCCGACGCTTCGACCTCGGCGTCTCACCCGTAGGAACCTGCCAGGCCGCCTGCATCCGTGACAACGACCCTTGCTCGCCCGCAGGAGCCTCAGCGCGAGCCCGCCGGAATTCGAGCCTGCGGGATTCTGGCTGCAACCGTTCCGTCAAACTCGGTAAATCGTGCACGCTCGAGCCTAATCCGGCAATCAAGGTTTCGGATAGCAATCGTAGAGCACTTGTGGCGCGACGCCCAGAATGAGACTCTCCATCCCGTCGAGTCCGACACCAAACTGCCCCAGCCAATCGGCCACAAGGTAGATCGTCGCCGCTTCGTCGAGACCAAGGAAATACCGTCCCTGATCAAGCTCACCAATCGGGAACAGCCTCCGCCCGATCAATTCACCCCACTCGCCGAACCTGTCATCCTCGCCGAGTCCGAGTAGCGGATCAAATTCGAAGGATTCTCGCGCCCGTGAAATCCCGTCACCACCGTACTCGAAAGACAGACCACCGAATTCAGAGAGGAAGCCCTCGGCCGCCTCGTGCATGACGAATCCGGAGCCCTCTAGTCGGGCACGCCAGGCCGATGTATCAACGCACCGACCAGGCGACCAACCCGCGAGCCTTAGTGCCCGCTCCGCCTCTTCGGATAGCTCACTCACCCTAGCCACCTGTCAAGAAGTTGAGGTTGAAGTGCTCAGAAAGAGCCTTGCAGCTATTACACGGGCCTACCGGGAACCCATGCTTGGGATGTCCAACGTCGCCTCTGATCAAGACCGCTGCCGCATCGGCGCCTATTGGGCTCTCTCCACTAAAGAGTGCCTGTGAGAGGCATACAGCCATCCCGCATTGCCCATGGCCGACACCGCGTGCGCCAGGAGCGACCGTATTGAGGACTGCCTGAACGGCCGGGTGCATGCGAACCTTCGCCCCGCGAACACTGGCACTCGCTATGACCCGCCCACTCGACAGCTGAATCGCTTCCGCAACCGCCGGCCTTGACGCGGACGGGCGAATGGATGCTGACGCATCAGCGACTTGCTGAGCGCCCTTCAGGGCACCGCCACAGTTGTGAACCAGGACCGGCGTGGCACCCGCCAGCACATAGTACGTGTGGAGGTCGGCGACCGTGAGGTTGTAGACCGTCGTTGATTCCGTGCGCTGTTGTACTGCTGTGATCTGAACCCATGTGCCGGCGCTCGTCCGGAGCCACTGGGTGGGCTGGAGTTCGCCCGCGTCGACCCACTTACGGAGTGAAGGGACCCAGAACGGGTGGCCGTTGGTAGCGGTGAGCCTTTCTGTTGCGGTGGTCTCCGGGCCGCCGGGCTTGATGGTGATGTCGACGAGCTGCTTGTCGCCGCTGCCCTTGATGAGAGCGGTGACCTCGCGGGGGCCGCTCTCGCCGGTTTCCGGGTCGGCGGCGACGACCTTGTCACCTACGTTGACGTCCTTGATCGGCTTGCGTGTGCCGTCGGCCATCATCACCGGGGTGTCACCGGTGAAGCTGTTCGGCGACTTGCACATACCGCCTGCGCCCAACTTCGCGCCGATGCCTGCTCCGACCATTCCGAAGGCGCATCCCATGGCAGCGGCACTGCCGACCTGGCCCCAGTTGACCTTGCGACCGGAAAGGCGTTGGAAGCCCCAGTCAATGAGGCCGTCGGTGAGGCCTCCCGCCAGGCAGCCGGCGATCAACGGGCTGTTGCCCGAAGGGTCGGTGTAGGTCGTTGGGGACGACAGCGCGTACTGGTAGAGGTTGGGCCCGCCGGCGTGGCCGATGGGGTCCTGGCTGATGAAGCGGCCCGTGGCGGGGTCGTAGTAGCGGTTGCGGTAGTAGAGCAGGCCGGTTCCGTCGTCTTCCCGGCCCGTGAAGGTGTACGGGTTCGATGACGTGGCACCGCTGGCCGTGGCCCGGCCGTTGGGGTCGTACGCGTAGCGTGTGGCGATGGAGCCGTCCGCATCGGCGAGGCCGACGACGGTGCCCAGGGCATCGGTGAGGTAGATCTGGGTCTTGCCGGCCTCGGTGCGGGTGAGGAAGCGGTCCAGCCCCGAGGTCGTGACTGTGGCGGTGGTTTCGCCGAGTCCGTTCTGCTCGACGAGGGGGTTGGAGCCGTCCGTGAGGAACCTGTTGGCGGTGCCGCCGATGGTCTTGCCGCTGCGGCCGCCGAATGGGTCATAGGTGAAGGACGAGGGCCGGCCGGCTTCGGTGAGTCCGGTGAGCCGGCCCCGGGCGTTCCAGGTGTAGTCGCGGATGCCGTCGGTCTTGAGCCGGCCGTCGCTGTCGTAGGTGAAGGAGCGGCCGCCGAGTTGCGTGAGGCGGTTGTCCTTGTCGAAGGTGGCGCCGGATTCAGCCGCGGGCAGGGCGACGTTGGCGAGGCTGCCGGTCAGGCCGGTCTGCAGGCCGCGGATGTCGCGGCTGTAGGTGAGGTCGCCGACCGTGCCGGCACCGCGGGTGTAGGCGATCGATGTGAGCGTGCCGGTCTTGTCGTAGCCGGTGCTTCGGGTGAAGCCGCCAGGCAGGGTGGCGGTCTTCTCACGGCCGACCCGGTCGAGCCCGAACGTGACGGTGTCCGGGCCGGCGCTGACCGAGGTGAGGGTGGAGGACTTGTCGTAGCCGTAGGTGGTGGTGACTCCGGCCGCGGTCATTACCTTGCGGCGGTCCAGGTTGTCGTAGTCGTAACCGACCGTGCCGGTCGGGCCGGTGGTCGAGCGGATCCGGTCGAAGGCATCGTAGGTAAAGGCCTGGGTACCCGCCTGGGTGTCCGTGATCTTCGCCAGGAGGTCGACGCCGTCGTAGGCGTAGGTGGCCGTCGACTCGGCCTGGCCCAGGGTGTTGACGCCGTGCTTGGCGTTCTTCGGCCGCCCGAGCAGGTCGTACTCGGCGGTGGCCGCCTGCCCGGAGCGGCTGATGGCCTGCGTGATCCGGCCGGCCGCGTCGTACGCGAAGCTCGCCTGCGCACCGAGCGGGTCGGTCGCCGTCCTGGGCCGGTCGGCCTGGTCGTAAGCCCAGGTGGTGGTGTTGCTGCGGGCGTCGGTGAGTGTGGTGAGGTTGCCGTTGTCGTCGTAGTCGAAGCTGATCGACTGGCCCAGCGGGTCGAGGGTGCGCCTGGTCTGGTTGAGCTTGTCGTAGGCGATGGTGGTGACCGAACCGGCCGGGTCCGTCAGCACGGTCAGGCGACCCGCCGCGTCCCTGAACTGGCCGGAGGTGCGGCCCTCGGCGTCCCTTGCCGACGCCCGTTCGCCGTGCCGGTAGATGTACTCGCTGACCGCCCCGGAGGCGTCGCTGACCGTCTTGATCTGTCCGTCGGCGGTGTGGCTGAGCCTGGTGGTGCGGCCTTCCGGGTCGGTGACCGTGTGCAGGTTGCCGGACGGGTCGTAGCCGAAGGTGGTGCTGTTGCCCAGCGGGTCGGTCGCCTTGGTCGGCTGGTCGAAGGGGCCGTCGTATGTGACCGTGCCCGAGCTGCGGGCGTTCGCGGTGCCCGCGAGCTCCTGGGTGGAGGTGATGTTCCCGTTGGTGTCGTAAGTCAGCTCGGTCCGCCGGCCGTACGGGTCCGTGACCGCATCGATGCGGTGGTAGGCACCTCGCTGGTAGATGGTCTTGCGGGCCAGCGGTGATCCATAGGCCTGGGTGTCGGAGACGCCATAGCCGCCGGCATCGAACTCGACTCGCCGCACCGCACCGCCGGGCTCGGTCACCTCCGAGGCAGTGATCTTTCCCGCGCCGTTCTTCGTGTAGCCGAAGGTGTACTTGGCGCCTTCGGTGAGGATCTGTTCCCTGACCCGCCCGTCCGTGTCGAACGTGTTGGTCATGTAGGTGATGCCGCGGGCGTCGACGGCGGTCTTGATGCGGTGGGTGGTGCCGTCGTACGTATAGCGGCTGACCTTGCCCGCCGGGTCGGTCACCGTCTCCAGACGGCCTGCACTGTCGTAGGTGTAGGTCGTGGTGCGGCCGGTGTTGTCGCGTGCTTCACGCACCCGGTGCTGGGCGTCGTAGGCCAGGCTGATCCAGCGGCCACCGGGCGTGGTGATGCGGGTGATCTCGCCCTTCTTGCCGTTCAGCCGGGTCAGCCTGACCGTGTTGCCGTGCCGGTCGCGGATCTCCTTCAGCGCCGCGTACTGCGGGAAGATCCAGACCGTGCCGTCACGGAAGCGCAGCTCCCACTCGCCGTCTCCGTTGACGATCTTCGACCCATGGAACTCGGAAGGTGTGTCGAGGGGTTCGAAGACCGCATCGTTGAAGCTGGTCCCCGGTGACGTCCGTACGTAGTGGAGCTTCGCGCCGCCCGGCAGGTACAGGTCGACTTCCTTGTACTGCTGCTTCGAGTGCAGGAACGCGTTGTACGAGAGATCACGCCCGATGCCGAAGGCCCTCGTGCGGGTGTCGCCCTGCCAGTACGTACGGGTGACCTCGGCCGATCCGCGTGCATCAGCGACAGCCAGGTCGGTGCGCGAGTCGGTGAGCAGGCCGGTGCCCAGCTCGACCGGGTCGCCGGAGAGCCAGTCGAGGGTGTCCTTCAGCCACGGCACGTCCCAGGGCACGAGATCGGAGACGTTGAACATCGCCCCGTGGAAGGCCCACACGCGGGTCTTCGCGTCCGGGACAACCTGGCGGCCATCGGCGGACACCTTGCCGTAGCCGTAGACGTACCAGCCCTTCTTCTTCGGGTCGTAGTCCATGAACTCGACCCGGGTGCCAGGGGCTTCGCGGGTGTAGTTGGGGTAGATGACCTGCGCGCCCTTGGGGAACACGTAGGTGCCGCCGGGCTGCACGGTGAAGTAGACGGGCACCACGCTGTTCTTCGGCAGCGGGAAAGGTGGCCGGTCGATCGGAATCGCCGTGATCCCCAGCTCTGTGACGGGCTTTCCCTGCTCGTCACGAACCACGGAGCCCTTGGGAATACGTACCTCGAGGCCCGGGATCTTCGGGGTCTTCAGCACCACCTCGGTCTTCGCGGGGGCGGCGAACCTCACGGTGTGCTTGGTGTCCAGCGGGGTCATCCACACCGGGAATCCGACGTCCACCGATGTGCCGGCCTTCGGCGTGATGCGGATGTCGAACCGGCCGTACTGCCGCTGCTTGCTGTTCGCACTCGCGCCGTCCACCACCAGGGTGGTGGCGTCCGCGCTGATTCCGGGGAGCAGGAACCGGCCCTGGGCATCCGTGCGTGCCGACTTCTTCCCGGCCCGGACGGTGACCTTGGGCAGGGGTTTTCCGTCGAGTTTCAGTACGCGCCCGGTCAGCGCAGTCGTTCCCGGCGGAGCCCGCAACTGGGCGGGGGCCTTCGGGGCACGGCCGCGGGCCGTGATCCAGTCCTGGCCGGACAGGTTGACCTTCCCCGGCTGCCACGCATCCGCACCCGAGGGCACCAGGCCGGCCGGAGCTTTGGCTGCCGGCGCATTCTCCGTGGTCTGCGGATGCGGGCTGCTGGCTGTGGCCGCAGCGGCGGCCGTGGTCGCAGCGGCGGCCGTGGCCGATACGCCCAGCGTGTACGTGCCTGTCCTGCGGGACTGCGGGTTCACCACCAATGTGTAGACACCGGCGGCAGGAAGGACGGGAAGAACGTCGGCCAGTTTGGCGGAGGTCATGTACCGCGAGTCGACGAGCCACTTGCCGTCCGGTCCGAAGACGGAGAGCGACCAGTCGTACGGCGGTGTCTTCAGCCCGACCGTCAGCTTCTGGCCCTTGGTACCGGTGAAGGTGTAGTGGGCGTTCTGTCCGGCGGTGATGATGGTGGCGGCCCGCTGAGCGCCTCCCACCTCAAGGTTTCCACCGTCGATGTCCGGCACGAGGGACGCGTTGGTGCGTCCGGTGGTCGCGTCCATGGGCCGTATGGAGAGGCGGTGCGAGCCCGCGGCAAGCGGGGCCCTCAAGTCGGCGTCCAAAGCCTGGCTGCTCAGGGTGTCGATCTGCTCCTCGCCCGCGGCGCCGGGTGCGCGGTGGAAGAGACGCGACAGACCGGCCAGCGTGGTGCCCGTGAAGTCGACAGCGACTCCGTCGCCCGCCGACACGTTGACGGTGAACTCCAGTTGCTGACCGGGACGGGTGATCTGACCTTGTGCTGTCGGTGCGCTCACCGACAACGCCCCTGCCAGGACCGGCTTCGACAGCCACAGCGTCATGCCGCCGGTCGCTGCTTTGTCGGGCTCGAACAGCAGTGTGTAGGTGGCGCCCGGCGTCAGTCCGTTCAGGTACTTCGCCTCTGCCGAGTTTTTGGACACGTTTCCGACGTAGGTGCCCACCCCGCCGCCCGGACCGACCAGGCGGATGTCCGTGGCCTGCGGCACGGTGTTCGCGGTCACCGCGACGCCGAGTGACACGGTGTCCGCAGCAGTGAAGCGGGCCCGCACCCGCTGTCCGGCCCGCCCCACAGAGACCGGTACTTCGGCGCCGTCGGCGGATACCGGTGCAAGCACATCGGCGGACAGCGTCAGTGCCAGCGTCCCTGTCTTCCCCTCGTTCGGGTCCACGATCACCAGGTAGGAGCCGGTCTCCCCCAGATCGGGCAAGCCGATCGTGCCGGCGGCGCCGGCGGAAACGTACCTCTCGTCCACGACCTTCGCGCCGGAGGGCGCGATGACGCTCACGTGGACCGTCGAGCTGAACGTGTTGCCGGTGAGGCCCAGAGAGAGGAAGTTCCCGGCCGCGGCCCGGAAGGACCATTCCGCGTTCTGGCCCGAACGGCTGACAGCAGCCGTGCCGGAGGGCCCTGTCGTGGACAGTTGGACACCAGCTACGGGACGGGACAGCGTCAGAGCGAGTGTGCCGGTGCCCAGTTCATTCGGCTCGACGACGATCGTGTACGTCCCCGGTTCCGGCAGTGGCTCGCTGTCCCAGTCCTCGGGAGCGCGGTCCGACATGGTGAAGTAGTCCAGCCGGGTCCCGTTCGGACGGCGGATCTCCACTTCGGTGGACGTGCCCAGCCCCGTGCTCGCCGCGCCGAGCGACACCCGCTGTCCTGCCTCGGCCGAGAACCGCGCGATGCCGTTCTGCCCCGGTCGGGTGATCGCCAACTCCACTGCGGGGCCTGCCGGATCGAGGGTTCCTGCATCCGCATAGCGCGATCCGGTGACTTTGAGCGCGCCTGTGCCGCCGTTTTCGGGGTCAATGATCACCGTGTACTGGCCCGACGCCGGCAGCGCGTCGACGTCCAGGGATCCCTTGCGCTTGGCGGACACGAAGACGTTGTCCACCTCATCGCCGCCAGGGCCGTACAGCCGTGCGTACGTCGCCTTGGTCATGCCCGCGGTATCGACGCCCAGACTCAGCGACTGCCCCTGCACCCCGGGGAAGGTCAACTGCGCGTCCTGACCGGCACGCGTCAGCTGCACCTCAGCGGTCGGTCCGGCGAGATCCAGCACACTCGTCCGCGGGTGCGACAGAGTCACCGTCACCGCGCCGATGTTGTTCGGCCCGGGGTCGATGATCAGCGAGTACCGCCCAGCGAGCGGCAGATCGCGTATCTCCCAGTCCGCCTCGGCACCGGAGAACGAACGCCCTGTGCCGACCTGCACGCCCTGCGGATCGTAGAGCTTCGCCGTCACGGACTGGTTGAACGTTTTCCCGGTGAACCCGAGCCCGACGTCCTCACCCTGCTCGGCGTCGAACAGCACCTGCGCCCGGTTGCCCGGAGTGGTGACCGACAGCGTCGGCGGAGTCTCATCTGTTGCGGACGTAGTGGCGGAGGACTCGATCTCACCGGCTCCACCGGACTGCACGCGGAACTGAGCGGCAGCGGCGGCCAGTCCGTCGGGGGTCTCCACTTCAACCGGCCCGGTGACCGCTCCCGCGGGCACCTTCACCGTCAGAGCCGTATCGGTACGCCCGACCACCTCGGCCACGATCCCGCCGCCGAACCGCACCACGTTGTCCGTGGCCGCCGCCGCGAAGCCTGATCCCGTGGCCTTCACCTCTGTACCGGCCTGGCCGGAACCCGGCTCGATCTTCGAGATCGACGGTCCGGACGAGGCGGGCGTGAACGCCTCGAGCGACTCAACGCTCTTCCCGCCCACGACGACCGAGACCTTGCCATGCGCGGCACCGGCCGGAACTGTCACCACCAAACGTGTCGGGGAGGCCGAGACCACTTCGCCTGCCACGCCGCCGAACGACACCGCGTTGGACGCCGCCGTGGCCGAGAATCCGGTACCCGACAGCGTCACCTTCGCACCGGCCGCCGCCCGCACCGGGACAACCGACAACACGGACAGTTCACTCGACGCGAACCGGTCGACGCCTAATCGGTTGCCCGCCGCGTCGAAGCGATACCGGGCAGTCTCCCCGGCCGGATCCGTCACGCCCACCAGGCGGCCCACCGCGTCATACGCATAGACCGCGTTGCTGGTCGTCGGCTCACCCGCGGCGGCAGCCTTGGAGGACCTGCCCGTCGGCTTCGGTGGGACAGGCGACGCCGGTTTCACACTGGGCACCGGGGAAGCCGGCGGCGACGGGGTCGCGCCGCCCGACGCGGAGGTCGACGGCGAGGGTGGCGGTGAAGCTGCCTCCGCGGACACTGTGCCGGCGGCCAAGGCCAGCACGAGCGTGCCGACCGCCAACGACCGCCAACGTGCCGAGAGTCGTACCCCGAACCGCTCACCGTGCATGCGCACTGCGCCCTCCCCAGAGCATCTCCCATGAGCCGCTCAGGACTCACGAGACCCCGCACTCCCCATGCGTGGCGTCAGACAGTACATACAGTCGGTCACATGTGCGGAGAACGCATGTGCGTTCCGGCCAACTCTGCGATGGCACTCCATCACCCCCGGCAACACACAGCAGACGTGGCCGCGCAGCCGAAAGGCCCGCGACACCGGCCGGCGCAACCTGCCCCAGCACCACGCGGCGAGGAATCAGATCTGGCTCGAGATCGTCTCCATCGCGTCCATCGCGCTCGACTGGAGAGGCCGACCCGCCTCGATGTGGAATGTCACTCCACGGGCGTTACCTCATCCATGGACTGCCGCACCACTCGGCCTCTCCGCGGCCATCTGTACGCTCAGCGCTGACAGGCTTGACTCAGAACGCAGCCTCAGCCATCGCTACAACTTCTTCCTCGGTGGTGTCCAATCGGACCTCTTCATCGAAGCTGTAAGCATCGTCACAGAAGATGACCTCTTCATTCTCCGGCACGAGCTTTCGGTACCAGACAACAAATGGGGCAGCGAGATCGAGCGGCCCTACGAGGTAGATGCACTGGCCGTTGACGTTGGAGTAACCCTCAATCTCTCTTCCACCAACCACCAGATGCCACTCGACGTCGCGCACCTCAGAGTCGACGGGTTCCGACACCTGAACGTCGGCATCCGGCCAATCCCGCCCAAGCGCCGCGGCCAGCAAGTGCCGTGCCAGTCTCCACACTTCGCTGTCGAACGCCACGAGGTACTTCATTCTCAACTCACTTCCTCACCACAACACGTCCAGGAATGCCCATGCACAAGGGGGTAGAGGGAGGGGCAGTGGGCTGACCGGGGGAGGACGTCGCTCGGAAGGGGCAACGTACGCAGCACGGCGCCATGCCCAAATCGTCCACGGTAGATCGACCCGGATATAGCGGCCCTCGTCATCTCCACCGACCAGCCGACCGACCGTTCGCATCCTCACCATGACTCGGCTCTCTTGGGTTTCCGCGTGCGTCGCATGCGGCTTGTCGCCCATACCGGAACGTCACCGCCGGAGCCCCCCACTGCCGCAGCCGAACATCTCATGCAGGTGCACGTCATGCTCATCTGGGCGACAGCCACGTCCGTCAGGCCAAAGGTGGGGATCGATTCCCGGCGAGCCCGGAAGCGGGGGTCTCTGCATAACGACCTCAGCGGCAAGCGCAGCTCGCTACCCGGACGTGTTTGGCGAATCGATCAACATCAGTCACCCTCGAGGCTGATCTCCAGGGTCGGGTCATCCAAACACCGCCGCGCCAGGTGGCAGATGCTTTCAAGTAGAGACTTGTGCGACGCCACAGTCACACTCTCTCGCAGAGACTCGAGTTCGGAAATGAACTGAGCCATATCTTCCGCCGTCAGAGCGAGCGTCCCGTACGGATCAACCCTGCCGAGCATGGGCTTTTGACTCTTTTCGCAAAGTCGAGCGAATGTATCTGCACCATCTAGAACAACATCGACCTGCTGCCTCTGACGCCGCTTTGGACTCGTGCCAGGCTGATGCGCCTGCATCAGGACGACATCAACACCCATATCTCTCTCCCCAATTGCGTGACACGCACTAGCGCGTCACCCTTTCCGCATATACAGCGTTACGCTAGGGCGCTTCCGAAGGAAATGTCGCGGCATCGGCGCACGGCCGCCGTATCCGACCTACGCCCCCGCGCCCACCCACCCCTGAAACCCCACCCATGCCAGACATGCTCACGACACTAGTGCGGCAGTTTGCTGGCTCACATGGGCCCACGGGCCCAAAAGCGGGTCCAAAGACCCCGCACTACTGTCGGATCTCGTACTCCGCGCCATAGAGCATCGCGTTGACCGAGCACTCCGCGGCCAGTCTCACTGCGCGACCAGCATGGTCAATCTCCACGCGCGCGCCAGGCTGTGGCAGCGGGAGATCTCGCCGCCCGGCCTTGCCTCAACCATGGGCGGGAGTGTGCCAGCCGATCAGCTCGTCCAACACGTCCCGGAAGATCCTGCGACGGGGCCGGTCCCCTTCCTCGCTGTGGACGTCCGCCCGCAGCTCCTTGAGACGATCGAGTGGTGTGCCATCACCGTCTTCGATCGCCTCGAACACGACGTCATCGGTGAGGGCGAAGTACCGCGCGAGCCAAGCGCCGAGTTCGGGATCTTCGGGGAAATCCGGGTGCCCCGTCCAGGAGTTGCCGAGATGTCTGGCGGGATGCTCCAGAAGCCAACCCGCGTACTGCCCATCGGCGATGAGTACGTCGAGGTCCTGCGCGATCCGCAGCCGCGAACGGACGGCTGCGTTCCCCGAATAGCCCTCATCGGTCAGACAGACCAGCACCGAGCCGGAACCCTCACACCACCGCACGGACCCGGGCGGCAGGTCAAAGTTGCTGCCCGGGACAACTGCCGGCCGCCCCTCGACACGACCGGCCCCCAGCCATGAACCCAGATCAGCGCGGCCCGGAGCAAGGCTCCCCGGAATCTGAAACCAGGCGCTCGCCAGCTCACCAGTGTCCAAGGAGAACCGCAGTTCATCGCTGGCGTCGTAGACCCACGTCCCGGCGCCACTCGTCTCCAGAAGGTGCCCCTCATGGTCGTCCGCGCTCCGATAGGGCCCCGAGATGACCAGCAGGTCACTAAGGCTCAGTCGTACGGAGCAGGGCATTGGATCACCAGGCACCACGCGCACCGGCATCTCACCGAACAGGATGTCTTCCACGTCTGCCTCACACATCCAGGTCAGAACGCTGGCCCAGGCTCGCGTTCCGTTCGCTCGTCACGAGAACCTCAGGTACTCCATCGCCGACGTCGGATGCAGGGAGACGGCTATTCCCAGCCCCAGGGAATGCGGCGCGGTGTGCGGTGTCGCCACCAGGCGCCGCCGTTTCCCGGCTCGGCGCCCCCGCCGGGCACGGTGTGGTCTCTGAAGAGAACATCCAGCCGACTCAAGGCTGTGTGGAACGCTGCTGCGTACTCGGTCGGGATCTGTCTCCGGATCCGTTCCAACTCGTCCCGCACTTCAAGGTCCTGCTCGTACAGATCGGCCCGGTAGCGCCCAGAAGGCTCCCAGTCCGCCTCCAGCCGCCGCACCAGCCGCTCCCACAGCAACAGATCCACCTGCGTGCGAGCCTGATCACTGCCGGGCTCACCTTCGAACGTGGCCGCCCTGAACGCGTCAGTCACCGGCGTGCCGATGCGCTCCTCCCAAAGGATCTCCTCGAGCACCATCACCTGCGCCCCCGGGAGATCCGGTACCGGTGCCTCGACCGCACTCACGGTGTACGACGGCTCGTCGTTGTCTGAGGCCTCGAGACGAGCCCGGGTCACCAACCCGTCAGGCGTTACGGCCCAGTACGCACTATGGGGGTGCGACTCCGCCGGATACAAGACCGTCGTCCCGGCGTACACCGCCAGGCGCCTGGACAACTCTGGTTCGTCCGGCTGCACAGGCACCCGATCCGCGATGTAGATGTCGAGCATCACTGCCAAATCCCCGCCGGGAGGAAGGTGGTAGCCGCAGAGCACGGCCGCGTCCCAGTTCCGTCCCTCCTGATCGCCGTTCACATCGGCCACATCGACATCTGCCGGCTCCACACCGACGATCGCCGCGAGGGCTGCCACCAACTCGGACGGCGCCAGCTCGGCGACGGTGAACACATTGGCCATCACCAGCACTACCTCCGTCCTGGACCTGACAACAACCGGACCCTCAAAGGATGGCGTAGGCCTTGAAGCGCCGACCCTGGGTCAGTCCGCCAGCCACTCGACCGTATAGGCCAGGGCGTCATGCAACACCTGACGCCGCTCGTGCGGATCGTGCTCCAGGTCGATCCTGTCGAGGAGGCCACGCAACGCGTCCAGCGTTTCCGTATCGTCGCCCAGCTCGATGTCAGCGAGCACACTCTCCCTGGTGAGCGCAAAGAACTCAGCGAGCCAGCCCATCAGTTCAGGATCTCTCTCCCTGACGCCGGGGTGGTCCGGCCGGCCCTCCGAGTGGCAGGTCCTGCGCACCGCTTACGGCTGGTCCTCCAGTTCGGTGATCGGCCGGTCGCTGACGACGGCGACCATGACGAGCGGGGCGTCACCATCACTGTGGCCAACGGAGACTCCGATCCACCGGCCGTCGCCTTCCTCGCCACCCACCGGCACCGGCCCCCACACCGTCAGATCCCCGTACGAGTCGTTGTCGCACAGCGCCTGGAACAGCGCCGGCATGGGCTGACCCGCCTGCTTCCGAAAGAGCGGCACATGCATGGCCACCCGCCGATGCGAGCCCCACCGGCGGTGCAACTCTTGTACGAGGTCGGCCAGGTACCCCTCGGCTGCCTCCAGCGCCTCGCTCCACTCGGGATCCCGGAGACCCACGAGGCTCCTGCCCTCCCAGAGCGGGACGATGAGAAAACCCTCACCCCTGGTCACGGTCCACCCCTCCGTGACCGCCTCCTCCTCGCTGACCGTCGACCCGGCCACCGGAACGGGCTCAGACAGCAGCGCCTCGATGTGGGACACGGCCCGGTCGGTATCGAATGCCTCACCCGCCTGGGCGGTCACAGCGCGGCCCGGCCCATCGGGCGGGGCAGCGGTTCCAGCGCGCCGACGTCCCGCAGCTGCTCGTTGGCGCGGACCACGCCGTCCACGTCGCCACGCGGTGCGATCTCCAGGAGGATGCCGCCGCTGCGCACCTCCTTGCGGGCAGCCTTCACGTCGGCCGGCACCCGGGCCGCGCGACCCGCCGAGAGGTAGCCGACCCAACCGACGGCAGGCTCATCGGGGCCGAAACCGGCATCGTCCTCCAGGGCGTCGAGCATGTCGTCGTCGGTCACATCGCCGAAGTCGGGCTCCCAAGCCTCGGCGACAAGTGAGAGGAGTGCGACGTCGGGGATCTCGGCACCGTCGGGCGAGTCGATGCCGATCACCATGGCCTGAAGCAGGAACTCCGAGGCCCCGCCCGCCCGGCTGCTGATGTCGATCTTCCAGCGCTGTTCGTCCCCGCTGACGAGCCCCAATCCGTAGCCGGTACGGTCCGACCACCCGTCGGCCGCCCGCTCCACGCGCAGGGCGGCGAGGAGGGACGCCTCGTCAGGCCGGAAGTCAGTGGCGGGTCCGGACGTGTGGACGTGCCGCCACGTCCACACCTGGCCCGCCCCGGACCCGGAACCCGCCGCCGGGAGAAGCTCGGCAAGCCGGTCCAGGGTCAGCTTCCAGCGTCCGGCCAGCGCCTCGGCCGACTCCTCCCGCGGTCCCCAGAAACCCCTCACCACACGTCGCATCCTGCCTCCGTAGCCTCTCGTCCTGCGGTCCGATTGACGTCACCCTGGTCAAGCTTGTCGACGGAGCCGAGGCGGGCATCAGAACCCGGCACTCGCCCATGCAGTTGATCTCCATGCCGGGGTCGTCAGCCAGGCGGATGGGCACACCCTCGACGTCTCCCCGCTCCTCCTGAGTCTCGGCAAGGTCCATCAGCAGATCGACCCGGATAGAGCGGCCCTCGTCGTCTCCACCGACCAGCCGACCGGCCGTGCCCATCTTCACCATGAGGACCTCCGGACCTCCTCGAATCAAGTGGCGGAAGCCGGACCAGCAAAGCCGTCGTCGAGGAGTCGCTGAAGTTCCTCGCCCACGTAGCCTTGTTGGTAGGTGCCGTCGGTGAGGCCGACGTCGCGGGCCTCGTAAGCCCCGAGGAGCCGCATCTCGCCGTCGGCTGTCTCAGCCGCGCCGAATTCACCGAGCTCTACACCAGGGACCGTCAGATCCGGCGCGTGGTAGATCTCAGGCTTGGCCGGGAAAAGCTCGAGCAGGTCATCGTTGTGACCGACGATGTTCCAGAGCCCCGACCCGATCAGGTGCTCGTCCGTATAGACAGGGTGGGGCAATACAGCATCACGGTCCGCGGCTACAACCCTCGGCAACGGAAACGTGCCCAGGAACAAGCCGAGAGCAGTGCCGAAGGCGTTGCGCGCCAAGATTACGGCCAGGTGGTATCCGCTGCCCTTGGCCGGGATGGACAGGGTGTCGCCGATCCTGGGCTTTCGCTTCCGTTTGGGAAGGTCGACGGCGAGGCTCAGCACGTCTTTGCTGTTGGCGTCCAGGAGAGGGATCGCCGATGCCTTCAGCGCCAAGGCGACGCTTGAGGCGAACACCGACGCCGACACTGGCTGCCGGTGTACGGCGGCGGAGCTCTCGGCGAGGGAGGCCAGCAGGTCGGCGGCGCCGACGAAGACCGAGTCGTTCAATTCGCCGACACGTGAATCTCTACCTTCCTCGTAGCGCCTGTTTCCCTTCGCCTTCGCTTTGAACTTCAGCGGCACCGCCAGCGCGTCGGTCACAAACTCGCTCTGCGCCGGTGCCGCCCAGCCGAGAATCTCCAGCAGCTCTCCGAGCGTGGGCCGGCTTCCGACCTGCTCGACGAAGTCGGCCGAGATCGCGAGAAGCCCGGAAGTGAACTCCTCGAGAAAATCGGCAGGTAGCGACACGCCGTTTACTTCTGCACCGTCCGAAGGCACGACCTGAACCCCCTCACCGCTCTGTGCGAGCTCAACGCCGGGCGGCCATGGATACTATCCAAGATCGTCTGAAGTCCCCACCAGCTACGGGTTCCGAACTTGATGCCGGCATGCGGCCATTCCCGCTCCACCATCGAACGCCACGAGGCACTTCTTCCTCAACTCAGTCCTCAAGAGTGATGAGCTGGGGCCGTCGTCGACGCCACCACCCGCCGTCCCCTGTCTCGTCAGGACACGGAAGTGTGTGAGCTTCGTACACGGCGTCGACGTCCCTGAGGGCGCGTAGGAAGCCCGCTTGGAATCTCGAAGGAATCCCGGGTGCAAGCTCTTCCAACAAGTCCCTCATAGCCAAGTCCTCCTCATACATCTCTGCCGAGTAGCGTCCCGACGGAGGCCAGCCGTCCTCCATCCTCCGCGCCAGTCGTTCCCACCAGGAAAGAGCCACCCGGATCTGATCCTGCTCGCTACCCGGATCCGCCGGGGGGAGCGGAGCGAGAAAGACATGCGACGCCGGTGTGGAGACTGGGTGCAACCGCAGAATCTCTGGGAGGAGCTGGACTCGCGCATGGGGCAGATCCGGCACTGTCGCTTCAACGGCATCGACGGTGAAACGCATCTCGTCACCATCTGACGCCGTGACCCTGGCCCGCGTCGCAGCGCCGACAGGAGTGACAGCCCAGTAGGCACTCGGATACGGCTCGGCGGCAGGCCACAGGATCGTGCTTCCCGTCCATGCAGCCAAGCGCCTGGCTGCATCCGATTCGGTGAGCGCTCCAGCCTGCTCCTCCGCGACGTAGACATCCAGCATCAAGCGCAAGTCACCTCCATCCGGAACCTCATACGTACACAGAACCGGGGAGTCCCAATGGCGTCCTTCCTGATCGCCATTCGCATCGGCTACATCAACATCGGCCGGCGCCACACCCAGGACCGCCGCGAGGGCTGCCACCAACTCGGCCGGCGTCAGCGCGGCGACGGTGAACGCATTGGCCATCACCAGCACAACCCCCACCCTGGACCTGACAACAACCGGACCCTCCAAGGGTGGTGTAGGCCTTGAAGCGCCGCCCTTGGGTCAGTCCGCCAGCCACTCGACCGTATAGGCCAGGGCGTCATGCAACACCTGACGGCGCTCGTGCGGATCGTGCTCCAGGTCGATCCTGTCGAGGAGGCCACGCAACGCGTCCAGCGTTTCCGTATCGTCGCCCAGCTCGATGTCAGCGAGCACACTCTCCCTGGTGAGCGCAAAGAACTCAGCGAGCCAGCCCATCAGTTCAGGATCTCTCTCCCTGACGCCCGGGTGGTCCGGACCCTTCGCCAAGGCGGTTTCAGGCGCTTTCAGCAGCCAGCCCGCGTATCTTCCGTCGGCGAAGAGCAGCTCCAGACCCTCGGCGATCTCGAGCCCTACTCGGTCCCCGCACGCGCTCACATCGGCAACGAAGCAGGCCAGCAGGTCATGTTCGAAGCTGAAGTGGCGCGAAACCTCATGCGGGAGCTCGAACGGGCGAACAGCCTCCGCTTTCAGACTTCCCCTGATCACCGACCTGTCGGTCCAGGCCGACAGCAGCTGGTGTGCATCACCACCGTCGACCGGTACCCCCAGCCATGCACTGACCAGACCAAGATCCTGAACGGAGAATCGCAGCTCTTCCGTACCTGAGTAGATCCAGTGTCCGCAGCCGAACGTCTCATGCAGGTGCACTTCATGCTCATCTGCTGTGTGCGTCGGGCCGACAGCCACATCGGCCAGGCCAAAACTGGGCATCGATTCGAGAGACCGACCGGCCTCGATGCGGAATACCGCGGAACCCAGCGTCACCTCATCCATGGACTGCCTCACCACCCGGACTGTCCGAGGCCCTCTGTACGCTCACAGCTTCTTCCTCAGTGGTGCCCAGTTCTACTGACTGAATCTTGCATAGAGATCGCGGTCGCGCCATGAATCAGAGAGTGCATCCAACATCGCTTCGTAGAGCCGAAGATCACTGACGTTCCTCATAGGATTCGAAATCCTATGCCTGATCGCTTCCTCAAGCGCCGGCCACCGCAACTCATGCATCACAAAGGAAACCAATTCGACGACACCTTCCCCGATTGAGTCGATCAGGATAATGAGCTCAGACTCAAATTGGGGTCTCAGCTCAGCGTTTCCCTGCAGCACCTCGAGCGCACGTTCCAGATCTGGCTCAAGAACCTCGACTCCGCACGAAGCATCGGCCGCACGCAAGACGTCTTGGACGATGAGCCGAAAGTCCGCGACGCGATCAGCAGCTGGACCTTCCCCACGCGGCGATGTACCTCCCATCAGAATTCACCTCTGAGGATTACAGTCCACTCCACAGCGCAACCTCACCTCCTGGCATACATGTCACACGCCTCCCGTTCGGCCCGACAAGCCCCCAGGCTTCATATTCGTCATGCGGAGCAACAGTCAATTCCGCGCCACTATCGAACGAAATCACCAGATTCCCAGAGTTCCCCACCTCAGCCATGGTGATCACATCACGCGTCAGGCGCACCAGGTGGACAGCAGCAGTACCCGGGGATTCCGGATCGAAGGGTTCTTGACCCCCGCCTGGCGCCTGAATGACTGCGTCCGTCTCAACGCGCAGCTCACAATCCTCGCTGGTAAGGACCGTGAAGGCTGCGTCGAAGCAGACACGGCTTACTGCTTGACCTTGGAGGTTCAGGTCCATGTCTCCATCCTGCCGGGAGCGCGGATAAATGTCGGCGGGGTTCATTGAGCTTCGGGAAGGCCGCCCGCGCCACCCGCACCGTCTCCTCCTGGACCTCACCGGGCTCTTGCGGAAGCCTCGACATCGACACGCCCTCCCCATATCGGCCCCGAACCATTTTTCGATCGGCGCACTGCAAGGATGAGTTAGAACCGAGAAGGAAACGCGCGACTCTATACGCTCGGCCGCTTACCGTAGTAAGGGCGAACCACTTTTCCCAGCTTTCGCTGTATGCCACGCAGCGTACGAATGGCCTTTTCGTCACTAATCCCTGTCGTTGTCGACCACTCGAACCCCGTTCCCGCAAGATCACTAACGAAGACAATTTCTGTAGCGAGCAATACGCGAGCCCAGTCCGCCGGAGGCAGGGGGATACCTTCTTTCAGTGCAGCACGGAGCCGCCGGCACTGATCCAGGAGATCCTGCATTCCCGAAAATCCCATGGCCACGGCCAGCTCGTCGCTGCACCGAGCAGGACCTCCCCACTCCAGGAGTGCGCGAATCAGTAGATCGATCTCGTCTTGGGCAAGCAGGTCGCTTGCAGACGCAAGCTTCTCGGGCATCAATTCAGCCCATCCCAATACTCGTCAACCGTTGTTGGATCTCTGCGGAAAATGGTGCCGCCATCGGGGTGCATCGGGTCGTGGATCACGATTGTCGACCCATCCTTTCCAAGATACGCCTTACGTCCGTCACTCAGCTCCTTCGTGCGCGACGAGTTCCGCATCACATCGCCCCGTCAGATCCGATCTGGCGGGGGCTTCACTTATGCTAGCGCGAAGTCGGCGACCTACTTAATTTCCGTCACCTCAACGTGATATTCACGCCGCAAGTCCTCCACTAGGCGCTTCCTCCCGGCTCTCACCACACCGCGAGCCCACCAGAATTCCTCCGAGATCCCGGGGAAAACGTCTGGGAGAAGAAGTGCACGAAACCTCGAATCCACCGCTTCCACTTCCGCGCGCAGTTGGGTGAGTTCGGGGAATTTCTGCAACTCAACGGCGGTCATGGCTCGCTCCAGAGAATCCCTTGAGGTCAGATCATTGAAGTAGTCCTCAGCGTCACCTTGGTAACCCTGCTCGCAATTTTCAACGAACGTCGACCAACGGGCTAGAAGCGCCTCAGGCTCGGTGTCACGCCACCGACCCGATGCCCTAACGAAACTAGAGAACTCGTCGCGGAAACTGCCGCCATTTTGAGTCATCGGGCTGCCTCTCTCGTGAAATATGCGAGCGGATCGTCCGGTCGGAAGTAGGTCGTGATGGTGCTTCCGTTTCTCATGCCTATCCTCCCCTGCGAGTCCATTCGAATAATAACGCCATCACTTCGGACAGCTTCACGAACAGCAGCCGGACAATTTCCGGGGCACATTAGAGCCTTGGCATCCGCGACGTATCTTTCAAACCCATCAGGCGTGTCATATTCCGGCATATCGGGCGTGCGAGTGGGGTTACCGGAATCATCGAGCCCCAAGACATGCTTGTCGTACTTCTCGTCAGCAACGCCCATCTTGAAGTCGCAATTGCTGTTGTGAACCAGGACCGGGGTCTTGCCCGCCAGTACATGGTACGTGCGGGCGTACGGGCGAGTGCTGCCGTTGCTCGGTGTGAAGCTGCTGGGCTTTGCTCCGCCGGTGGGGCACTTGGCGGGGTCGCGGTCCTTGTCCTTGGCGTCCGGGTCCGGCTTTTCGTTGTCCTTGGTCTTGTCGTCGGGGAGCTTCTTGTCGATCTTGTTGATCAGGCTGAAGCCCTTGCCGACCTTCATGAAGGGCAGGACCGTGGTGACGCCGTTGTACATGAACTGGCCGCCCGCGCGGGCCCAGTTGCCGTCCGCGACGGACTGCTTGACGTCGTCGTCGACGATCAGGTCGACCGCGCCGATGGGTGAGAACCGCCCCGCGATCTTCCACCCGCAGCTGTTCATGTTCCCGGCGGTGGGGCTGCCGGATGCCGTCTTGCAGGCGTCGTACGTCTCCACGAAGGGCCGCTTGACCTCGTTGACCACGCCGGTCGCGAGCTTCTTGCCCGTGCCAAGTGGATCGTCGGCCAGGCCTTCGATCAGCTGCTTGGGGCCGTCGTAGTACTCCTCGACGACCTTGTCCTTGACACCTCCGCCGAACTCCTTGCCGGTGTCCACGACCGGGTCGACGACCTCATCACCGAACCAGTCCAGCCCCTTTTCCAGGGCATTGCGATCGTCGCCGTCCTTCTTCTCCGGCTCCGGCTCCGGCTCGGGCTGGTCCTCGGCTTCGCCCTGCGGCTCCTGGCCGCCCGGCACTGGCTCGTCCTGCGGCAGCGGGTCCGCGGAGTCGTTCCGGTCGTCCGCCTGCGGACTGCCTGTGTCGCCACCCGCGCCGGCATCACCGCAGTCCGCGCCGATCGCGCGGCAGATCCCCGCCCCGACAGACCTGCCGATCTCGGTAGTGAAACCGGCCGTCACCAGACTGCCGATCACCGCCACGACCACGACCAGCATCCCGACGTACTCGGTGGACGTCTGACCCCGATCACGCCGCCACGTCATCATGTGCGGGAGCGAGAACTCCGGTCGTACGGCTCGGGCTTCAGGTGCGAGAGCGAACCACTCTCGCACCTGCGGACGCGTGATGAGCCAGGCGGTAGCCACCGGCAGGAACAGCTGAGTGACACCCCGCCAGGAACCGTCCGCCAAGAAGCCCAGTGACCGCCAGGCCCACCACACCTGAACGCCCAGCACCAGCCACGGCACCCAGCGGCCCCGCTCCCACATGGCCCGGCACAGCACCAGCCCGACCACGCCCGGCAGCATTGCAAATGCGAGCATCCCGGCCAGCCGGGCCGACATCCCGTCGACCCCCAGCCACACCGCCAGCACACCCAGCAGGGATAGCCCCGCCTGCACGAACAGCCCCGCCCGCGCCCACACCAACAGCCGCGGCATCGCCGCACGGCCGCCGTATCCGGCCGACGCCCCCGCGCCACCCACCCCTGAAACCCCACCCATGCCAGACATGCTCACGACACTAGCGAGGTAGTTTGCTGGCGCACATGGGCCCACGGGCCCAAATCCGGGCCCAACGCCTGGGAATGGCAGGGCTGTTCAGCGCAGGTCGCGGCCACCCTCGCCGTAGGCGTCGGCCCCGGCGCGTGGCAGTACGGCCCACATACGGGTACCACCGCCCGGCTCGCGGGCGTCGCCGAAGCCCCATTCGCCCCGACAGGCCCGGACCACGCAGGCGAGCAGGCGCAGGGACGAACGCCGGCGGGCGTCACAGGCGGCGGCCAGGCGGGGGTTGGCGTGACGGGGATGTCCGTCGTAGAGGATCACGCGCAGCGCGTCGTCCCGGTAGCGGAGGGACAGGTAGACGTCGGCGGAACCGGTGAACCGGCAGGCCGTTGCCGTCAGTTCGCTGACGGCCTGGAGGGCCGGGTCGGTCAGTTCGCGCAGATCATGCGCGTCGAGTACGACTCGGGCGGCGGCGCGGGCGATGGCCGCGCTGGCAAGCGTTCCGGGGAGGGTGAGGCTGTAGGTCAGGTCGCCGGGGGTGAGTGGCACGGCGGCGGGGTCAGAGGGCGGGCACTGGGTGTAGGTCACAATTCCGGACATGCGGAACTCCCTTCAGACGTGCGGCAATTGGCCCCGTTTTCGTACGCACGCAGCGGCGAACAGTGGCTTGTCTCCCTGACGCGGGACTGCCCCTCCCAGGGGAGGAGACTGCGGGCAGGCTCGCGCGATGCACTTCCAACTCGCCGTGCGTGAGTGACGCGTTACCGACTGTAGGGCATGGAGGAGTACGTGTACTACCTCATGCAAGGATTGCCACTGCCTTTGGTGGACCGAGCACGAAAGGCCCGGGCAGACTGTGCGGAGCACGCCCGAAGGGAGAGCACATGCCGCCGAGGAGCACACCCACCGCGCGCCAGCGGCGCCTGGGGGCGGAGCTGCGCAAGATGCGGATGTCGGCAGGCATGGGGACCGAGTTCGCGGCCGGACTGCTCGACGTACCACGAACGAACATCCCCAACATGGAGTCCGGCCGATCCGGCATCAGTGCAGCGCGCGTACGCACGCTCGCCGCCAACTACGGCTGCCCCGACACGGCCTTCATCGATGCGCTCGCCGCGATGGCGGGCGACCGGGAGAAGGGCTGGTGGGAGGCATACCGGGGGCAGCTGCCGGCCGATCTGCTCGACATCGCCGAGCTGGAGTGGCACGCCGTACAGATCCGTATCGCGGTTCCCATTCACTTGCCAGGTCTGTTCCAGACGGAGGACCACGCCCGCGCCGTGTTCAGTCACGTCATCCCGCGCTTGGCGGAAGCCGACCTCGAAGCGCGACTGGCCCTCCGGATGGACCGCAGACAGGTCCTGGACCGGCCGGACCCGCCCGCTGTCGACGCGATCATCCATGAGGCGGCGCTGCGGATCGAGTTCGGCGGGACCGAGACGATGAGGGCGCAGCTCGCGCACATCGTGGAACTGTCCGCGCGGGAACACATCACCGTACGAGTGATCCCGTTCAAAGCGGGAGGCTTTCCGGGCGCGGGGCAGTCAGTCATCTACGCAACGGGCGAGGTTTGTCGGCGTACGGCCTTAGCTCCCCAGTTGTGTACAGACGAACGTCCCCAGACGTCAGGCCACTTCGGTCTCTCGCT